>CATPCJ010000455.1 GCA_955652915.1 uncultured Bryobacteraceae bacterium
GCCTTACTCGCACCTCACGCCGCGCAGCGAAGCGTTTTCATCCCCTCCAGTGTCGGCGCGCAGCGCCGAAATCGCGGGTCACGCGAGATAAAAATAATTCTCCCCCTTTATCCTCAACACCTTCCCGACTTACCGTCGTCCAGCCCCGCCACCCGCATGCTTATCTATAGTAGGAAAACAATTTATGAACCCCACACTTCCCACCGGCGAACAGCCGGCAACCGATCGCGCGGCCATCAACCGCGCCAACTCACAGCACTCCACCGGCCCACGCACCGAAGCCGGCAAACAGCGCACCCGGCTCAATGCCCTGCGCCACGGCCTAACCGGCCAAACCGTCGTCCTGCCGGAAGACGACCTCGAAATCTATCAAAAGCGCAACCAGGAGTTCTTCACCCACTGCAAGCCAAAAGGCCCGATCGAAATGCAGCTCGTCCAAGTCCTAGCCGACACCGCCTGGCGCCTCAATCGCGTCGCCGTCCTCGAAAACAGTCTCCTCAGCTTGGGAATCGCCGAGCACGAAGGCAGCGTCGACACCGATCATCCGAAAGTCCTGACCGCTCTCGCCATGGCCAAAACCTATCGTGAGCAAAGCCACGTCGTCGCCAACCTGGGCATGCACGGACAACGACTCGCCCGGCTGTTCAAGGAGACCCTCAAGCAGCTCCGCGAACTTCAGGCCGAGCGCCGCAGCGTCGAGAAGGAACAACTGAACAATGCCGCCATCATCATGAAAATGCACAAAGACGAAGGGCTTCCCTACGCCCCGGTGCAGGATGGCTTCGTTTTTTCACCCGCCGAAATCGAGACCTGCATCCAGCGAAACGTACGGCTCACACAAGCCCGACGAGCCGATTTTCAACGCCCCTGTCCCCCACCATTGCTCACCATGCATGCCACAAGAAGGTGAAAAACGAACCGAATCCCAGAAACGAACAGAACCGCGCGCGTCAGCAAGCGATCCTTTTCACAAGTGGACGCTGAGAGGGCCGGGCACTCGCCGGAGAGTTGGGAGTCGGCTTTGATCGTTGTCTCTGACACCTCACCGATCCTGAATGGGAAGGTTCTCATCCCGCCGGCGATATTCCAAGGGCCGGAACCGTGTTCAAGAGTTGCTTAACAATCTCGACGCCGGTGAGGCTGAGGCAATCGTGCATCACGCTGAACTGTTGCTCGTGGATGAAAGACGCGGACGACGGATGGCCGAAGCAGCGGGGCTGCGAATTCCTGGTTTGCTCGGTGTCCTCGCCGGCGCGAAGCGCGTTGGGTTGATTAAATTGGTTAAGCCGGTACTGGACGGCTTAATCCGGAATGCTCGATTTTGGATCGCCCACGAGCTCTACAGAGAAGTTCGCGCTGAATTGGGCGAGGCGTGACAGAGTGATAAGCCGTCTCGTTCAGTTTTCGGAATCTGTGTCAGAGAGGCTTGAACGGCGTACCATAGTGGAGACTAAAGTCTTTACCTTAGATTGCCGATACAACGTAAACCGCGTCGGAGAATAATCCCATGACCAAACTACGAGTTCTGTGCCTGTTGCTGTCGGCGAGTCTGTGGGTGGCGGCCGAAACGCCAACCGCCTCAATCACGGGCACTATCGCCGATTCCAGCCGAGCCGTCGTCGCCGGCGCCGTCATCACCGCCCGCAGCATCGAAACAGACGTGCAACGCAGCACTTCCAGTAATCAGTCCGGTGTTTACCAATTGCTCGGCCTGTCAGCCGGAACCTACGAAGTCTCGGTATCGCACACGGGATTCACTTCGGTTCGACGCAGCAGCATCACTCTGCGCGTGGGAGACCAGGTCCGTATCGATCTGACGCTCTCCCCCGGCGAAGCGCGCGAATCCGTGGTGGTGACCGAAGCCGCGCCGCTGATCGAGACGGAGAACAGCAGCGCCGGCGCCGTGGTGAATGAAAAATCGCTTCAAGATCTTCCCAGCGACGGGCGGCAGTTGCAGAATCTCGCGCTGATCGTGCCCGGCATCGACGTGGGCTGGAACCTGTCGACGGCCGCGAACCGCTACGGGAAGGCACGAGAGAATACGGAAGGCGCTTTTTCGGTAGGCGGCGCCAGAAGCCGCTCCAACGATTTTGTGTTCGACGGGATGCCCATGAACCTGCGCCAGTACAGCGTCATCAATTTTGAGCCTTCTAACGAAGCAGTTCAGGAATTCTCGGTTATATCGGCGGCGCCCAAGGCCGAATTCGGCCGCACCATGGGGGGGCAGATCCAAATCGTTACGCGGGCCGGCTCGGCGCAATTTCACGGAGCGGCTTATGAATTCTTTCGAAACGACGCGCTCAACGCCAACGACACGCTCAGTAACCGCGCCGGTTTGCCCCGCGGCAAGGTCCGGCATAACCAGTTTGGCGGCAGCTTGGGCGGTCCGATCTGGAAGCAGAAGCACTTTTTCTTCGTGAATACGGAATTGCTGCGAAACCTGGAGGGTTCCGAGACCCGCACCGTGAATGTGCCGGCTGCCGAGGAGCGCGCGGGCCGGATTCCCTATCTCGACGCCGCTGGAAACTCGCGGATTCTCGATTTGTCCAATCGCATCGCGCCCGTGAGCGCCAAGCTTATCGGTCTCTACCCGCAGCCGAACGCACTGTCGCCGGCAGGAAATTATACCGCCTCGCTCGCGATCGGTCTGCACGACTACCAGTACCACCTCCGCACCGACCATCGTCTCACCGAACGGGATTTCGTCACCATGCGGACGTCCTGGAATCTGAACGATCAGATCTACATCGTCGACCGTTTTGGCGGTCCCTACATTCCCGGATTTTCGCTGCCCAACCCGGAGCGAACCACCAACGGAACATTGGGATATTTGCACACCTTTGGGCCGGGGCTGGTGAATGAGGCCCGTTTGGGTGTGAACCGCTATGGAAATATTCTGGCCAACGGCGATCCCCGCAACGCGGCGCAGTTCGGCCTGCCCAACGGGTCCGACGGGAACGGCATCCCGACCATCGCTTTCGCGCAAGGCGGGCTGGCTGGACTTGGCGGCCTGCCCTGGTATAACCGCGAGCAGAATGAGCTGACCGTTTATGCTTCCGACACCATCAGCCTCCTTCGCGGATCGCACAGCCTGAAGTTCGGGGCTGAAGGGTCGCGCTTCCACTTCAACACGCGGGGCGCTGAGGACGAGCGCGGCACTCTATTCTTCGATGGCTCCAGGAACGGTCTGATTCCGCGAATCGCCGCCAACGCCGAAGCGAACGTGCTGACAGACCTGCTGCTGGGTCTCCCCTATGAGGCCACCATCACGGTGGGGCAGTTCGGCCGGGGGTACCGGCAATGGAACTGGGCACTGTTCGCGCAGGACTCGTGGCGTGCCACGCGCCGTCTCACCATCGACTACGGTATCCGCTACGAGTACAGCGCGCCCTGGATGGAGGTCAACAACAAGCTGGCGAACTTCGTGCCGGGCCAAGGGATCGTGACTGCGCAGTCAGCCGGCTGGGACGGCCTCTATCGACCGGACCGTAACAACCTTGGACCGCGGCTCGGCTTTGCTTACGACCTGGGCGGTCATGGGCGCACCGTTGTGCGCGGTGGATTCGGAATCCTATATGAGACGCTCCTGCAAGCCAGTACTGTACAGCAGATCGAAAACAACCCACCGTTCTCGGCAACCGCCGTAACTACATCGCCCACGCCGTTTTCGCGCGGTTCCTCGCCTTCGACGACGCTGCTGGATCTTCGCGCCGGCGCGGCGCCTTCCACGTCGCTGTCCGCTGTGCCCAGGGATCTGCGGAACCCCTACACCATGCAGTATTCGCTCGACCTCCAGCATGAATTGGGAGCGCACTGGCTGGTCGAAGCCGGATATCGCGCCGCGCGCGGTGTACACTTGCCATTCAACTACGACATCAATCAGGTTCCGCTCGACACTTTGACGCCGGCGCGGCGCAGCGCGATCGCCACGGTCATCGCCGCCGGTTCGGATACCGCGAGCGTTCTCGATCCGCTGCGCCCCTATCCTGGCTTTCACTCCATCGGGTTGTTTGCGGATGCGGCCACTTCGACCTACCATAGTCTGCAAACAAAACTGGAGCGGCGATTCCACAGCGGCTTGAATCTGCTCGGCGCTTATACTTGGTCCAAATCGATGGACGATGCCACCGACTTCGCCTCGGGCGACGCTTCCGAGCACGTGCTCGACAGCCTGAATCGTCATCGGGAACGAGGGGCATCGAGCTTCGATATGCCACACCGGTTCACCGCGGCATTCAACTATTCCATTCCCACCAGGATGTGGAAGAGCGCATTGGCTGGATGGCAGGTGAACGGGATCGTCACCGCCCAGTCGGGTCAGCCCTTCACGCCATACACCAGCCAGTTTGATCCCTACCGCAATGAGACGTACAACCGGCTGAACCTGATCGGTGATCCGGCGCGGAACGTACCTGCTGGATATGCCTACAACCCTGCGGCCTTCGCGGCTCCGGCTCTCGGTACGTTCGGAAATAGCGGCCGGAACATTATCCGCGGCGATGGATACCGGAGCGCCGACCTTTCGCTTTTCCGGACGTTCGCCCTTCACGAGGCGGTCAAGCTGCAGTTGCGTTTCGAAGCCATGAACAGTTTCAACCAAGTGAACTACCAGGGACCGGTGACGGACCAAGCGACCACTCCGGGCCTATTTGTTTCGACCGCTCCGCCGCGGTTGGTTCAACTGGGGGCCAAGCTCTCCTTTTAGACTGCTTCAAGACTGGGATACTGGGGCTGTGTAGCGACGAACGCGGGGATCGAAGGAGGTTCAGAATGAATACACTAGTCAGCCGGATAGCGATTGCGATGGGGACGTTGTGGACTGCCGGGGCCCTCTCGATCTGCGCGCAGGAGAACCTTCGCGGCCACTGGAGTGGATCGGTGGAGCTCCCCGATCAATCGCTGGTCATGGAAGTAGATCTGGACAAGGCGGCAAACGGCTGGACGGGTTCGATCTCAATACCTGCACAAAACGCATCGGGCATTCCGCTGGAGGCGATTACCTTTGCGGAAGGGAAGTTCACCTTCCGTATCAAGGGTGCGCCTGGCGATCCGAGTTTCACGGGCACGCTTTCTGCTGGTGGCAAAACAATGTCTGGCGACTTCACCCAAGGCCCGGGGACATTTCCCTTCAAATTCAACCGCACCGGAGACCCGAAGATCGAGGTTGAAAAAACGAGTCCCGCGGTGTCCAAAGAATTCCTGGGAACCTGGGAAGGCACGTTGGATGCGGGTCAAGCGTTGCGGCTGGTCTTGAAGATTTCAAACAATAAGGGCGTCGCCCAGGCTGTACTGGTTAGTGTCGATCAGGGAGGCGTGGAAATCCAGGTGAACACCATCGACCAAAAGGATTCCAAGCTGACCCTTAACGTGAAGATGGTGGGTGGACGCTACGAGTCCGAGATCAACAAGGAAGGTTCGGAGTTGAACGGTACCTGGACGCAAGGGGGTAACAGTCTTCCCTTGAAACTCAAGAAGCGGAATTGAACTCAGCGAGACTCGGCTAGGGACCTACGACAACAATTCTGGCAAATCCCAGAAGTGACTGATTGTTGCATCCGCGCGAATTGGTATCGACATTGTAGTTAAGCGCCTCTTCGAATGTCTCAGGTCAGAAGATCGCCTTCAGGGCAAACTGCATCTGGCGCATCGACGTTCGTGTCCCAGCGATGGAACCGAAGCCATTCGCACTATAGGTGCCATCCGCGTTTCGCCCGGAGAAGAAGTTGGAGTTGGGGTTGGACCAATTCGGATGGTTCAGTGAGTTGAACGTCTCCCAGCGGAACTGCAGCATCTTGGTCTCGGCGAATTTGAAATCCTTGATCAGCGAGCCATCCATGACGAAAATTCGCGGCCCGATCATGGTGTTGCGGCCCACGTTGCCAAAGGCGCCGAACTCCTGGGGAGCGTACGCGTACACATTGAAGAAGTGTTCCGTGGTCTGCCGATCGCGGGGCAGCACCGGATCGACTCCCGCCGCCGCATTCGGGCGATCGAAGCCCGCCCCTATATTCGAGGTATCCCGGGCGTTGGCGCTGATCGTCAATGGGAAGCCGGTCTGATAAGTCACGATGGACCCGAGTTGCCAGCCGCCGGCAATCGCGTCCAGAACGCGATTCTGAAGGTTGAGCTGGCGGCCTTTTCCCACCGGGATGTCATAGAGAACCGACGTCACCAGCCGATGAGCGGCGTTGAAGATCGAAAGGGCACGCTCGCAGCGAAGGCAGTAGCTGTTCTGCGGAAAGAGCGTGTCGCCGTCGTGTGTTCGGATCGAACTCGACGAATCGATCGACTTCGACCAGGTGTATGCGATCAGAGCGGTGAGGCCCGCGCTATACCGTTTCGTCAGCTTGGCGGAGAGGCCGTTGTAGTTGCCGTTCGCCCCGTCATCAACCAACTGGATGCGCCCGAATTCCGCGAATGGCGTGCGCTGGAGCAGCGGTGTAGTCCCAGGGATCGCTTCATTTACGGCGCGCAAACTTTCCAAATGCCGGCTCTGTGAACCCAGGTACCCGATCTCCAAAAGAGCATTGGCCGGCAATTCGCGCTGGATGTTTAAAAGGTAGGTCATGGTGCGCGGAGTTTTGCGATCGTAGAGGTTGGCGAAGGCGTACGGAGTGAACACGGTTGCCTTGGCGCCGGCGAGGCTGGCGAAGGCACTATCGAAGGTGTAGAGGACCGGGTCGATGGACTCGAACCGCGTGCGTCCCGCAAGGTTCCGGGCCATGTCAAATCGTGGATTCCCGGTGTCCTGCGAATAGAACATGCCGAATCCGGTACGCACAACCCATTTCGTACTCGGGCTCCAGGCGATGCCAAGACGTGGAGCGAAGTTGAAATTGTCGGTTTTCACCAGCCGGTTGCCGAGCTGGCCGTCGCGACGCGTCTGAATATTCGGCCAAAGCAGCGACAGACCGTCGTAGAAGCTCCCGCTGCCCTGCCGTTCGAAGTACGGGTGCAGGCTGGGATCGGCGACCTGCGGCGTCGCGAGCATGGCGGGGATTCCCACGGTGATCAGGTGCCCGGTCTGGTCCTCCCACGGCGGCGTGCGTTCATAGCGCAGGCCTACGTTGATGGTGAGCTTCGGCGAGACTTTCCAGACGTCATCGGCGTAGGCCGCGAAGCTGAGTGTGCGAAACTGCGCCTCGGCAATCGCCACGGCCGCTTCGGATCGTTTCACCTGGCCCAGAATGAAGTCGGCAAAATCGTCACCGCCCGAAGCGGTCGCCGGATTGCGGGTAGCGTTGATGTCGAAAATAAACGAACCTCGCGCGAACTGATTGCCGACCTGGTTGTACTGGTCGTGGCGGATCTCGCCCCCAAAGCGCATGGCATGCTTGCCGCGGATCCAGGAAATATTGTCGACAAGCTGCAATGCGTGGTTATCATTCGCGTAGGGGCCCTCGGAATCGTCCCCAAAACCGCTGTAACGGGTGAAGCCGACGGCCGGAATTCCCCAGGTCACGGGAGCGCCGGCGCTCAAGCCCGGAATTGCCAGCTCCTGGACAACGTTGCGAACGAAGGCCAACTCGCGGCCGGCTGAATTGAAAAAGCGATTGAGACCGAAGCGAAATTCGTTTACCAGGCGCGGATTCAGAACGCGCGTATTGGCGCCCATGTACTGTTCGACATTAGTGAGAACTTTGAACCCGTTCAACCTCAGGCCTTGATTGACCAGGTTCTCGTCGTCCCAGCTATAGCGGCCGAACCATTGCGAGTTGGACGACTCGGCGAAATCCATTCTCAAAACAAAGAAGTCCTTGTTGCGCGGCGCTGATTGCGCTTGTTGATAGTCGCGGGTGAGGTTCGTGCTGGGCAGGTTTGGCGCCGGATAGAATTCCAGGAACTTCTTGGCGGTGGGGCTGATTTGGTCCGAAGGAATCCTGTTGTTCGAAAACGGCTGTGCCGTGATCTTGCCGTCCGCTCCGGTCACCCGAGTCTTCGGATCGTAGATCACGATACCCCGTGCCAGAAGTTCCGAGAAGTCTCCTCCACGCATTGCCGCCGAGGGCAGATCATACAGCGACTGCGAGCTCTGCCGTTGCCGGAACGATTCGTAGTTGCCCATGAAAAACAGCTTGTTTTTGCCGTTCCAGAGCTTCGGAATCCACACCGGGCCGCCGAGCGTGCCACCGTACTGGTTCCATTTGAAGGGGCTCTTGGGTACCAGCTTGGACGTGAACGCATAGCCGTTGGCGTCGAACGCATCGTTCCGTACGAACTCATACAGCGTGCCGTGGAAATTGTTGCCGCCTGGCTTTGTGGAAACATTGATCTGCGTGGCCTCGCGCCCAAACTCGGCGGGATAGATGCCGGTTTGAACTTTGAACTCCTGCAAGGCGTCGATGGATGGCTGGATGATGTACGTGTTGAAGTTCGGGTCGGTGTTGTCGACGCCATCCAAGGTGAAGTTATTGAAGTAGCTGCGGTTACCGCCGACCGCGATATTTTGTGTTGCCCGATCGCCGCCCTGCCGGGAGTTGGCCTGGCCGGCGGTGCCGAATCCGTAACTCACATTGGGAGCGAGAGAAACGAGCTGTAGATAGTTCCGTCCGTTCAGCGGCAGCTCGACGATACGTTTGTTCTCGATGACCGTTCCCACAGTGGCGTCTTCGGTCGAAAGCAGTTGAGCAGCCGCCGACACCTCCACGCTCTCGTTCACCTGGCCGAGCGGCAAGTCAAAATCGATGCGCGCGCTCTGCTGCACCTGCAGCTCAATACTGGACTTGGTTACCGCCTTGAAACCCGGCTTCTCGGCCCTGATGTTGTAGACTCCCGGAACCATCGCAGGAAAGTTATAGAGGCCAACCTCGTTTGTAGCGGCGGTTCTGGCAAGGTTGGTGGCCACGTTGGTCGCTGTCACCTGAACGCCGGGAATCGCGGCGCCGCTGGCATCGTGGACTTCGCCGCTGATGTCGCCGAAGGTCTGGGCATTTAATGCCAGACCGGCGAGCAGCATCAAAACTGCCGCGAAAAACAATATGGTCTTCATATGTCCCCCTAGCTTAGCTACGTTACTGCTTGTCGACTCTGCTCGTCTCGACGGGAAGAACGTCGAACAGATGTCCAATCTCCGGATACCCGTTGATCGCCAGGCGGCAGGACGGGCCCTGTCCATAAAAACGCGGCAAGTGATAGGTGAACCTGGGTGCGTACACGACATCACCGGCGTCCGCGATGATGGGCGCCTGGCCTTCGAGCTTGTAACTGATCTGGCCGGCAAGGATAATCCAAAACTCGGCGCATTCGGCGTGATAGTGGCCGCGATCGGCGGGCTTCACGGGCGGCAGCTCCTTTTCGTAACCGTAGATGATGTTGGAAACGGCCCTGTCGTCATTGATAAAGCGATATTGTCCGCTCTTTTTCGGCTGCTTTTCAAAGTTCGCCGCTATCTCATCAAATACAATAAACGGCTTGTTGCCGCGATCGTATACGCCTGGCCGCTGGGGCAAGCGGATCAGTTGCCAATCGAAACCCGGCATCGCCGGCGGTTTCTCATCTCGCGGATATAAAGTCTGCGCGTGAGCGATGTTCACCTGAAAACGGAGCGATGGTTTGTCACCGACAGTCTCCATGGTGTAGGGTGTACGATACGGCACCTGGACCATCCAGCCTTTGGAGGCAACGAACGGTTGCTGGCCATCAATGCTGAATCGGATCTGGCCGTCCCAGACGACCCACCATTCCCTCGTGTCCGGATGGAAACGCTTAGGCGTTCTTGTCCCAGGGGCTGACGAAATGTAGACAGTGTTCAGATGATCGTCGTCCACCACGACTTCCTGCCAGTCCTGCGCGCTCTTATGTTTCGCCCGCAGGTCGGCGAGCCTCGTGTGCGGGCGATGAGGCGCGAGGTAGCCAGGCAGGATCTTCGGTTTGGGGGCCCAGGCTAAAGAACTGTTGTTATCTTGCCCGATGAGCTGTGAAACGAGGGTGAGGAAGCTGATGGCGAAGACCGACGTGGTTTTCATTGAACCCCCTACGGCGCTAAAAGATCAACGATGATCCATCATTTGAGGCACAGCATATCACGCCGGTAGCGTCCGGTGCAAAGGAAAGGTAGGGTTGGGGCGCCGCAAAATGAGAATGTCCTAATTGAGCAAAGTAGAAATGTCCTATCGACAGCCCTCACGCTGAGGAGGTGCAAGAAGGACAGCTACTAATGAACCAAGCCGATCGGGACCGGCTAGTCGCCTTGAAAAAGGCCAAGAAGAAATTGATCACGCAAAAGGTGTTGCGTCTCCTGGTCCATCCTCCGATTCGACGGTGCTCCGGGGGGCCGCCCGCGGACGAGGGCGTCCGCCCTACACAATTCATTTCACCTCTGCCACGATGACTTCGGACCTTTTCAGGCCGCGGTTAGTGGTGGAATGTGTGACGGGGCCGCTCCAGAATACGTCTCCAGCCGCGCCGCGCAAATCGCTGCTTGAGCCGTCGGCGAGTTTCACGCAGGCGTCGAGGGCGGTCAGCAGCACTGTCGCACGGCCCGCGCCTGCGTGTTCGTGCATCGGCTCCGCGGCGCCCGGCTCTCGCCAACTTCGAAACACTCGGACTTGGCTGTTTTCAAATAACAGACGATTGTGTTTTGGATCGATGGCCACGGGGTCCAGCTCTGGCTTACGTTCGGACGGCACGGCCGGAGCAGGTTTTTTCAATTCAATCTCAACGATGCGAAGCGGGGCGGCGCCGGCATTCTCGCTGGTGTGCCGCGCGCCAGCCTGGCTCCAGGCAACCTGTCCGGCCTTCCAATGTTGTTTCTCTTTGCGGCCGTCCTCATAAACGATCTCCATATCACCGGCATCCAGATAGATCATCACACGGTTGAATTCGTGACGATGCAGCGCGCTCTTCTGGTGCGGCGTGTCCACCACGTTCAAGATGCGCACAACATCGTTGTCGACTTTTACGCGATCGTCCGCCGCGTAAAGAAACACGCTGCAGAGAAGTACGGTGGTTAGTAGTTTCATCTCCCATGGATGAAAATAGCAGACGGGTGCGGGCGCGTGCTCGCTTGCGGTCCGGGTTGGCCGGTCGCTGTTTTGACGGTCTCGGACGTATGGGCATCCGCTCGCTTCCGGTCACGGGCATCCGCTCCCTTCCGGTCACGGCTCGGTTTGGAGTGGTGCGCTGATGGGCCCTTTCTTGATATTGGCGTGCCAGAATCGTTAGAGATGCCCACTTGGACGGGTTTGGAGTGACATTCAGATCCCGGATCATCGCCAGCTTCGTTATTCCCGCGGTATTCTCGATCGCGGCGGACTTCTATATCGCGCGTTTCGTCGATCGCAAGGAATCCGCAAGTTTGAAAAATGAGCTGGTCATAAGGGCGCGGATACTGGCCGCGCAGGCTCCAGTTGAACAGTCGTCGCTGGAGGCATGGGTGAAGAACGCCGCGGAACGCGCGGAAGCCGGGATTACGGTGTCCGATCGAGCCGGCAAAGTGCTGGCTGAGTGCGGACCAGATGCCGGTGCAAGTGGGGAAGAATATCTTTATGCAGCCGCTCCGGTAAACAATTCCCCAGTCGCTGAAATCAGGCTTGCGGCATCGCTGGTCCCCGTACATGCTTATTCGACGGCGCTATTCTACCGGTTGCTCGCGATTTCTCTAATCGTCTGTGTGCTCGCGGCGATCTTCGCCTACCGGTTCCTGAAGTGGCTTTCCGGGCGGACGGCCCGGCTCAAGGACTACGCGGAACACCTGCTCGACCCAAACGTGACCGCTCAAGTTCTAACGGTTGGGAACGACGCACTCGGAGATCTCGCCCAGTCCCTGCAGCGAACCGCGGCACGTTTCGGGAAACTGGTGGAGACTCTCGAGTTGGAGGGAGCACGCCGCGAAACGATTCTCGCCAGTATGTTGGAGGGCGTGCTGGCGGTGAACAAAGACTTGCGCGTCACGTTCTGCAATGAATCGTTCGCGCGGGCCATCGGCGCCCGCATTCCCGTGAGTCCAGGCATCTCGCTCCTGGAATTGGTGCGGGACCCGGCGCTCATGGACATACTCACTCAAGCGCTCGCGACCGGCGCGCGAGTGGAACGGCGGATCACATTGTTGTCCGCCGCGGATCATTCTTTTGAAGTGCTGGCCGGGCCGCTGGCGGGATCCCCTCAGCCTGGAGCGCTGGCAATTCTCCACGATGTGACTCAACTGGAGCGTCTGGAGCGGGTCCGCAAGGATTTTGTGGCGAACGTCTCGCACGAGCTGCGGACGCCGCTGGCGGCCATTCGAGGGTACACGGAGACGCTGCTTGACGGCGCCATCGACGATCGCGAGAATAACCGCAAATTTTTGGAAATCATAATGCGGCAAGCGACGCGGCTTACCAACATCGCCGCCGACTTGCTGACGCTTTCCGAACTCGAGTCGAATAAAGGCGCCGCTCAGCCGCGTCCAATCTCGGTCAGCGCCGCGTTGGAATCGGCCTCGCACACGGTGGAAGCGGCCGCCGAGGTACGGGGCATTATCTTGAAACGCGGCAGAGTTGACGACCTGTACGTAAATGGGTGGGAATTACGCTTCGAGCAGGTGTTTGTGAACTTGCTGGACAACGCCGTGAAATTCAGCCGGCTAAACGGTGAGGTTTGGATAGAGGTTCAATCCGTCGACGGAAAAGCGCGGATCACCATCGCGGACTCGGGGATCGGGATTCCGTCCGAGGATCTGCCTAGAATTTTCGAGCGATTCTACCGGGTAGACAAAGCCCGGTCCCGCGATGTTGGAGGCACGGGCCTGGGTCTTTCGATCGTCAAACATGTGATCGAGCAAATGGGAGGGACTGTGACGGTGAGCAGTCGCTTGGGAGAGGGTTCACGTTTTACGATTGTTGTTCCGGCGGTTACGTAGGAAAAACACGGCTTGCCTACACGTGGCGCGGAGACTTGTCTCGAGGCTCTTTCCCCGAGCATCGAGACGAGTCTCGATGCCGCAGCCTGAAGGCCGCGCCACGTCAAGCTAGCAGGCGTCCAGGAGTTTCTTCTCCAGCAGCGCAGTTAATTCCGGAGTCAGCTTCTTGCCGTCTGACGCTACGTAGAAAACATCAATCGCTTTGTGTCCTTCGGTATCGATCAACACCACGTCGATATTGCAGCCTGCCGACGAAAACGTGGATGCCAGGCTGTACAGTAATCCTGGACGATCTTCCGCGATGATTTCCGCCAGTGTGGCTGTTTCGCATGCTTGCGAATCGAAGTAGACGCGGGACTTTGTTTTGGGCCGCTTATTTTTGGCCGGCTTGGGACGTCCCACTAATAGCCGCTCCACATCCACCTTGCCCAGCGCCACCTGCTCGATGGTTTGTTGAAGCCGCTGCACCTCCGGGGGATTGAGGTCCAGGGTGCGGTGGGGATCGGCGAATACGAAAGTATCCAGTATGAGACCTTTCGCGTTGGAGAATGCTTCCGCCTTCACGATGTCCAAGCCGAAACTTGAAATGGCGCCGGATAGGGACGCGAACAAAAACGGTGTGTCGCGCGCCACGATGGTGAGGCGATACACGCCGCCCCGCCGATCCAGTTGAACCGCCACGCCGGCCGGCCGGCTTAGTTCCTTCAGTTGGCTGTGCGCGCGGATCTCCGCCGCTGAATGGGTCCGCAGATAGCGCACTGGAAAACCTTTGATAAAGGGCTCCAGTTCTCCAAGACCCTCCGGTGCTTCCTGAATGCGGTCCGTCTCCAGCTCGTGCAGCAATTCCTGGTGCGCGATGCGATAAGTTTGCCCGAGTTGCTCCAGGCGCCACGGCGTCATCGCTCCGGGATGCACGGCGGAGATATCGGCGTACGTAAGAGCCACCAGGAGCTTGAGCTGTTCGATGGTGCCGATGCGCCCGGCAAGCATGCGCGCCGTTGCGGGATCGTACAAGTCGCGGGAATTCATGACCGCCGACAAGTCCAGGTGGTGCTCAATCAGGAATTCGACGGAGGCTTGATCCTCGGCGGGCATTTGCAGGCGTTGCATGACCTGACGGGCCAGTTCCACCGATCGCCGCGCGTGGTCGCCGGCATTCGAGCCTTTGCCGGTATCGTGAAACAGAAGAGCGAAGCGCAGCAGGGCCAGGTTTTCAATCTCCGATAATATTTCGGCGAAAGGCCGGCGGGGACCATCCAGCACGGCAGCGAGTTCCGCGAGCTTCTCGATTGCCACCAGCGTATGTTCGTCCACGGTGTAGCGGTGATAAAAATCGGGAACCACCAGACAAACGATGTGGATCCATTCGGGAAACAACGCCTGCAGCAAGTTCGCATCGTGCATGGCCCGCAACGCCTTGGCGGCGTGAGGCAGCGACAGTATGTTCCGCAACGAAGTCCACAAGGAATGTTGCGCCGCCCAATAAGCGGCCAACCTCTCACGGTTCAGTTCCAGACGGCGCTCCGTCTCGATCGCCAGCGGAACCCCATGCCGGGCGATGAATTCGAAAAGCCGCAACACGATGACGGGATCGTTTTCCAATTGCGAGGGGGTGCGAAGAAAGACCCGCTCGTTCGAAACGGTGAAATCGGAATTCGACAGACGAGATCGCCAACTGCGGAATTGGATCAGCAGCGAGCTGTCGGTTTTCCCGGCCAGATCGATGGCTCGCCGCGCTTCGCTATCGACCAGGCGCGCATTCCGGAAATATTCGCGCATATATGCCGCCGGTTCGCGAGCCGATGTGAAGCTCTGACGAGCGATCTCCTCTTGCGCATCGAAGTCCAGCAGGTTTTGGTCGCGGCCCGCGCAATAATGCAGGAAGCAGCGAAGCGAGCTCAGAAACCTGCGAGGCTCCGCTAAACGAGGGTCCGCATCCGCATCCGCCTTGCCCAGTTTGGCAAGCCATCCCAGCAGGTGCAGATCGCGCAGGCCGCCTGGCGTTTCTTTCATATCCGGCGCCAGATGATAAATGGTGTCTTGAAACTTAGCGTGACGGGAGCGCGACAGGTCGCACAAGCGCCGAGTCAGGGATCGCGCTCTGCGCTCCAGGAAGGCAGGGAATCTGGCTTCGAGAATTCCATATAAGGACTGGTCGCCGCCCAGCAGCCGCCGATCCAAGAGACTGATATTCAGTTCGATGTTGTCTTCATGGATCTCGGTGCATTCGGCGAGAGTGCGGACGGAGTGGCTCAGGCGGAGGCCAGCGTCCCACAGCAAGCGGACGAATTCGGAGAGCGCCTCCTTCAAATCCGCGGCGGTGGATTCGTGCTCCACCAGCAGCATGATGTCGACGTCGGAATATGGAAATAATTCGCGTCTTCCGAAGCCGCCCACCGCCAGCATGGCCAAGCCCTTGGGAAACACTGGCGCGAGCGATGCGGCATAGGCTCGCAGCGCCATTTCGTCGATAGCGCTGGTCAGCCCCGCCAGGATAGGGGCCGCGTCGCCGATCGAAAAGAAATCTTCCTTGATTTGATTCCAGGCCGGGCTGGAATGCAGCTTCTCCCCGATTGTCATTGGGTATGCCGATGAATACAGCACGTCATAAAATCATGGCACCGGGCCGGTCAGGGAGGAAGCTAAAACTTCCTATGATGTCAATCTAAATTATCTATGAGCGGCTGGCGACTGCAAGCTGTGAAAAAATCGGTCTAAGATCCACACAGGCACGAATGCCTGTGCCACAGCCTAGAATGGAAGTGGAATGCGCTGGGCTCTCGCGGTCGTGCTGCTTACCTCAACAGCGATGCGGAGCCAGACGCTGGTTGCGCCCGCGAAAGTAGCGGCGGCGGAAAAGTTTTTCGAATCTTTCGAAACCGACAAACCTCTGAGCTGCCAGGTGCAACCCATTCCAGCGCACTTGAACTACAGCTTTCGACTGCAAGCCGGCTATGTTGTGAGCGTGCCGATGAAGCAGTATCGCGGATCGAAACACGCTTTGGCAATCCTGTCGAAAGTAACACCGGAGGGCCGTGAGCCTTCTTATTTCGCTAGCGGCATCAAGCTGCCGGATATCCCGAAAACCAAGGAGGAAATGGAACTGGGTGGAGTGTACCTGGTCGGCGAAGGGCGCTACAAAGTGGATTGGGTTCTGTTCGACGAGATCAACCGGATCTGCCGCAAGAGTTGGCGCTTTGAGGCCAAGCTGGATCCGGCGGAACGCAGTCTCAAGCTTGGAATTCCGGCGCAATCGGTAAAGGAGCTATCGTTCCGGAACTGGTCGTTGGGTGGCAAAAGCCTCGACGACGTCCGGCCGATCCGGCGGCTTACCGTGTTCCTGCACGCCGCGCCTCTCTTCACTCGCTCCATCAGATTTCGCGCGCAGGATCGAGGCATCTTGCTTAGCTCGCTGACATCGCTGCTGGAAACTTTGCCCGCGCGGTCGGTCCGGCTGGTGGTCTTCAACCTGGATCAACAGAAAGAACTGTTCCGGCAGGATGTCTTGACGCCCGAGGCGTTCGATCAGGCGGCGGGCTCGCTGAATAATCTGCAACTGCAATTGGTCGACTATCGCGTGCTGCAGAACCGCGGTGGCCACGTCAGCTTGCTCACTGACCTGGTGAACCAGGAACTGGAGGCGAAAGAGCAGTCGGACGCCGTGATCTTTCTTGGGCCAACGGCCCGCTATTTCGACAAAGTTCCCGAGTTCGATCTCCCCGCTACCTCGCCGCGCTTTTTCTATTTGCAGTACAAGCCCTTTTACGGACGCGGCGGCGACTTTCCGGACTCCATCGAATTCGCGGTCAAAAAGGTGCATGGGAAGGCGATGCTGATTCACACTCCCGGCGAATTCGCCAAGGCGATCAAGCAAATCGAGAGTGACATGTCCGCTGGAAACTGATAGCCAGTTGAAAACGCATCGGGCCCGGGCATACATTGGAAGCCGGTATGCAAGGTCTCATGATGGACTATCCGCTGACGCTCACGCATGTGCTGGAGCGGTCGGCGAAACTTTTTGGCAGGAAAGAAATCGCAAGCAAGTTCCCCGGCGCGATGCATCGCTATTCGTACGCGGATTTTCATCGCCGCGTGCATGCGGTGGCGCAGGCGCTCGAACGGCTGGGCGTGAAGCCCGGAGACAGGGTCGGCACTCTTTGTTGGAATAGCTTCCGGCATCTCGAACTATATTTCTCGGTTCCCTGTTACGGCGCGGTTCTGCACACTCTCAACCTGCGGCTGCCCGCGGACCAATTGGCTTTTATCGTCAATCACGCGGAAGACCGTGTGATTTTCGTGGACGCGTCACTGGCGCCGATTTTGGAATCGATTCGCGATCAGATTCCGACGGTGCGGCATTTTGTCGTTCTGCCCGACGAGAAGGTGGAGGCGCATCAGCTTGCACCGGCATCCGGCTATGAAGAGCTAGTCGAAAGCTCGATGGGCCGGGAGTATACCTGGCCGGATCTGGAAGAGACAGCGGCGGCCGCCACGTGTTACACATCCGGAACCACAGGCAATCCAAAGGGCGTTCTGTACACACATCGCGCACTAGTTCTGCACAGCTTCGCGCTGGCGATGGCGGACGTGTTTGCCATTTCCGAGAGCGACACAATTCTGCAGATCGTGCCGATGTTTCACGCCAACGGCTGGGGAATTCCGTTCGCCGCGGTAATGACCGGATCGAAGATCGTCCTGACTGGCAGGCAGCTTCAACCGGCCGACATCGCGGGCCTGATTCAAAGCGAACGTGTGACGTTCACGGCCGGCGTGCCCACCATCTGGATCGGGCTGTACGGCTTTCTGGAGACGCATCCTCACGATTTGTCTTCGGTGCGCGAGATTGTTTGCGCGGGCTCGGCCATGCCGCGGCA
>CATPCJ010000456.1 GCA_955652915.1 uncultured Bryobacteraceae bacterium
CTGCAAGCAACTCACCTCGAATAGAGTTCTAACCGGGGCACGGAACTGAGCGGCTCTAGCGCTGTCAAGGTTTCGCCGATTCACTCGCGCCGCTTTCACCTTCAACGCCGTCCGTTGGTTTCTCCCTGCGCATCTCGAATCGGTGCAGAAAATGATCAACCATCCTTTGCATTTCCATAGCCATCATGTGGGCCTCTTTCGAGGGGCCAACAAATTCCATTATGAAGTCTCGGCGACCCACACCGCGAACAACGCGGCGCAATCGTTCAATAGCCCTTTGTATGGATTTTGAATCGCCATCGCGAATCTCGCGATACGCCTCAATCATCACCTCATAAAGCCACGGAAAATCCTCTCGCAACAGACCAGCAAACATTAGGAGTGAAATGGGATCATCGCCCTCTTCGGAGACCATGTGAGCCATCTCTTCCATCATCATCGGATGGAATTCCCTAAATCGCCTGCGCCGGGAACGTGGCCCTTGTTCGGAAGCCGAACTTTCAAAGTCTCGAACCCGAGCATCGAGTCCGCGCACCCCGGAGACCAATTCTTCGAGTATTTCATGTTGAGGCCTCATATGCTTTGCGGTCGGTGCCTCAAGGGGGATTATTTGCAATTGCTTTTCGAGTTCCGGCCACAGTGCGGTAAAGAGCTGCTTCGTCCTCTCTTCGGGGACTGCCGTGTCGCAAGACTGGTTGATCGAGCTTACCACCTCCGACAAGCCATCTCGCTCGAATTTTTTCGCTTGAAATTGGGCCAACGGCCCGCTGATGTCACTAAACTCCAAATTGAAAAGAAGCGGGATAACCTTTGACCCCTGCATTGACTTGGCAAGTGCACCGGCTTCGAATAGCACCCACGGCGATCCCAAATTCTCCGGTGTAACGCAGATTATGCCAAAGTTTGAACTTTCGAGTTCTTTGGCCACCACTTGGGCCCAACGGTCCCCCGCCGATACGTCAGCTTCCGATAGCCAGGGCTTTACATAATGTAGGACCAGCGGAAGCCAGCCGTGGAGAGCCTGCGCCAAGAGTCGGCTTCTTTCGCCACTCCAGCTTATGAAGACCTTCATGGGTATCCTTCCTGTTCGGCTGGGGGACCAACCCAGCCCTAATCAAATGGATTTAGTGTTTTATTATTGAATGGCAGCAGCTACCTCCGCCGCGAACTTGCTAAAAGGATAGAGGTTTACCGCATCGCAGAACTGCACTTCGAAGCCGACATCGCCTCCAAATTGGGCGGCCGCATGGATCACCCGCTGAACGCATCAAAAAGGGCCGTCCTCGCGAAAACGAAGCCACCAATCCGCCGAAATAACCGGTCACGCTTCGTGGGGAAAAACTACTTGGGGCGCTCCAAGGCGGAATGTACTTGGTTTAACAACGGGTTACGTCGATGGTGTATGCTTACTGCGCTGTGCACCCGCTTTGATAGGTGACATGCGGCATGCGACCATGGGTTAGGAGGGCTGATGAAGAAGACGTACGGCGTCGGCGGTCAGCAGATCTCTGGTAAAGGAATCTTGGTCGAATCCGATGGAGTGGAGGTGAACCACTTTATCGTGGATCAAATGTCCAAGGTTCCAGAGGTAAACTACATCTACTCAAGACAGCACGGAGACGTGTTCTATGTGTGGGTTGTTATCAAGGACTCGGATGATGACGCAGTGGACCGCGTTATCGAGTCACAGCAGAAAGTGATGCATGAATTCAACAACGTCGCCTTTGACTTCAGCGTCATTTTCCAAATGGGGAAAGATGTGAACGACCTCATTGCTCCAGCCACGCCCATTTATCAGCGGGCATGAGGTCCGCCGTGTGCCGCTTAAACAAGAACACCTAGACAAATCGGTGCATGCCGAACATCTGGCGCTTTCTCTTGACATCGGTGTGCCCGGGGCGATTGATTGGGTCATCACCATCTTGTTCTACTCGGCGCTACATCAGGTCGAAGCATATTTCGCAACAAAAGGAATACACCATGCTGGACATGGTGGTTACTTAGGACGTGATACTAGCGTGCAGAATGATACTGGAACCAACCCGATCGCCAAGGCTTATTTTCGGATGAAAATAGCTAGCATCAACGCTCGCTACAACGCGATGACGTACTCCCCGGAAAAAATAATGAAAATGAAAGCTGACTTGGACGCGATCAAAACCCACATTGCACCCCTTCTTTAGCGCTTCCCGCCCTCTCAGTTGGAATCCGCGGCATCCGGAGGCTGGGGCGTGATGAATCTTCAAGAAAGCTAAGTATTTGAAAAAGAGGTATCTTTCCGCCAGGCCGGCAAGCTGACATGAACAAGACCTACCGAAATTGCCGCATGCGTAGTCAAATCAAACATTCTGTGCTAACTTTGTTGATTGCATCCCCGCTGCTGGCCAATGCGGCTCAACCGGCCCGGAACAAACCAGAGTTACTCCGGGTGGAGGGTGCCGTCGATGCAATGGGAACGGGCTTCACCATAGCCGCTTACGGCGAGGATCGGGTGCGCCTCCAATCGGCTGTGGCTCAAGGGCTGGAAGAGGCCCGCCGTCTCGATCAAATGCTCTCTAATTACAAACCGGACAGCGAATGGAGCCAGGTGAATCGCCAGGCCGCCGACGGCCTCGTTCACATTACAGCCGAGCTGTTTCAGTTACTTGCAGCCTGCGTCGAGTATAGCCGCGAAAGCGAAGGAGCGTTCGACATCTCCGTGGGACCGCTGATGAAAATCTGGGGCTTTTACAAGGGCTCCGGCCACCTGCCGCATCGTGCCGAAGTGCGTGGAATCTTAAATCAGGTGGGGTATCGGTTTATCGTACTGGATGCTTCCAACCATACAGTTCGTTTTGCAAAAAGGGGGGTCGAACTGGACCCCGGCGGCATCGGAAAAGGGTATGCCGTGGACCGTATAGCGCAGATTCTAAAAGATAATGGCATCCAACAAGCGCTCGTCTCCGGAGGCGGATCCAGTATCTATGCCATCGGCGCGCCGCCCAACGAAAAAGGCTGGAAACTGGATATCAAGAATCCCAAGGACCCATCGAAAACGTCCACCACGGTCCTCCTGAAGGATGAATCCATGTCCACCTCGGGAAACTACGAAAAGTACTTCTATGCCGAGGGGAAGATGTACAGCCACATAATGGACCCCCGGACCGGCTTTCCGGCCCAGGGAACTCTGTCAACTTCGGTAATTGCGCCAAACACTATTGACAGCGAGGTATGGGCCAAACCCTACTATATTTTAGGCCGTCAATGGACGGTCAAACACAAGCGCAAAGACTTTCGCGTTTATTTTTGCGAAGACAAATCAGGTGCTCCATGCGAATGGCTTCAATGAATAGTCGATTTTTAGACGCGTGCCGCCGCCGGCCGACCGACGTACGTCCGGTCTGGTTCATGCGGCAGGCTGGACGTTACATGAAACAGTACCGGGATATCCGGGCCCACGCCGGAATTCTGGAAATCTGCAAGCGGCCGGATTTGGCCGCGCAAATCACTCTGCAGCCCGTCGAAGTTCTGGACGTCGACGCCGCCATCATCTTCGCCGACCTTCTGCTTCCCGTCGAACCGATGGGTTTGAAACTGAAATATCTCTCAGGCGAGGGACCGCACATCGACAACCCCGTCCGCACCACCGACGACGTCGACTCTTTATCGATCTCCAACACCGACGATCTCGGTTATGTGGGCGAAGCCATCCAGTTGGTGGTGCGGCAACTGGCCGGACGCGTGCCGGTAATCGGATTTGTAGGCGCGCCGTTCACGCTGGCGAGTTACATGATCGAGGGCGGCCCGTCGAAAACTTTTAACAGAACCAAGCAGATGATGTATCGCGACGAGACTCTGTGGCGCCGTTTGATGGGCAAGCTGGTGGACGTCCTGGGGCCATTCGCGATCGGCCAGGTGACGGCCGGCGCGCGCGCGATTCAAGTATTCGATAGCTGGGTGGGCGCGCTCGGGCCAGATGATTATGTGCGCTACGTCGCGCCGTATTCCCGCGCTCTCATCGAACGCATTCGCACCGCGAGCGTTCCAGTCATTCACTTCGGGACAGGAGCGGCCGGCTTCTTTCGCGAATTGCACGCGGCGGGCGGCGATGTCATGGGCGTCGATTGGCGCGTCAACATCGACCAAGCCTGGATGGACATCAGCTATCGTTCCGCCGTCCAAGGAAATCTAGATCCCGGTGTGTTATTCGCCCCGCTGCCGGAACTGAAGATGCGCGTGCACGAACTTCTGAAACGCACTGGCTCGCGTCCCGGCCACATCTTTAATCTCGGCCACGGCATTCTTCCGGAAACGCCCGTGGATCACGTGCGCGCGGTAGTCGATTTCGTCCGCGAATTCAAAATGTAAGCGGGTGACCTGGTGGAGCTGCCGAAACGAGTAATCATCATCGGTGGAGGAATCTCCGGCCTCTCGGCAGCGTATTATCTTAACCGCTCGGGCATTCGCCCCACCTTGATCGAAAAGGCCCCGCAGACCGGCGGCGTAATCCGCACCAGTGTTCAACAAGGCTGCGTCATCGAAGCGGGTCCCGATAGCTTTCTGGCGACGAAACCGGCCGCCCTGGATCTAATCCGTGAAGTCGGCTTAGAGGACCAGGTGATCGGCTCCAACGATCGTCAACGCATAACTTACATTCTCAAAAACGGCAAGTTGGCGCGCCTACCCGATGGCCTGATGATGATGGTCCCGACTAAAATTATGCCGCTGATCCGCACGGGCCTGTTGAGTTGGAGCACGAAAATTCGCATGGGTCTCGAGTACCTGCGCCGCCCCAACGGCCCGCAACCGGAGCGCTCCGTCTACGACTTCCTGCTGGATCACTACGGCGAGGAATCCATCGATTACTTAGCCGAGCCCCTGCTGGCGGGCGTCTACGGCGGCGACCCCAAGCAGATGAGCGCGAATAGCGTGCTGCCCCGCTTCGTCGAAATCGAAACCAGGTACGGCAGCCTGACCCGCGGCGTCATGGCCAGCCCGCGGCCCAAAGAATCAGGATCGATTTTTAAGACCCTGAAGAATGGGCTCGGGCAACTGGTGGAAGCGCTACGGCCCAGCGCGGACATCCTACACGGCACGGTGGAAAGCGTCGAGCGAACAGACGCCGGATTTAGTGTGCGGACAAATGGCAATTGGATGGAGGCAGACCAGGTTGTCGTCGCGACACCGGCTGGTGACGCCGCGGGGCTGATCCAATCGTTGAACGCGGAACTCGGGGACCTGCTTCGAAATATCCCGTACAATTCTTCCGTCACACTGGCCCTGGGTTACCGCAAGAACACGTTCCATCATCCGCTCAAAGGTTTCGGCTTTCTGGTTCCCAAGCGCGAACGCATCTACCTGGCGGCCTGTACCTGGGTAGGCAATAAATTCAACTACCGCGTACCGGACGACATGGTTCTGCTGCGATGCTTCATGGGTGGCGATGCTCTAAACGAAAACGATGAAGCATTGGTCCAGGCCGCCCAGCGCGAATTGCGCAGCATCATGGCACTCGCAGCCGTACCAGTTTTCCACCAAATCTCACGTTGGCCAAAAGCGATGGCCCAGTACATCGTTGGCCACGAGACGCGCATGCAGCGAATCGAGTCCATCGTGGCAACCATTCCCGGACTGCATCTGGCCGGCAACGGCTACTACGGCATCGGCATCCCGGACTGTATCAGGCTAGGCAAAGAGACCGCCACAAAAATATCACGCCTGGTTGGATGTAGGGCAGGTTGATAACCTGCCGCCGATTGTAGATCGGCCTATCGCTAACGGGCCGATTGCCAATCAGCCGGCAGGATACCATCCTGCCCAGGACAGGCCTCCTGGCCTGTCTGATCAGCGGCGACAGGCCAGGAGGCCTGTCCTACAACATCCACCGCAGGCCAATGCGCCACAGCCTTGGCGATCCCGTATTCGGCGTCGGCGTGAGCGCTACGATGTACTGGCGATCCAGTAGGTTTTCGAATCCTGCGCGTACGGTGAGTTGCTTGGTCAATTGCTGCGAGACTTCGGCTTGCGCGGTGGCGAAGCCGGGTAGCGCGAACAGATTCAAGTCGTCGTCGAACTGCAAGCTGAACGCGCGCACACCCGCGCTCAGCAATGTGCCTTTGCGTTGGTACGTGAGCCGGCCGGAGCCTTGATTGCGCGGCACCTGGGAGATGCGAAAGCGCGTGCTGAAGCGCGAGTCCGCGAACAGGTAGGAGATCTCGCCGTGAAATGGTCCGAAGTCGCGGCGAAGGGTCGCCTCGATCCCTCGCGAAAGTGCAACCGCCGCGTTCTGACGTTGGCGGACGATGTTCGCGCCGGTTTGCAAAGTCACGTTGGTGATCAGGCTATCCAACGAGTTCCTGTAAAACGTCAGGCTGGCGCGCGAGGATTCGCCGGCAAAATCGAATCCCATCTCCGCGCCGAAAACTGTTTCGGGCCGCAGCGCGGGGTTGGGCAACGTATCGGTGTTGCCTTGGCGGAACTCGCGGTACAGCTCGTTTAAAGTTGGCGCGCGGAAAGCGCGGTAAACGGAGCCGCGCGTGCGCCACCGGCCGCGGCCGATAACGAATCCGGCACTGGGGCTGAAGAACGTCTCGCCGCCGCCGGTGAATTGATGTCGCGCTCCGAAGAAGAACTCGGCCGGTCCCGCCCGGTAATCGAATTGCCCGAATACTCCGTGCTGCAGGATGTTTCCTCCGCCGACACGCGAGCCCGTGGGCACCAGGCGATCCGTGCTGGTGCCTTCGACCCGCTGTGTATCGGCGCCGGCCAGCAGATGCCAACGCGATTCACCATGCCTCCAGAAAGCCGCGGCCCCAATGGCGTCCGACGGTACGGTTTGAAGCATGGTGAGCCGCTCGCTGTTTCGATTGGCGCCGATCGCTGAAAAGCCCGCCCGGAATTTCTCGCTCGTGTAATCGCCAAACACTGAAATTTCGTCATGCGTCGTGGCATGCGAATAGTGCGCCGCGATGGCGCCCAGCCCCGTGGAATTTGTCTGCGCTATCGTTCCATTGGCGCGACCCTCGCCCAGCATGTCAAAGCGCACGAAGAGGCGATTGGCGTTGTCGAAGTAATCCACTCGGGCATTGGCCGCGATGAACTCCACGGCCGCGCGAGTATCGATGGAGCCGCGAACCGATTTGGGAACGATGAAATACCCGTCCGTTGAAAACGCGCGCGCGAAGCCGGAGATGGCAAAATGCCTCCAGGTGTGCGCTGCGCCACCCGAAAGCTCGTGCGTGTTGAGATTCCCGCCATCGTAGGAAAGTTCAAAGTGTGAGCTGAGAGGCCTGGAGATAAGGTCGATGGCGCCGCCCATCGCCAGGTCGCCGAAAACGCTTGTCGACGCCCCGCGCGAGATTTCCACGCGTTCAAGTTCCGCGGGCGCGAAGCGGTCCCAGTAAACCCAGCCGCCGAATGGATCGTTTTCGGGAATTCCATCCCACAGGACCAGGGTCCGGCTGGCGCCCGACGAGCCGATCCCGCGCAGCGACACGCCCTGAGTGGTGGGATTCGCCACCAGGCTGGAAGTGCGGCGAAAGAGTGTGAAGCCGGGCACCGCGCGAAGCCGGTCGTCCAGATTGACGCCGGGCGTGGCCGCGATACTGTTCGCGTCCAACACCGTAATCGCCGCCGGCGCGTCGGCCGAAATTGTTTCGGTCACGGTGATGGAAGTATGGACGGGAGAAATTTTAGGAGGCTGCGGCGGATCTTCAGCCGGCGGAGTTTGAGGATACAGCGGGAGCGACAGGATCAGGAACGAACAAGCGAACATTGCTGCTGCCGAGTTCCCACCCCGCTTCGGCCAGCCGCTCGGGCAAAGCGCTGAATATGATCTGAAAGACGTCCCGGTCATTGGAGACTGCAAGTGATTTACCCGGTCTGCGATTCACGACAGCCAGATACTTGAGGATAGTATATACGTCGGCTTCTTCGGGAAGTTGCCAATCGACATCCTGGGTGCAGAATCTCACGCGCGAGCCGCGTTGAGACATATTCCACGCCAGAAATGCGCAGCGATCGATCGCGCTTTCAAACCAGGCAGCGGCGCTCTCGGGCGCATCCAGATCGAGAAAGAAAGCGACGGCTTGCTCCTGCTCGCGGGCGAATTCGCGGACCTGCAAGTCGCCGGTGTGGGCCGTGGCCTTCCAATCGACGTGGCGCGCGCTTTCGAGAACCTCGTAGGGACGGATGCGATAGAAATCGTGACCCAGGCCGCGATAGAAGGACGCAATCTCACCGTCGAGTGAGATCAGCAATTCGTCAAAGCCGGCCTGCGGATCGATGCAAGGATAAATCAAGACCTCACGCGCCAGCGGAACGTTGATGCGGCGCTCGGTAAAGCCGAACGGGAAGCGAGTGGAAAATCGAAAACTATTCTGCCGGTACGATCCGCGGCGCGCGAAATACAGCTCCACCGGTTCCTCGGCTCGAGTGCCCCCGGGTACCACGGGAAAATAAAGCGGCAACGACAGGCCGCTGTCGCTGGACGCGGTGACGTGAATTGAAAACGAGGGCATCCAGCCTTTGGCGTTGCGGATAACAATGCGGCCCAGCAGTTTTCTCCCGGCGCAGATATGTTCCGGCAGCAGAAAGTCGAGTTCCAGACCGGACAGCGACAGGCGGCTGATGAATCCGGAAACCATGAACGTCGCGAGCATGATCGCCAGAATCAGGAAGAGCAAATTATTAGCGGATGCGAACGCGCCCAGCGCAACCACGACACAGGCCATGGTAAACAGCAGACCCAAGCGCGTTACCTGCTGCCGCATACCCGGAGCGAGCGGCGAGTGGAAGCGGGACCAGAGGTGCATTTCTTCACAATTGCATAAAGCGGGCGCCGCCGCCGTGGTTGCAGAACGCCGAACCGAGCCGCGGCGAGAGGCGTCTCAAGTGCTGCCGTTGTGTCTACGGGCGTCAGTTGGACCTGAAAACCCAGCCGGGTCAATCGCGCCACCAGCCGCGATACAGCCTTCGGCTTGTTCCTCTGATCGTGGTAATCGCCGCCCAACTCCACGTATTCCTCACGGCGCGCCAGCACGTTATACACGACGGTGATCGGATGATGGGCCAGCGCGATGTTGGCTTTCCGCGGTCCCAACGGAGACGACAGTTCCTGGTTCCAGGAGTCGCGTCCTGATCAAAGTCACAAACGGGCTTCTAAGAGCACCAACCGAAAAACCGGCCTCATGTTTCGCTGGGAGATCTATCTCCAGCATCCCAAACCTGTCAACACTCCTCCGGCACACCCCGATTTTCATCCGTCCTGGTGGACGCGCGTAGCGCCACGCGGTGGGTCACCGTCCGAAGGGTGACAGGCTCCGCCTGTCACCTCTTTTTATCCCCAGCCTCACGACCCTGGCGCTTTCTGCGCCGCCGCACGCTTTTCTATATGCTTTCTATATATGCTCCCTGGTGCCACGGCCGGCAGTGCGTTGGAATGCCGCGCGGCGCGCGGAGGCCCGTTTCAATTTGAATTTGGAACCTCTCGATGAGGCCAAGTTGTCTCGCGATCGCGATGATGCTTGTGTTCGCGTCGAGCTTTCGGGCGCCGGCTCAAACGTGCGCACCCGGCGAGTTGCGCGTTTTTGTCCTCGATTCCCAGCAAGGTCCGGTGTTCGACGCCCAGTCCAGGATTGGACCCGATAACGCCCCGTTAGACGCGCGGCTGACCGGCGCCCAAGGCGTCGCGGATTTCAAGAACGTGCCCTGTGGGGCCATCACCGTCACGGCGTCCAAGGAAGGCTTCCAACCCGCGGTGAAGAACGTCCAAATGGCGAGCGGAGCGAACCTCGAGGTCACCTTGATTCTGAATCCGAAGATGCAAAGGGACAGCGTCGACGTGACGGAAACCGCTCCGCCGGTGGAACAAAGTTCATCGGTAACCAATGAATTGCACCCCGCCGAAGTGAAGACTCTTCCCACGAATCCGGCCACGGTAACCGACACACTTCCTCTGGTGCCAGGCGTGGTTCGAACACCGGATGGCGAGTTGAAGATCGATGGCACGGGCGAGCACCGCAGCGGGCTGGTGGTGAATCAAACCGACGTCACCGACCCCGCCACCGGTAAATTCTCGCAGACCATTCCAGTGGACAGCATCGAGACCGTCAGCGTGCTGAATACGCCCTTCCTGGCGCAGTATGGACGCTTCACCTCCGCGGTGGTGGCGGTTGAAACTCGCCGCGGCGGCGAGAAATGGCACGCCGAACTGAACGACCCGTTCCCGGATTTCCGCATCCGCAGCTATCACATGCGCGGTATTCGAAATGAAACGCCGCGAGGCGTGCTGGGCGGCCCATTGATACACCAACGCATCTACCTCAACACCGCGCTCCAATTCTTCTATCAAAACGAGCCCAGTCGAACGCTGCCATTCCCCCACAATGAATCTAAGATCCAATCTCTAAACTCCTTCACGCAGTTCGACTTCATCCTGACTCCGAAGCAGATCGTTACGGCGACGCTGCACGTCAGCCCGCAGCACACCAATTTCCTCAAGCCGGACTACTTCAATCCGCAGCCGGTCACACCCAGTTACGCTCAGCAAAACTATGTAGGAACCGCGGCGGATCATTATGGACTCTTCGGTGGAATCCTGGACAGCAGTATTTCATTTCAGCGTTTCGACGCGGTGATTGGCGCGCAGGGCAGCGCGGAAATGTTCCTTACACCGGTTGGCAACCTGGGCAACTATTTCGGGACTCAGAACCGGTCGGCCCAGCGAACCGAGTGGCTGGAAAGTTGGTCGCCCGTGCCTTTGCGGGTGGCCGGGACGCATCTGATCAAGATCGGCTCGTCGTTCACCAACACCGGCGATGCGGGACAGTTCACTTTTCGACCGGTTAACATTGTCGATGTTTCGAACCGGCCGCTGGAACGAATCAGCTTCAGCGAACGCAATCCGTTCAATCGTACGGATCGGGAAGTAACCGGCTTCGCGCAGGATCATTGGGTGCTCAGCTCGAAGGTGTCCTTCGATTATGGCGCGCGAGTTGAGCACCAGCGGCTTGCGGCCAGTCTACGCATCGCGCCGCGCGCCGGAATGGCATGGACGCCATTTGCCGATCAACGCACCGTCTTTCGTGCCGGTTACGGCCAGTTTTACGACCATATTCCGCTGGACGTCTACACTTTTAGCCGCTATCCGGAACGAACCATCACTAGATACGCACCCGATGGCGGCATTCTCGGCGCGCCCGTGCTTTACCTGAACGTCATTGGGAACATACGCGGCCCCAGATCTTTTTTTGTGAACGGGAAAGCGGTCGCCGGAGCGTTCGCGCCGCGCGGTTCCACTTGGAACGCTCAGGTGGAGCACAGCTTTTCCCGATTGCTCAGAATTCGAGGAGTCTACACCGACAACCGCTCCGTGGGACTGATCATGCTCGAGAGCGATCTCCTGAATACGACGAATGAAGTCGTCTTGAACGGCGATGGCGGTTCCAGGTATAGGCAGGCTGAGTTGACGGCGCGTTTTGCTTGGAAGAAAGGCCAACAACTGGTCTTTTCCTACACGCGCAGTCACGCGGAAGGAAATCTCAACGGCTTCGATAATTTTCTAGGCAACATTCCCACGCCGCTGATCCGCAACAATGTGTACTCTAACTTGCCGGCGGATTTGCCCAACCGTTTTTTGATGTGGGGGCGTTGGGACGCTCCTTTTCGCGGCCTGCGGATACTGCCGATCGTTGAATACCGCAATGGCTTTCCCTATACGCGAGTGGATGCGCTGCAAGACTACGTGGGCACTCCGAACAGCTCGGCCACGCGGTTCCCCAAATTTTTTTCGGCGGATGCACGCGTACTAAAGGACTTCAAAGTCAGCCTGAAATACACGTTGCGCCTTTCCGTCACAGGCTTTAATCTTACGAATCACTTTAATGCGCTGGCGGTACACGCCAATGTTGCCGACCCGCAGTTTGGGGTATTCTTCGGCAATTATCATCGGCGTTATCGCGGCGACTTCGAAGTGGTTTTTTGAACCGCGTGAAAGAGGTGACAGGCACCACTGTACACTCCGCGGAACATTTGTTCATGCTTCGATATCCAGGCGGCTGGGGGCAGTGGTGCCTGTCACCCCGCCCCCGAGCTTTTCGGTAAACTGGATCTCACGATGGACCAATCGAAACTGCGTGCCTGGTGGGCTTACCGGCAAGGCCTGGATGGCAGTTTGGCCGGCAAATCCGCGGCGGAGGTCTTAGGACGCATCGGGTGGGCTCGATCCATTGGCGGTGTCGGGCCATACCTCACTCTTTTTTCCCGCGCGGGTCTGAGTCGCGAAAGCGTGGACGCCGACGTCGCGAAAAACCTGATCTGCGAGCTGCCCAGCGCGCGCGGCTGTACCTATGTTCTGCCCGCGTCCGATTTCGCGCTGGGCCTGGCGGTCGGCCAAACGTTTAACAGCGACCTGAAGACCGCTGAAAAGCTTGGCGTCACGGAGAAAGAAATCGACAAGCTTTGCACCGCCATTATCGGAGCGCTCCAAAAAACACCGCTCGATACCGAGGGCCTGCGCGAGGCCGTCGGCAACGCGGTCCGCCATCTTGGTCCCGAGGGTCAAAAGAAGGGCACCGTAACGACACTGCCGGTGGCGCTGGGGAAGTTGCAAGCGGCGGGCGAGATTCGCAGAATTCCCATGAATGGCCGCCTGGATCAACAGCGCTACAAATACATGGTGTGGCGGCCGAATCCACTGCGCGGTTTCAAGCTGTCGATGGAAGAGGCCTACACGGAACTCGCCCGCCGATTCTTTTCCTGGATCGGTCCGGCCAGCGTAGCGGAGTTTCAATGGTTCTCGGCGCTGGGTGTAAAAGCAGCGAAGGCGGCCGTCGAGCCACTGGAGTTGGAGCCGCTCGAAGCCGGAAGCGATCGTCTAATGCTGCCGGGGGATCGCGCGAAGCTGGAGGCTTTCAAACCCCCGAAGGATCCGCGGTATGAGCTGGTCGCCGTGGCGGACTCGATTCTGCTGCTGCGGCGCGACATCAAGAGTTTGCTCGATCCCCAGGATCTGGAGCGCCACGTTTTCGTGGAAAAAGATTCAAAACCGCTGGGTGAGTTAGCCGATCTTCCAAGCCACGCAATAGTGGATCGTGGGCGCCTCGTGGGACTGTGGGAATACGATACGGCCGCCAATTCGATCGCGTGGACCCCGTTCGCGAAAAAAGACAAAGCCATGCAGGAGGCTGTCGCCCGCACCGAGCAGTATGTGCGCCAGCAGCTCGGCGACGCCCGTTCATTCAGTCTGGATAGTCCGAAGAGCCGGGCACCCCGAGTGGCGGCGTTGAGAAAAGCAGCCGGGAGCTAAGCGGGTCCCCATGCCGCTGGCTAACGCGCGCGGTCCTGACCCCCATCGCTTGCGGCCAATAATTTCTGCATGCCCACTATCAGTTCATGGTGCCCTTCCGTCAACCGGTCGATCTTCTCGTGCAGGTACGCGATCTTCGTCTCCGTGTTGATTGCGGTTTCAAATTCAATGTCCGAGCGAATCCGGTCCCGCGCCCGTTGCCGGTTTTGACTGGTCAAGACGAACAGAGTCAAAAAAATCGCTTCCACCGAGATGAACACGGACAGGAACGCGAAGGGGAATGGATCAAAGGTTTTGAGTCCGGCGAACAAACCCAGATTCATCGCGATCCAGCCCCCAAAAAGCAGGATGTGCAGGAACGTCGAAGACAGGTTGCCAACCAACGCGGGCACTCCGTCGGCAAGGTGCGTGATAAAGTTTGCCTGCTCCTCGGCGACGTCGTTGACATTGCGCGTGACCGTGCGCCGGATCACGTCGTCGCTTTTCCGCAGCCGTCTGGCGATCACACTGAGCAAGTTCAAAGCGGCGGGCGTGTATTGCCGCAGGTAGTCTTCGAAATGAGCACGATCCAACCGCAGGAGTTCTACGTGGCCGATAGCCGCGACCCAGGCGGTTCTTGGTCCGTTATCGATCAAAGACACTTCCCCAAAGATATCGCCCGGCTTGGAAGTTTCCAGAATGATCTTTTCCCCCTGATCGTTCTTGATATATATTTCGACGTCGCCCGAGCGGACAATATAAAGCGCATTTCCCGGATCGCCGTAATTGAAGATGGTCTGTCCGGGTGAAAACCGCAGTAAGTCGATCCGCTCGGCCAGGGCGGATCGTTCTTGTTCCCCAAGTTCACTTAAGTGGGCCACCTCGCTCAATATCGATGGATCAGTGGGCATTGCACCACACTACAACACACAGGCTACTTCAGACAGAGCCGATTGGGATCGTCACCGAATAAGTAGCAGATAATAGTTGCGAAGATGAAAAAAATCATTCTGCTGCTCGCCATCTGCCAAGCTGTCTTCGCCCAAGACCAAACGCCTAAACCCGAAACTCCGGAGCGCCACGAATTCGTGATCTCTAATTTCCGCACCGAGAGCGGCGTAACGCTGCCGCAAGCGCACGTCGTGTACGGAACCTACGGCCGTCTGAACGCCGAGAAGAACAATGTCGTGCTGCTTCCGTCGCACTACATGGCGACTTTCCGTGGTTATGAGTGGCTCATCGGGCCGGGCCGCGTGTTCGACACCTCAAAGGATTTTCTGGTGGCGACAGAACTCTTTGGCAACGGGCGCTCGTCCTCGCCCAGCAACACGCCGGAGCCCTACCACGGTCCGCGGTTTCCGGTGATGACCATCCGCGACAACGTGGAGGCGGTGCATCGGCTTCTAACCGAAGACCTCCAGGTCACGCACCTGCGCGCCTTGGTCGGCTTTTCAATGGGTGCGCAGCAAGCCTTCCAGTGGGCGGTGAGTTACCCGGCTTTCGCCGGCCGCATCGTGGCCACTTCCGGCACGGCCAAAACATATCCACACGGATTCGTGCGCCTGGAAGGACAGATCGCGGCGATCACGGCCGACGCCGCGTTTCAGAATGGCGACTACTCAGCGCCACCGGCCAAAGGCCTGTCGGCGTTTGGGATGGTGTGGGCGGCCTGGCTTTACTCGCAGGAATGGTGGCGCAAGGAACTGTGGCGCACGACATCGCCGGCCGGCACTACGTTCGAGCAAGTAGTCGATCGATTCCGCTCGCGCTTCATTCCTGGCGCCGACGCGAACGATATCATTCTGCAGATGCGCACCTGGGAGCGGCACGATGTGGGCGCATCGCCTGGGTTCGGTGGAGATGTCGAGCGCGCGCTCCGTTCGATCAAGGTTCCACTGCTCTACATGCCGTCGGAAACGGATCTCTACTTTCCCATCGGGGACGCTCGCTACGAGGCGGCGTTTATTCCAGGCGTCGCTCTAACGCCGATTCCGTCATTGTGGGGACACACCGCTGGGGCGGCGAGCAACCCGGCGGACGGGAAATTTCTGAACGAGGCAATCGGACGTTTCCTCGCTGCCGGGAAGTAATCAAGCCCCGCCGGCCGCCGGACGGAAATGCAGGTCCACCGCGTATCCGGCAACATCCACGTGCACCAGGTAAAGCACATCGATCCGGATCGCGTCTTGGACTCGAGTGATTTGTACGTCGCCGTCCCGCACCGGCAGTCCCAAACTTGTAGCTCGGCTCACGATCTTCGCGCGGATTACATCGGGCTGTTGCGCGGCCGTGCCAGGGTCGTCGACCAGCTCATTCACGTAACGCTGCAGCTTCCAGTTTTCGACGTATGGCGGAACCAAGACAATGCCGATGGCGGCCAGGATCGCCAGCACAACCAAGCCGGCGAGTGTCCGCAGGCGACGCTGATTCACTTCTTGCTGGCCTCGAGCGACTCCAGTTCTTTCCAGATATCGTCGTGAGGTTCCCAGTCCGAAGTTTCTCCGGTCAGTTGAAGTTCGGGCACTTTCAGTGTTCCGTGACCGTAGACGCAGATATATTCCGTGCGCGGCTGGCCCAGGAACATCATGTTTTTCCACGACCCGGTCGCCATCGGCATTCGCAATCGGCGCAAGCAGGTGCGGCAACGATAGCGTTGATCCCACGCAATCCAGTAGATCAAGCCGCCACAAAACGGGATTATCAGCATCATCGCCGCGGTGTAGCCCAGGTCGTGTGTAAATGGATCCAGCTCCTGATCCAGGAACACGGAATGTCGCGGAAAGCAGAGCCTGACGGCGAACCACGCAACCCATATCAATCCGGCTGCGGCCACGAGTTTCACCATTAAGTAGCCCCAATACTTCATAACTGTTGGACTCCTCTCTTTGCTTCGCGGTTCCCGCTGCTGGGCATGTATCGGCCGAGTGTCATTTTTTGAACATGTTGCGCGCCAGGAACAGCACGTTGGCGGGACGTTCCGCCAGACGCCTCATAAAATATGGATACCATGCGTTGCCATACGGCACATACAGCCGCAGCCGGTGTCCGCCTTCCACCAATCGCCGCTGCAAGTCCCGGCGAATGCCATACAGCATCTGAAACTCAAAACGGTCCGGCGAGATGTTTCGTTCCCGCACATAGTCCAGAGCCTGTTGAACGATTCTTTCGTCGTGGCTGGCGATGGCCGGATAGACGCCTTCGTCCAACAATTTCGTCATCAGCAGCACATAGTTGCGGTCCACGTCCGCCTTGTTTGGAAATGCGACATCGGACGATTCGCTGTAGGCGCCCTTGCACAGCCGCACTGGAATCCCCCGCCCGCGGAGATCTTCGATGTCGCTCTCGCTTCGATAGAGATAAGCTTGAATCACGGCGCGAACGCTGGCATGTTTTGTATGCATATGCGACACCAGGTCGAGCGTGCGAGCGACATACTCGCTGGATTCCATGTCCACTTCCACTATGCTGCCAATCGCTTTTGCCCGCTCCACCAGCCGCTCGACGTTATCGCGGCAAGCCTCTTCTGAAAAATCCAAGCCGAGCTGAGTCAGCTTGATCGAAACGGTGGCGCTAAGGCCCAGCTCTGCGATTTTCTCGAGCGCGGCGAGGTAAGCGTCGCGCGATCCCTCGGCCTCTTCGAGCGATTTGACGCTCTCGCCTAAATGATCGAGCGTCGCCAGGATTTTCTCACTGTTCAGACGCTGGCACACGGCCAGTTCCTGCTCGAGCGTGGGCCCGGCCACGAATCGGGATGTGAGCCGCGCAGCGACGGAAGAAGTTTCTATCCAATGACGGAGCCAGGACTGGCCAGACAGGAACAGGAGCAGGCTACGGAGCACTGAAACCAGCTTACTAGGACCACCGCTTCAAAGTTGGAGCGTCGAGGACTTCACCCCTGAGCTAGCAGCCGGCGAATCGAAGAATCCGCGTTTATCGGCGGCCAATGTTTATGTGCCGCCTTGAACCAACTGATGCACCACTCCTGGCCCCGGCGGGTCACTCTCTGGTTGCAATACCGCCATAAATACTTCTTATGCAATTACCCTCTTGCATTTGCCAAACCATTGGGATACTCTAGATTCATGATCAACACGGAAAGGAATGCTGGTGTTGTCGCCGCCCTACCGGGCGCGCCTGTCACCGCTATCCTACCGGTTGGTCAGCTTCCGAAGCTGCTTCCGATTATTATTATTCAGGTCGCCGTACCCGGCCCCGCCTGAACGGCTTCGGATTAGAGTTTCGAAGAGGCCATCGGCGGGGAAAACGAACCCACCAGATGGCCTTTTTCGTTTTGGAGTCTTTTTCGTTGGAGGATATGAATGTCCACTAGCACCGCCCCTCGAACCACGGCAGTCGCCGAGCCCAAGCTGATGTCCGGCTCCCGGATTCTGCTGGAGTGCCTGGTCCGCGAAAATGTGGATTGCATTTTCGGCTACCCCGGCGGCGTCACCCTGCCCCTTTATGACGCCCTCTACGACCATCCTATCCGCCATGTCCTGGTTCGCCATGAGCAAAATGCCGCATTCGCGGCCGAAGGCTACTCCCGTTCCACCGGACGCGTGGGAGTCTGCTGCGCCACTTCCGGACCCGGGGCAACCAACCTCGTCACCGGCCTGGTCGATTCCATGATGGATTCCATCCCCGTGGTCGCGCTCACCGGCCAGGTATCCACGAAGCTGATCGGCAGCGATGCGTTTCAGGAAGCCGACACCTTTGGAATCACTCGCTCCTGCACGAAACATAACTTCTTAGTCAAGACGATAGCCGAATTACCTCAAGCAATTCATGAGGCGTTTTACATCGCCTCCAGCGGCCGCCCCGGACCCGTTTTGGTCGACATCCCCAAGGACGTTTTTCAAGCTCAGGCGCACTACACGCCCGTCTCGTCAATTCACCTGCCCGGCTACAAAGTGTTCACCGAAGGACATACCGGCCAGATCCGCCGCGCCGCGCAAATGATGTGGGACGCCCAGCGGCCATTCGTTTATGCGGGCGGAGGCATCATCGCCGCCGACGCATCGGATGAGCTAAGAGAACTGGTGGAGTTGTTGGATGCTCCAGCC
>CATPCJ010000457.1 GCA_955652915.1 uncultured Bryobacteraceae bacterium
GGCGGGGGTGGTTCGTTTTGTGTAGGGGGTGGGGGTTCCTTACAGAGATCGACGACCGTAAGGGAGTGTCTTAAGGAAGTGGTACTTACCTAAGATTCGTTTTGTAAATAAATTCTGCAACCGAGCGCGTCCTCTTAGCGGAAATGTGTGTTTAGGTTGGTAGTGTCGGATATACTGTAGACGGACGGGGGACAAGATAACATGGTGAGAAACAGGACGATAGCAACTCTTGTGGGTGTTTCGGCGTTCACGCTGATTGGTGCGCTTACCGCCGCCGACGATGCCCTCCCTGTCGAGCACGCCGAATGCACTTTTTTCGGCGCCAACCATGACAAGTTCGTGCAGGCGGGCGCTCGAGGCTTTGTCGCCGGTCGGCTCGTCGGCCCGGCGGCGCAGCAACAATCCCAGGCCAGCGAGCTCACGCAAGCGGTCGCGGCCGCGTTGCCTGCCATTCCTCCGGGCACGCGCACGGGAAGCTTGATCGACCCCGCCACCATCAACACGATCGACAAATACATCTTTCAAGCCCTGGCGGAAAACAAAGTCGTCCCCGCGCCCGCCACAACGGACTATGAGTTTATTCGGCGCACTACGCTGGACCTCACTGGCCGCATTCCGGCTGCGGGCGTGGTCGCCAACTTTGTCAATGACACCGCCTCCGACAAACGTTCGAAGTATGTCGAGAGTCTCCTGGCCAGTCCGCAATGGGTGGACAAATGGACCAACTACTTCGGCGATTTCTTTCTGAACAATTCCCGGAACACGCAGATCGTCCGCTTCGCCGATGGCGTCGTTGCCTTTAACAACTACATTCGAGCTTCACTGTCCACGAACAAACCCTACGACCAGATGGCGCGCGAGATGATCACGGCGCAAGGGGCCAACAGCTACACCCAGGGGGAGCTCAACTGGCTGGTAGGTGGCGTCGTAACGGGTGGACCGGCCCAGGATATTTGGGATCAGCAGACCGCCGACGTTGCGAATCAGTTCCTTGGAATCGCCCACATGAATTGTGTGCTCTGCCACAACGGCCGCGGCCACCTGGACTCGCTCAGTCTTTGGGGAGCGCAGACCACGCGGCAGCAGGCCTGGGGACTGGCTTCGTTTTTATCGCGTACCGATTGGCCGCGCACCAACGTAAACCCGGCCAATCCCAATGTCTACTATTGGGGACTCCTGGACAACACCAAATACAAGACCGATTATGCGCTGAACACCACCACCGGCAACCGCCCCGCGCGACAGCCGGTCGGTACAATGAGGACCGTTCCACCAACATATTTAGGGGGGCAGACACCCGCCAGCGGCACAAATTATCGTGTGGCTCTCGGCCAGTACGTCACGTCCGATTTCCAGTTCGCCCGCGCGACGGTCAACTACATGTGGAAGCAGTTCTTCGGAATCGGAATGGTCGATCCACCCGATCAAATGGATCTGGCGCGTCTGGATCCCGACAATCCTCCGAGTGTTCCGTGGCCCACCGATCCTACTCAGAATTGGCCTCTGCAAGCATCGAATCCGCGCTTGCTGAACGCCTTGGCGCAAGACTTCATCAACAGCAAGTTCGATCTCAAGGCCCTGATGCGCGAGATCGTGAACTCCCGGACCTATCAGCTTTCGGCCCGCTATAACGGAACCTGGGACCCGGCTTGGGAAACCCTCTTTGCCCGGAAAATGGTTCGCCGCCTGTGGGCGGAAGAGATTCACGACGCCATCACGCAATCCAGCGGCATGATGCCCACCTATAACATGGGCGCCGTTTACGGAACGGTCAATTGGGCCATGCAATTACCGGAGCCTGTCGGTACGCCGGATGGAGGCAATGGCGCGGTTAACAATTTCCTGAATGCATTCCTTCGCGGGAACCGCGACGATCAGACTCGTTCCACGGACGGCGCGATCACCCAGGCTCTCGATCTGATGAACGACAACTTCGTCATGAGCCGGGTCCAAATGGCTCGCGCGCCGCAGACCAGCCTGCTGGCAAAGGCGGCGGCGCTTCCCAATGACCAGGCGGTGAACATGCTGTTCATGAACGTGATGTCGCGCAATCCCACCAGCGCCGAGATGACTTCGGCCATGACCAATCTCAGCACCGGCACCCGCAGCCAGGAACTCGAAAACCTGCTCTGGTCGCTGTACAACAAAGTAGATTTCATTTTCAATTACTAGGAGGAGCCGATGTCTGAACGCGATCGATTCAATAAATTTGTGGAACGCAATCCGCATCCGCACCTTAACTTCTTCAACCGTCCGCACTTCACCCGCCGGCGGTTCTTCGAAGTCGTCGGATCCGGCGTGGTCGGCTCCTACCTGCTCGGCAATGTTGCCAAGGCCGATGTCGTGAGCCAGGGGAACGCGACCACGCAGAACAAGGCGAAGCATTGCATCTTCATCTTGATGGCGGGCGCGCCCAGCCACACCGACATGTTCGACCTGAAGGTTGTGAACGGCGTGACGCCGTCGAACTTCAATCCAACCATGGTCAACGGAATTAATTGGCCCATGGGTTTGATGCCCAAATTGGGCGCGCAATTGGGTGACGTCGCGCTGGTGCGATCCATGCACTCCTGGGCGCTGGTCCACTCGCTGGCGCAGCACTGGACGCAGATCGGCCGCAACCCGGCGGCCGCCCTGGGCGATATCGCTCCGAACATCGGCAGCGTGGTTGCCATTGAAAAAAGCGTGAAGGGCCAGGTCTTCCCTCCCTTCCTGGCCCTGAACTCGCAGACCGCCGTTGGCTCCGGTTATTTTTCCGCGCAATATGCGCCATTCAAGATTTTGCCATCGACGGCCGGAATCCCAAACACTGCGAACACGCTCGGCCAGTCGCGCTTCAATCAACTCTGGAGCCGTGTGCACGAGATCGACGATCCTTTGCGCAACAACTCGCCGCTCGGCCAGCCGCTGCAGGATTACGACGCTTTCTACACTTCCGCCAAGAACCTGACCTACAACAGCGCGGTGAACGGCGCATTCGGCTACAGTACGGCTGACAGCATGCGCTATGGGAATTCGACCTTTGGAAATTCGTGTCTCATCGCCAAGCAAGTGCTGGCTGCCAACCAGGGAACCCGCTTCATTCAGATCACCTTCGGAAGCTGGGACATGCACCAGGACATCTACGGCCAGCAAAATATGAGAGGTAACAACCTGTACACCATGGGTAAGCCTTTCGACGACGGTGTGGGCGCGATGCTGAGCGATCTCAAGGCCAGTGGCTTGCTGGATGAGACGCTGGTAGTCATGGTGGGCGAGTTTGGCCGGACGGTCGGCGCGGTAACGCCTGCCGGCGGACGCGATCACTTCTTACAACAGACCGCCGTTTTCGCCGGAGCGGGCATCCAGGGCGGCCGCGCCATCGGCGCGACCAACGCAAGTGGCTCGGACACGGTAGATTTTGGCTGGTCGCGAAACCGCTACGTCAAACCGGAAGACATAGAAGCCACCATTTACTCCGCCATGGGCATCGACTGGACGATCGTCCGCACGGACGATCCGTTCCACCGCGGCTTCGAATACGTCCCCTTCTCCTCACAGGACGTCTACGGTCCCATCAACGAGCTCTGGGGCTAAAACGGACCTGTGGGGCAGGATGGCATCCTGCCGCCGATTGAAAATCGGCTAGTACCTCAGCGCCGCAAGCGCTTCCACGCAAGCCCCGCGATACCAAACAGCATCAGGCCCCATGTCCCAGGCTCCGGGACCGCTGCTGGAAATAAGACCGTGGCGGAGCCCATTGCCAGCGTCCCGCCGTCGCCATTCTTGAGCGTGTAACTGGTAGTGATGTTGAAAGGCGAGATAGAGTCGTAAAACGCCTTGAGGCAATCCAGCGTAGCTTGATTGGTGCCGGGGCAGGATACGTCGCTGGGTGCCAGTGCATTCCCCACCCCGACGTAGACGATTTCATCCACCACCTGCGTGGCCGGACCAGACGTGATGCGCACGTCGTCCCCGGTGCCCTTGATGTGATCGGGTCCATAGTTGATTCCGATGCGCGTGCTCGAATAGGTATCGCTTGGGCTGGCGAAATCGCCGACGAACTGGAAGATATCGCCTGCGTCTGTGCTTTCCATGTCGAAGCTGAGGCCGCTCAGCGAGAACTGCGTGCCATTGCCCGAGATGTGAACCCCGAAGTGGAGACGATTGCCGAGCTCGTTGGCGAACGCCGGGCCGAACATCGCGCCGGGGTTGGCGAAGCCGCGCCATGAAGGAAAGCCGGTGACGATATTATCGCGGTCGCCCTCCGTGGTTACTCGATAGTATGCAGTCGGGCTGGTGGCTGGGTTACCGACGGAGCTGAGCCCGTTTTCGAGCGCGTTGAGCGCGTTTTGGACATAGCCGGGGTTCCAACTGGGGGAGCCGAAGGCGTTGGGAGCCGGCGAAGGGAATACCTGGATCAGGACGGCGCCGAAAGAACCGCCGGCGGACGACACAAGGAGCAGAGCGGCTAAGAGTGTTTTCATTGGTAATGGGACGTAGGTGATATATTACTTTAGTTCTGGGTCGTAATTAATGATACTAGTGCTGCAATAGTACTAGCATCAGCGCCGACGGAACGTCAACACATCATCCCCCAACCCGGTTTCAGTGAACGAAACGTGCCGCGCGCCCAGGTATTCCAAGGCTGGTACTTTGTCCACCGGCAATGGATTGTTCGCGAGTACGATTCCGCCGCTCGACATCATTTGCGCGATGTTTGTCATCGCCATCGCCTGCTCCAGAGGATTGTAGTAACCGAAGACATTGGTGGCCACTACCAGATCGAAACCCTGGCCAGGTGAAACCTCGCGCGTTTGCGTAACGATATTCAATTCCTCGGCCGTGATACGCGCCGGTGGCTTTATCGTAATCGCGTGCGGCTCCGCCGCCTTGCCGATCGACTCCCCAAAATGTTGCCAATACGCAATGGCGGCCGCGTTCCAACCGGCCGCTGACTGACGCGGAAGCTGCAGCACGTAGCGGCCGCCCCGGACCTTCGCCGCCAACATCTTGACGTGCGTCAAAACCGACGGGTTCAAATCGAACGCCGTTATCTCAACATCCGCGGATTGCGCCAAGCCCAGCCGTAAAACAGAGTCCAGAATGGCGAACGGCTGGACGCTCTGCGGAGGAAACGTATCACCCGTCGAGCCGGCGAAATCCAAGCCTGGACCAATCACGGCGATGCGGCGAACCGGCCCGCGAATCGCGCCCCTGCTCTTGAGATTCGCCAGACTATCTTCGATCGCGAAGCCCGCCAGTAGCGAAGTCTCTCCATTGATGGCGCCATCCAAACGCTGAGGCGCCTGCGGGCGCTTCTTTTGAAATCCGGCTTGCTCCAAAGCATAGCGGCGCACGATGCCGATCAGGAATGCCCGCACCTCCTCGTCCGGAATTCTCTCCAGGCTCAGGAAATCGCGCACCAACGCGAATCTTTCCCGATCCTGTTCTTCGATTCCCTTCACAAACTCCTGGACGCGGCTTCGTACGGCGGGCGTCAAATCCCCCGCGGCATTCACCGCATCTCCCGGAGTCGCTATTCCGGTCAACACCAGCGCACCGATCGAATCCTGCAGACCC
>CATPCJ010000458.1 GCA_955652915.1 uncultured Bryobacteraceae bacterium
GTTGACGCGGGCATAGGCCAGCTCACGGGGAACGCCCGCGTCAACCAGCGTGAGCTTCCGCCGGGGCACGCCTTCGCCGTCAAAAGGCACGCCGGCCTGCAGTGGATGGGCGACGTCGTCATGGATATTTATGTTGTCTCCGAAAAGCTTGGCGCCTAGACGATCGGTGAGAAAGCTGCGCTGATCTTCCATCGCCGTGGCGCTGAAATCGGCGAACATCTGGCCCACCAGGTCGAGGACGGCCGCGGGTTCCAGGATCACGGTGTAGCGGCCTGCCGGTATTTCGAGGGGGTCGCGGGAAAGGCGGGCCTTCTCGCCGGCTGTTCGCGCCAGCGCCACCGGGTCCATCGCCGCGCGAGCAACGGCCGATCCTTTGGCCCAGCCTGAGCTGTTGCCGGCCATGGCGGTGATGGAAAAGTTCGCCATCGTTTCCGCGTGCCAAGCGGCCACTCCTCGCGAATTGAAGAGCGCTTCAATATTTTGGCCGGTCGAGTAAATTCCGGCGGCGGTCTGCCCTGCCCCTTCCAGCAATCGAATGGCTTCGGCGACGGCGCGCGCGCGTTCTATCGGGTTCGTATCGGCAGTCGACCGGTCAAAGCGGTTCAATTCGGCAATCGGCGCGGGCTCCACCAATGGCGGCAGCTCATCCGCCGAGGCCGCCTTTGACAGCGCGATGGACTCCGCCACCGCCGCGCGAATCGAGGCGCCATCCAACCGATTGGTGGTGGCGCGCGCCGTTTTCCCATCCAGTTGCACACGCACCGAAAGCATGTGCGCTTGCTCCGACACGTTTTGATGAATTGTATTGTTGGCGAACCGCGTAAGAGCTTCCCGATGCGCTCCGAAAATTGCCTCGACGTCGCGAACTCCCAATGATTTCGCTTCATCCACCAAAACCGCGAAGAGTTCGGCACAACGTTCCTTGGATAGAATAACCGCGTTGTCCAACTCAGCCGGCATATGCGGCTCCAATCTTGATGTTATGGAAACGGGCTGGGCTGGCTCCGTGGCCGGTCCCGATAGCTTGCTCCGGCTGGCCTTTGCCGCAATTCGGCACGCCCCACAGGACCCAGTGGTCGCGATTGGCGATCGCCGCGCACGAATTCCAAAACTCGGTCGTGATGCCGCTGTAGGTCGGGTTCTTTAGCATGCGCGTTCGCCGGCCGTCTTTTATCTCCCATCCGATTTCGCAGCCGAACTGGAAGTTGTAGCGCTTGTCGTCAATGGACCAGCTACGGTTCGTCTCCATGTAAATCGCGCTGCCGACGCCGCCGAAGACTTCCTCCAGCGTCTGCTCACCCGGCTCCAGGCTGACGTTGGTCATGCGAATTAGCGGGAGTCGCGACCAGCCCGTGGCGCGCATGGTTCCGTTCGAACGCGTCTGACCGATGGCGGCGGCTGTCTCGCGAGAAGTCATGTAGCCCACGAACTCGCCGGCGCGAATAATGTCGGTCGATTGCGCTGGAACGCCTTCGTCGTCGAAGGCAAAGGTCCCGAGTCCCGGGCCGTGCTCGGGGCGCGCATCGCAAACCGCGTTCACGATTTCCGAGCCGTAGCGCAAGTTGTTCAGCTTATCGAGCGTCAGAAAGCTCATGCCCGCGTAGTTCGCTTCCGAGCCGAGGACGCGATCGAGCTCAATGGGATGTCCGATGGATTCGTGGACCTGCAAGGCGAGCTGGCTGCCGTCGACAATGAGATCCAGGCAACCTTCAGGACACTTGGCGGCCGAATGCAATGCCACGGCTTCTTCGGCGACTCGAGGCGCCTGTTGCAACAGTGCGAGTTCCTGAACCAATTCGTAACCCTTCAATTGATGCTGCCCGCCCAACGAACTCGGATAGGAGCGTCTCTGAATCTCGTCGCCGCGGAAGCTGTACGCTTCAAATCCCGCGCCGCTCGAAGTGCGAGTCTGATCGATCACACTTCCTAGCGAAGACACGAAAACCTGCCGCACTCGCTGGAAGACCATGGACGTCTGAGCGAGCGTGACGCCGGGGTTGCGCCGCAGTTCTTCGTCGATGGCGAGCAGCATGGAGAGCTGCTCTTCGACCGTGACCGAAAACGGATCGATGCGGCAAGGCGCAACCCAGGTGATTTGGTACTTGTCTTCCGGCGCAAGCACGACATCCTGCTTCTTCGCCAGCCCGCCGGCGCGCGCGATGTCAACCGCAAGCGCGGCCGCGGACTCCACTCCGGATTTAGTCAAGTCGTCGGTAGCCGCAAAGCCCCAACAGCCGTCCGCCAAAACGCGTATTCCCAACCCGGCCGATTCCGCGCTGGATACCTGGCTGGGCTTCCCATTCTTGGTGGCCAGCTCGCGATCGCGGCTTTCGATCACACGCACATCCGCATAGCCGACGCCTGACCGTAAGGCGGAGTCCAGGGCCTCCAGCGCAAGTTGCTTCATGCTTACCAGGATACGTGGAAGCAAATGAGCGACGTGGGGTAGTGGCGAGAGTTTGGTTATTGTAGTAGCGGCCTCGCTGGCTCACGCGCGGGAAGCGTGCACGGGCCGCATTTTTATCGTGACCGCCGGGATCACCGATGCAGACTACGTGCGTGCGCTCGGCCACGGGATTTGTGGAATTTTCCTCAAGCACAGCTCGCCCGAGCTGTTGACGGAGGCCATCCACAAAGTCATGGCCGGTGAAACTTGGATCGCCGGCAATGCATCCAGGCGCTGGTCAAGGCCGTTGAGAGCGAGGGCAACCGCACCGCAATGAATTGACGGAGCGCGAGCGGCAGGTGCTCAAAGGAGTATTCGCGGGATTGAACAACCAGGAAATCGGCACGCAGTTGAATATCTCCGAAGCCTCGGTGAAGCCGGCGCTCCAGCAACTCTTCGTCAAGACTAGAGTCCGCACGCACAGCCAGTTGGTCCGGGTCGCCCTGGAAGAGTATGGGACGGCGTGGGGCTTGCGATAAATAGCCCTACGATCAGGCTTGAATCCTTGCCTCGATACTACTGCCAGGCTAACGCTTCCAGCTTTTCCAACAGACCCACGATTCGTCCCGCTGCTTCGGGATTACCGCCGAATCGCAGTTCGTTATAGGCCGCGGTTAGATCTTCCACTAAGACCGAAAGTTCCGGCTCTTGAAGTACTCGCGCGAATTCAAATGGGGTGAGCCACGCGGGCTTTTCGATCCCGCGCCGGTGCAGCACTTTCAGCATCCGCTGGTAGAGCAACGTGGCATCCGATGCTTCGCCCTGCCCGCGCTGCACTTTCAGGACTCGCCGGCGAGTGGTCCACCAACGCCATCCGTCGCGGCCGAATTGCGTTGCCAGGATTCCCAGCGCGATGATGCCCAGTAGAATCATTCCGTGCAATTTCAAAAAATCGAAGATCGCAGTCGATAGCCGCAGAAAGAATGGTCCCACGCCATCGAACCAGTTCAGGCCCGCGTGGCGGCCGGATTCGCCCATTCTGGTCGCGAGCTGCAATTGGCGGTCCAGGTTGTAGTTGAGCACCCACTCCTGCCAAAACCCCTCGGCGGCGTCGGCATAAAAACCTAAACGGGTCCAGATAGAAACCCGGGCCTGGTTCGGATCGGGCGGAGTGGGATCGAATGTTGTCCAGCCGCGATGCGGCAGCCAGGCCTCCACCCAGGCGTGTGCATCCGACGTGCGGATCAATTGCGCCCCGCTGATGGGATTGTAGACGCCGCTTTGAAAGCCAGTCACCACGCGGGAGGGTATTCCCATCAGGCGCAACAGTACGGCCATCGAAGAAGCAAAATATTCGCAGTGACCCTTCTTGCGATGGAGCAGGAAAAAGGCCAGCGGATCGGCGGGCTCGGCCGGCGGCAATTCCAGCGTGTAGCCGTAATTCGACCGTAGATAATTTTCCACCAGCCGGGCCTGTTTCGCCGGAGAAAGTTCGGCGCCGGCGATATCCTTGGCCAATTTGCCTATGCGCGGATCCACGAATTTTGGCAGACGGAGATAAACGTTACGCCAATCGCGCGTCAGCGGCTCAACGAAATCGCCCGGCGTATCGTTTTCGCGCAGCAGCGGCTCCAAGCGGCTGTAGACCTGGTAGGAGAGGTTGTGCGAATCGCTGAACCGCACGCGATAATTGTCGAGCGAGTTGCGGAAGACGGTGGAATCGATCCTCAGATATTCGGCGGCGCCCGCGAAGAACAGCGCATCGGAAGCCATTTCCTCCAGGTGCACGGCATAAGAAATGTGACGGGGCATGCTGGATGACGCTGCGTGGTCCAGCACCAACTGTCCGGCCGGATCGGGCGTTAGGACTTTGGACTGTGTGGGCGGGTTCGACCAGGTTCGGCCATCGAACTCCGAAAGCGCCGCGCCGCGCCACTTCAGCGCCAGGCCGCGGTCTTCAAGCTTGTCCATCCTGACGTGCATGACCGGCGTATTGTTCCGCTTGATCTCGCCGATATCGCCCAAAGTCACGCGATTGGAGAAGCCCGCCAGGTGCAAGTGCGGCGAGGTCAAGTGCTGGAAGGCCGCGCGAGCGGTGCGAGGCAGGAAAAAAAACAGGCCGGCCGTGATGACTAGAATTGCGATCGACACGAAGATGGCGACGGCGGCTAAACGAAGCGAAAGACCTCGGCCGGACGTCTTCGCCACGGTGATGCGTCTCTGCCGGGATTGACGAATCTCGCCGCTGGCGAAGGTTGCCACGCCTAGAATCAAAAAGAACAATAGAAAGATGAAGAAGTTAACGCGTTCGGAAAGCACGCAAGCGGCCAGCAGTTCCAGGAACGCGATGATTTTGAGAAGGAAATAGTCGCGGTTGGTGCTGGCCGTAAGAATCTTTATAACGGCGACGAAGAAGACCAGATGAACGGCGGCCGGAAAGAAAGTTGGTCCCGAGATAAAAAAATAATCGATCGGATAGAAGCCGACGTAAGCCAAGGTAATGGCGGTTACGACGCCGCCCGGAAGGCTGAGGCGCACCACACCGGCCACAATCAGGGCGCGCACGATGAGGGCGATGGCCGTGACCAACATGGTGGGCATGTCCAGATAACCGGAGCCAACCACGGCCAGGAGGCCGCTCGCAAGCAATCCAAGCAGGGAAAACTCGAAGAATTTTTCCACCGGCGGTGCTGCTTCGGTGGTCTCCATCTGCATCACCTTATTTTAAGCGATCCGATTGTGCCACAGGCATTCTTGCCGGTGTGGATCTTAGAGCGATTGGATGCGCTACCCGTACCTCTTGACGCTCCCTTACTGTCGCGGTTCCGTGGATTGCTATCATGGGGTATTGAGTTCGGTCACCGTATTATCCGAGACCAGTGTAGTGGAGGGTCACAAGCGCCGGCGAGCTGTATTTATCGTGGTCGCCTGCACGCTGATCGGCGCGCTGGCGCAAGTCTTCATCAAGCTCGGCGCCGCTCATTTGGAGCATCCCGGTCTGCTCGCCACGGCTATCGGCATTTTCACGATTCCCACGTTGTTTGCCGGATATTTTCTGTACGGAATCTTCACCGTCTTGCTGGTCTACGCGCTGCGCGATGCGGAGCTTTCTATCTTGTATCCGGTGATCGCGCTGTCCTATGTCTGGGTTACCCTGGCGTCGGTAGCGATCTTTCATGAAACGATGAACCTGCCGAAAGCGCTTGGAGTCGCCATTATTGTGCTGGGCGTCGCGGTGCTTGGCCGCGGAGGCACAAGTTGAGTACGCCGGTTTCGTCGATGGCGCTGGTATTAGGTGGATCGGTGATTGGATCTGTCGGGGCGGTGTTCCTCAAATCCGGTGCGCTGGTGCTGCGCCGCACTTGGTCGAGCATCCTCTTCAATTGGAAGCTGGCGGTAGGCGTGGTCACCTATCTTCTATCTTCAGTGCTCTATGTCAAGGGCCTGTCCAACGGCGAGTTGTCGGTGCTGTTTCCGATGGTGTCGCTCGGTTACGTGTGCACACTGCTGTGGTCTCGTCTGTTCTTTAACGAGAAACTGACCAGGACGAAGTTCGCGGGCGTGGGATTGATCCTGCTGGGGATTCTATGTATGAGTTTTGGGAATCGGTAACCACCATACAACCCTCCCTTACGGTCGCGGTTCTGTATAACCTCTGAGCTGGTCGTCGATTATTCGGCGGGCCGATTCCACTAGTTCCCGAACGATTTCTGCCGCTGGTTTGATTTCATTTACTAAGCCCGCGCTTTGGCCCGCCAGCAAGGGCATGGATTCGATCGCGCCCGTCGCGTCGGCTCCCGGTGGAAAGCCCATGAAGCGGCGCATGGTCAATCGCTTACCTCCGAAAGTGGTTTCGCCGATCACGGGCTCGTCCGGACGTTGTTCGGACCCGCGCGCTTCGTTGCTCAACCATTCGTCGACAAAAGCGGTTCGCAACGTGCGATGCGCGGCGTTCGGCCAACCGTAGCCGAACATCGTGGTTCGAACCGTGTCTTCCTCGGTTGACTCCAGAACTTTCTTTTTGTACATCGGGTGGGCGTTGGCTTCGGGCGTCGCCAGGAAACGCGTTCCAAGCACCACTCCTTGGGCTCCTAGCGCCAAAGCCGCGACCAAACCGCGGGCGTCGGCGATACCGCCGGAAGCAATCACCGGCGTGGGAGATATCGCGTCCACCACACGCGGCGCCAGCACCATGGTGCTCACGTTGCCTGCGATGTGGCCGCCGGCTTCCACTCCTTGGGCGATGATTACGTCGACGCCGGCGCCGGCCGACCGCTTCGCTGCGTCCACCGAACCCACCTGATCGATTACTTTTGCGCCAGCCCGATGCGCGCGCTCTACGAAACGCGACGGATCGCCCCAGAAGAACGAAAGTACCGGAACCTTCTCCTCCAGGCACAAATCCACCAGGGCGTCGGCTGGAAATTCCAAGATCATGTTTATGCCGAAGGGCCGCGTGGTGAGTTCGCGCATACGCTGAATCAAAGCGCGGAGCATATCCGGGGGACATCCGCCGAAGGAAATCAGCCCCAGTCCTCCAGCGTTGCTAACCGCGGAGGCCAGCTCCGGGCTGGTGATAGCCGGCCCCATCGGAGCGGCAAAAATGGGGACATCGATTCCCAGCAAGGCGCAGACTGGTGTGTGTAGTACCGGTCCGGCCACTGGTTTAAGTCTTTCTAGCGAAGGCCGACGTGGGTGGTGGGGGACCCGGCTGTTCCACGGGCGGAGGCACCTTCTTGGGACGCGCATCCAGCTTGGTCAGAATCAATTCTTCGCGCGCTTTTTGGAATTTCGGCGTGCCCAGCTTCGCGCCGGTTGCCAGAACATCGCGCTCGGTGACTTCCTGGGCGCTAGGCAGATACTTCTGGAGGTAATTCCGGATACGGTCGTGCACCAGACGTTCTGA
>CATPCJ010000459.1 GCA_955652915.1 uncultured Bryobacteraceae bacterium
CCTGATATTCCCAACCCGCCTGAGCCGGCGCCGGCAGTTCATGAAGCCCTCGATGCAGCCCTGGAGCAAGAGGAAGATCAGTTGGTTTGACGGGGAACAGCGCTGCTGGTGCGATTCTTAGCGTCGCGGGTTACGATATGAACTTGTGCTCACCTACGTCTACGCGTTCCTCGGAGCTTTGTTCACCATCGCAACCGCGGGCGCTCTCGGTGCGCTGTTCGTCGGCCGGCTCCGCCGAACACTCTATGGCGTAGAGCAGCGGCTACTTGCTTTTATTATCGGGTCCGCCTTCCTGAGCGCGATCCTGTTCGCTCTTTGCGCGGCGCAACTTGCGCGCAAAGGTGTGTTCCTGGCGTTCGGCCTGGTGGTCATTCCCCTTGCCCTCAAGTACGGTGCGCCCCGCCGCGGTGGCGAGCGATTTCCTCCCCTGCCGGAAGTTTGGGACTGGATCTTCATCCTGGTGTTCAGCGTCTGCACCGTGTTCTACTTCCTGGGCGCCATGGCCACGCAACCGGCTCCGGACGCCATGACGCAACGCCTGTCCGTGATGGATAGGGCGCACGGATTCGCGCCAAACGCCGGGATTACACTAGCGAACGGATTCGAATTGCTGTTGCTGTTCGCCTTCGCGATCGGCAGGCATTCCGGGGCCGCGCTGGTCAACCTGGGCTTGCTGGCTGCTCTCTCGTTGCTTGTCTTGTGTTATGGGCGTCGCATGGGCCATCCAATTGTGGGCCTTGCAGGGGCCATTCTCGCGTACCTGATTCCGCTGGCCCACATCAACGTGGCGGCCGCCGCGATTCTGTTCGCTCTGTTCTACTTGCTGGAGCCAAACCTGCGGCGTGTACTCGGATTTATAACGAACGCGGGTAAGCCATACTATGCGCGGCTGGTGAAGATCCCCGGGGCCGTATGGATCGTACTCGCAGTCTTTGGCCTGTGGCTCTTCTCTTATACGAATCGATCGGCGACTCTCAGTGCTTACTTCTCGGTGGAACAAAAATTGGTGGAACACTGGCCTGTTGAGAGTCAAAAGCCAATCATCGAGAAGCTGGCGCCGGCGCTGTGCCGTATGGGCATCCTGCGGGCAGCGCGGATCCAAACCCACCCTGGCGTTAGCTTCCTCTTGGACCCGCGAGACCTGGTGGCCGTCTCGATACTGCGAGGCGGAGATTGGCAACCGGAGATTTGGGATTCGCTGTCTCCCAACCTCTCCGAGGGCAGCGTCTTCCTGGACGTTGGCGCACACATCGGCTTTTTCTCCATGAGAGCTGCGGTCAGACTTGGGAAAACGGGACGCATCCTGGCATTTGAGCCCAACCCCGAGACGCTGAAATTATTGCGCGATAACGTAGCGGCTAACCATGCTGAGAACGTAATCGTGGAGCCGATCGCATGCACGGATCGCGAACAAACGCTGACGTTATACGCTGCCCCTTCCATGAACACCGGCGCGTCCTCTCTGGCCCGCGAGAACGCCGACCTCTCCGCCGAGGAACCCCCGCGCCCTTACACCGTGCGTGGCCGCCCCATCGACGATGTAGTTCGCGAGCTGAACCTGGCTCGCGTGGACGCCATCAAAATCGACGTCGAAGGCGCCGAAGTCTACGTCCTGCGAGGCGCGGTAAACACCTTGAAACGTTTCCATCCGAAGCTGGTAGTAGAGCAGGTGCCGCGACAACTCGCCAGCCTGCAAACCACGTTAGAAGACTTGATCGCCGTCCTGAAGGAGGCCGGCTATACGCACAGCAAGCAAATTGGTCCTACCGATTGGGAGTGGACCGCGCCACCCTAACGGGAAGAGCACCGGCTCGTCCGACGTCTACAAATCTATCGATGCGGTTCATTCTGAGGCCTGGAGATTGGCCGAAGCCATAGCCTCAAGACACTGCGGAAAATAACAAATTGACACAGACAACACCCAGATTCGACGTGGCGCGGCCTCTTAGGCTGCGGCATCGAGATTCGTCTCGATGCTCTGCAGCGGAAAGGGCCTCGACACGAGTCTCGAGGCCGCCGACTCGAGTGTCCGCGCCACCTCACGCTAGCGCGATCTTCAGCGTCACCGCGTACTTACTGGGCTGTTCTTCCGGCAGTTCCACCTTCAGTCCGGTTTCGGTCTGAGTCCACTTGAGTTTTCCTCGATGGCCCAGCAGTTCCACGTTCTGAATTTTTCCGGCTGTGGTTCCCAAAGAGCCAACCAACGCTTCCTTGCCGGGCTGGCCCATCAGGAACGCATAAAGGGTTTTGCCTTTGGTGGTGAAACGGACGTCTTCCGCGGTCAGATCCTTGCGGCCATTTTCGTTGAAGCGGCCGGTGCCCTTTTGCTGCGTGCCCGGACCCTCGCCGAAGATCTTCCAGGGACGCGTGCCGTAGATTCCCTCGCTGTTCACCGACATCCAGGTTGTGATTTCCGAGAGGATGCTCAATTCCTGCGCGTCTGGTTCTCCGCTTCCGGGCAGCGGAAAATTCAACAAGAGGTTGCCATTGCGGCTGACAATATCCACCAGCATATCCACCACGGTCTTGGGCGCCTTGTACTTGACGCCGCGTTTGTAGTGCCAGTTCCCCACGCAGGTATCGGTTTGCCACGGATTGGGCTGAATCGCGTCGGCCAGCCCGCGCTCGAAATCGAGAACGCACGTGCCCTCGGCGCAGTCCTCTTTGCGTTTGCTGTTGTAGACCGCTTCCACCCGGCCGCCATGACGTTTCGCGTTTTCGTTATAGAGATGCGCCACCAGATTGAGTCCGTATTCCTCGAACGGAAGAGCGCCATCTGTGTAGAGCAGATCCGGCTGGTAGTTGTCCACCAGATCTTTGATGCGATCGAACCAGTGGCGTTTCCACGAGTCTGGAATTCCTGCGGCGTCCCATGAAAATTTGGCCGGATAATCCTTCGGCAGGTCGTGATAGAGGTCGACGTACTTCGCGTCGTTGCCGTCATAGGGCACGGCGGCGTATTCTCCCGCTTTGTCGGAATCATGACTCGTGCCAAACCACTTGTAGCTGATCCACAGGTGTTCGCTGACGCCAAACTTCATACCGCGCTTCAGCGCCGCTTGCCGGAACAGGCCGACGATATCCTTCTTCGGCCCCATGTTCACCGCGTTCCAGCGGGTGTGCTTCGAGTTCCACATGTCGAAATTATCGTGGTGTACACCCATGCTGACGAAGTACTTCGCGCCGGCTTTCTGGTATAGATCCATCAGGTGCTCGGGATCGAAACGCTCTCCTTTAAAAGTCGGGATCACATCCTTGAATCCAACCTTGGACTGATGACCGAAGTTCTGCTGGTGCCACTTGTATTGCGCATTGCCCTCGATATACATATTGCGGGCGTACCAATCACCCTGTTCCGGCGCGGACTGTGGACCCCAATGCGCCCAAATGCCGAATTTGGCATCGCGGAACCAGTCGGGAACCTGGTAGCCCCGAAGCGATTCCCGAGTACCACTGAATGGCCCTTTTTGAATGGCGAAATCCGGCGTCTGCGCGGATGCCATCCTTATCGCGGGAATCGAACCTGCCAGAATCCCCATCGCGTTTCGTCTCGTAATATTCATAAATCTCCTTATTAAACTGCCGCCAGCTCTTCGTCAAAACAAACCGCCACCTTGCCGCATTTTCCCGACGCCATCAGCGCGTAGGCGTCAGCGGCGCGATCGAGCGAAAAACGATGCGTCACCAAATCCGCGGGGTGCAGATTCCAGCGGACCAGCCGCTCCACCAGTTCCTCCATCAACCACGTTGATGTGACCCAGGATCCATGGATTGTCTTTTGGTCGTGAATCATATCCGGGGATGGATTGAACTCCACTTTTCCGCCTTCACCGAGAAAAACGATGCGGCCCCATTTCCGCGTGGCCCGGATTGCTGTCGCTCGCGCAAAATCGTTGGCGGAGCAATCGACAGCTCGCTCAACGCCGTGTCCGCCAGTGAGTCTCCGCACCTCGGCGACGTTATCCGGCCCGCTGTGCAGCACCTCGTCGCAGAGTCCCAGATCCATTGCGAGTTGCATGCGCTCGTCCAGCACATCGATTCCGACTATCCGCTGTGCTCCTAATTTTCGACAAAGCGCGCCGGTAGCCAGTCCCACGGGTCCCAGGCCGGTAATCAAAACTGCATCGTTGCCGCTGATCCCGATTTTCTCGAGGCCCTCGTAGACGGTTCCGAAACCGCAGGCGACCTGCGCGCCGTCGGCATAGGTCAGCTCATCGGGAAGATGGATCAGGTCCTTCTCCTCGGCTAGAAGGAATTCGGCCATCCCCCCATCACGCTGCCATCCGTAGGCGCGCCGGTATTTTTCGCTGGTGCAGGAGATCATGTAGCCACGGCGACAATCGTTGCAGAGGCCACAGCCGGAGATGTGATAAACAATGACGCGGTCGCCGCCACGGAAGCGTCGGCAGCCGGGACCTGTCTTTATAATCTGACCGGAAGGTTCATGTCCAGCCACGACGCCCTGGTACCCCTCCGGACCTTTGCCGAGATGTTCGTGATAAATGCAGCGAATATCCGAACCGCAGATCGTGGACGCCTTCATGCGCAGCAACACTTCGCCGTGGCCAGGTTCCGGAACTTCCAGTTCCCGCAACTGGACCGTGCTGTTGCCGGGCAGGTATGCGCCGGTCATGTCCTGATTTCTCCGTCCACGTCCCAGAGGTCCTCCCAGGTTTGATTTTCCCGCCACAGGAAAACCTGTCCTTTGATCAGGCGGCAGTTCTTGTCGATGCGTGCGATGGCCTGCATGTCGTCCGCGGTCAACGGCTCCGTCGTCGTACAGCGCAGATTGGCGAGGTAGTTCCCGCGCTTCGTCGAAAATGGAATTGGAGTCTGACCGCGCTGCACCGCCCACTTGACGCACACGGCCGCGGGGTGCACGCCCAATCGATCTGCGATCTTTATGATCACGGAATCTTCGATATCTACTGTGTCCTCCGGCGTCCGGTCGCGCTCGGGCCGGGCCGGCGAGCCTACCGGACTATAGCCGACCGGTTCCATTCCGTTGGCGCGCACGAAGTCGAACAGCTCCCGTTGTTGAAAGTGCGGGTGCAATTCCATCTGGTTCACTGCCGGTTTGATGCGCGCATCGCGGAGCAGGAGCTTTAGTTTGGGGATGGTCATATTCGACGTCCCAATGTGCCGCACCAAGCCGAGATCCACTAATCTCTCCATTTGCCGCCAGGTCTTCATGAAGCGGTCATGGATGTATGGTTTTGCATCCGGACTGCGAGAATCGACGCCGCAGCCGGGCGGGTGGAAGTTCGGGAACGGCCAGTGCACCAAATACATGTCGAGATAATTCAACTGCAAGTCCGCGAGCGACTGCCTGCACGCGGGAATTATATCCGCTTCCGCATGCTTGTCGTTCCAGAGCTTGGAACCGATCCACAGTTCCTCGCGGCCGATTCCCTGGTGGAAGACATCTTGCAAAGCCGCGCCAATCTGGTTTTCGTTTTGATAGACGGATGCGCAGTCCAGATGACGGTAGCCGAGCGACACTGCATCCTTCACGGCGCGAGCGACCTCATCGGCTGGAGAGTGCTCGGAACCAAACGTTCCCAAACCGATAGCCGGCATCAGTACGCCGGTGTAAAGCGTTCTTTGGGGAACTAAACCGGGAGCAACGCCTTCGGCTTCGGAGATTGGTATTACCATTTGTCTGTTCGAAAAGGGACCGCCGGCAATCCGGCATCATTATATAGGTTGCAGCCCTCAGGGTAGCTGTCCCACGCGTATCGCGCGGCGATGGGCGACTTCACTTCCGGGCTGGTCAGGACAACCGCGTCGCCGTCTATGCGGGCCTCCGCCTGGACAAATCTACGATCGCCGCCGGCCATCTCGAACCATTTGAGAGGACCGTTTTTAGCCCGCAGTCCGTTTCCGATGTGCGAGAACTTTAAGCGGACTGTATCTGCGTCAACCGTCATCGACTCCAAGACCGGCCCGGAGTATTCGATCTTGCGGCCGTAAACATTTGCGAGAGCGATGCGCGCCAGACGGTCGCCAACATCCTGCTTGTTGTGCGGATGCACGTTCTTCGGTTCGCCGATATCGACGGTGACCGCCATGCCGGTATTGGGAAGAGAAAGCGCCGAGGCCTGAGCTTCGCGCACTCGCGGATTGTTGCTATTCGCCTGCTGCGCGGCAAGCTGCACGAAATAGAACGGGAAATCGCCTTGACCCCACAGTTTACGCCAGTCTTGAATCAGGGTAGCCATGACCCGCGGATAGAGTGCGATACCGGGCTCGCCGCCGACAATCGATTCGCCTTGATACCAGATCACACCGCGAATCGCGTAAGGAATAACGGGATTGATCATGCCATTGTAGAGCACTGTCGCGTTGTGCTGGTCCTGCACCGGATCCGGGTTCCTGGCGCGGTTTGGACGAGTTGTGTCTGGCGGTGGTAAAGCCGGTTCGGCCTTCTTTTCATGGAACGCTTTGTAGGCGTCGTCGAAACGATCCAGCATGGGCTTCAGTTGTGGATCGGCGGCCATGGTTTCGCGGCGGATCCAGGACTCCGCCGTACTCGCTCCGAATGCCAGCGTCAGGATGCCGACCGGCGTCTTAATCTCCTTTTGAAGATCCCGCGCGAAGAAGTAGCCAACCGCCGAAAAGCCCGGCACATTTTCCGGATTGCATATCAGCCACTCCCCCTCAACACTGTTCTGGGGCGTGTATGTTTTGGCTGTCTTGGCTGTGAACATGCGGATCAGGGGATAGTTCGCCGCGGCAATTTCCTGCTCCTCGTTGGTGACTCCGGCATAATAGGCGCGCGCCTTCGAGACTGTGAACGCCATGTTCGATTGGCCGGAGCCGAGCCACACCTCGCCGACTAAGACATCGCGGACCGTGATGGTGTTGTGGCCGGTGAGGATCATTTCGTAAGGCCCGCCTGGTTTGAGATTCGTCAGGCGCACCATCCACCTCCCGTCTGCCGCGGTTGTGGTGGATTGCTCTTGTTCATTGAGTTTGACGGTGACACGCTCGCCGGGATCGGCGGTGCCCCAGATCGGAACTTGCATGCCGCTCTGGAGAACCATGTGGTCACTGAACAGGCTGGAGGGTTTTACATCCGCCATGACGACGGATGCGATGGCGAGGGCTGCGAGGATAGTAAAGAGCCTATTCATTGAAACTCCGATTCTATTATTCCAATGATGGCATGCAGAAAACGAGTCTGTTTGGAAACGTGGCGCGGCCTCTTAGGCTGCGGCATCGAGACTCGTCTCGATGCTCCGCCGGGGAGAGAGCCTCGAGGCGAGTCTCGAGGCCGCAGACACGAGTGTCCGCGCCACGTATTGCACTTGCTTCCTTACGCTCTCCGAGTAGCATGGCCCAGTCCGTTTCAAAAGTAGAACTTCGCAGCAACCTGCAGAATGCGCATGTCGCGGGCGCCGTTGTGCTCGCCGAAATATGTTCCCAGCACGGCCGTGCCGCCCGCCGGACGCAGATTGTTAGTGACCGTCAGGCCGGTGAAGTTGTTGAATATGGCGCTTCCACTTTGGCCCGCGCCGTTCACAACATTGGTGGTCAAGTTGTAGGAGGAAAACTGCGGGTGATTGAAGATGTTGAAAGCTTCCATTCGAAGCTGCAAATAGCGTCTGCCTTCACCGCCAAAATGGATGTTTTTGAAAACCGACAAGTCCTGATTGGCGATGCCCGGATTTCGCAGGTAGAAGCGCGGGTAAGGGCCGGCATTGTTGACGCCCGGAACCGAAAACGCCGCGATATTGATTGCAGATCCGTTTTGGGGGCTTCCATTAAGAAGAAAGCGCGGCGCTTGACCCGATAGATTGCCGGCCGAATAAGTACCGAGCAGACGATTTCCGGCATCCTGGCCTGAGATGCTGAGGCCCAGTTCGGTGGGACTGCCGGAGGCGATCGAGGTATTGCCGGAAATGGTCCAATTGTCGGCCAGGACCCTGGCGAATCTGCGTCCGCCGAGAAGCCCGCTCGCCTTCGGCAAATCCCAGACAAAGGTGCCGACGAAGTAATGCGTACGATCGAAGTTCGCCAATCCGTAATCATAGTGAGCCGGGTCCTTGATATTGGTATAAGTGCCATCGTCGGAAACTGTTGTCAAGGTTTTCGACAGAGTATATGCGGCGGTAAACGTTAGTCCTTTCGAGAATCGGCGCCGCAGTTCTATTTGCAGGGATTTGTAGGAGGCATCGGCATCGAAGAAGTAGTATGTGATGTCGCTGTAACCCTGGTAGGGCCGTAGGAAATCCACCGGAAGCGCAGTCGCTCCGCTGAAGCTCAACCCTGCTCCATAATAAATGGCCGGTAAGTTTGGCTCCGCCGCCGGGATCACGCCTCCGGCGTACTTGGTTGGATCCTGCGAGGAGTTCTTAAAGGTTGTGCCGTATGCCGGAGCGTTCAGGTTCGTTCGCCGCGCAAGATTGCGGGATTGAGAGCCAACGAAGGCTACATCGACTACGGTGCCCGCGCCCAGATTGCGCTGTACGCCGACACTGTAGCTGTAAATTGTCGGGAAGGTGGAATTCCGGTTCACGCCCGTGACCGCCAAGGGCGATAGAGCGCCGCTGCCACCGCTGGTGATGTCCTGCAGATAGCCATTCGA
>CATPCJ010000460.1 GCA_955652915.1 uncultured Bryobacteraceae bacterium
AACTCTTTCATGCGCAGCGTGGTGCGGGCCAGCGCAAGATTCGCGATGTTGACGGCGCCGATCAACAACACGAACGCCGCACCGCCCCACAACAGGTACAGCGTCCCTTTGACCTCCTTCACCAGAACATCTTTCAGCGGCCGGGCTGGGGTATAAAATCCAGCGTTGATCAGGATTTGCTTCCATTTCGGAAAGCGTTCCATGTTGGCGGCGTTCAGCGCGTCGACCTGCGACTGGACCTGCGCCAACGTAGCGCCGGGCTTGAGCCGGCCGACGTTGTACCAGTTATTGGCGTGCCGCCCTTCTTTTTGCCTGGCGGTAAGGGCGAGCGGAATCCAGAAGCGGACTTCGGGATCGACAAAGAGGAAACCGCGCGGCATAACTCCGACGATGGTGAAGGGACGGCCATTGAGCCGAAGCTCACGCCCTAGGATGGAGGCGTCCCGGGCATACAACTTTTGCCAAAGAGCATAGCTCAGCATCACTTTTTGCGCGGAGCCAATCTCCCCTTCATCGTCCGTAAAAGCGCGGCCGAGCGCGGGCGCGACACGCAACAAACGGAAGAGCGAAGGCGTGGCGGTCATGCCGGAAACTCTTTCGGGCGCGGCGTTGTCGTTCATGGTATAGGCGACGATGTCGAACATCGCCTGGTCCTGGAGCGCGGTCACATCCCGCATGCGATCGTAGTAATCGGCTCCACTGCTGTGGTATCCCGAGTCGCTGACACCGGCCTTCGGATAGCGATTCGCCATCAGCACGATGGCGTCGGCGCCGGGCACCGGCAAGGGTTGGAGTAACACGGAATTGATGATGGTGAAGAGCGTGGTGTTGACGCCGATGCATAGGGAGAGCGTCAGCATAACCGTCGCCGCGAAACGCCAGTCTTTGAGAACCGACCTGGCGCTGTAGCGGATTTCCGCGAATAGCGTACCCATCATTTGTTAGTACGCACGGAACACGGTTGGGGATGCAACAAAATTGGCCGGCTGAACTTTGGACATTCCACTTTTGTGGGGCAGGTTGGTAACCTGCGGCCGATTGGCAATCGGCCGTTAGTAATTCCGGATCCACTTCCAGGCGGATTACCAATCCGCGGCAGGATGCCATCCTGCCCCACAAGCGAAGCTTTTACACTAGCGGAGCTTTTTGTTCAGGAAGGTGTCGATCAAGCCGCGCACCGCGCCCTGCGCTATTTTTTTTATGCTGGGGCGTACTTGCGGCGAGTCCACTGAACCGGTTACGGTTAGCGGTATGTCGGCGTTATTGGAGGCCGGCTGCAGGGAAACTCTATTGAACAGGTTTGCCACGACGCCATTCACGTGTGCTGTTAGGTTGAAATCCAGACTTTGATCAAACCCGATTACGCCGTTTCCGTCGGCCTTTAATGCAGGTCCATCCAGCGCCAGGTTGGCAACTGTCATTCTCAACTGGGCGATATTCAAGTCCGCTGTCAGAGTGTTGAAAGGTGTCACACCCTTGGTTGCCGCCGTGGCCTGGTTAGTCGCATTCAATGCCTGTTCTATGGTTGCCAGCAGGTTCAACGCCCCCAGGCGTCCCTGCGTTACGGACAGCCGTCCGCCGCCTTTCAGGGAACTCCTGATCTCCGCCGCGTTTCTTCCCGAGAACTGTAACGAAAAAGATGGAACGGCCAGCGATCCGTAAATCTTTTCGTTCGCCGCCGTAAGACTGCTGAGCAACTGGTTGATGTCCACGTCATGGATGGAGCCGCGAATCGCGCCATTCGCGGATTCGCCGCGGCTGTGCAGCTCCGCGCTTCCAGTCCACTCACCCTGGCCCAGCTTCAGCCTCGCATTCGGGACCTTCAACTCGAAGCGCGGACTGGTCATCAACTCCGATGACGTCAACGTCGCGCTGGTGTCGCCGGAGAATGGGAGTACGTGGCCGGCGTCCTTGCCAATCAGAATTTCGCTGAGCATCAATTTCGCGGGACCGGTCAGCGTGCCGTACAGATCGCCTTGCATGGTTGCTTCGAGCCTGGCTCTCGCCTTGGCGCCGGGCGACGCGAGCACGTTTCCAAATTGTTCCCGCCGCAGTGCGGCAGGTATGTCGGCCAGCCCGATATCGAGCTTTAGCGTGCCTTCCAGCGGTAATGAATCGGCGCCGAAGGGTCCGGCTTGTCCGTCCAATTTCAAACTGGAGCTTCCGCCGCCAAACAGTTTCGCGGAGCTTTCCAGCCGGCAGCGTCGATCCGTGGAAAAATTACTGAGCCGGATGTCGATGGCTTGGATGTTGACATTCTGCGATCCGGAGATGGCCAGGGTGCCGGAGTTGATGGAGAATTCGTCCACTGCCAGGGTGGATGTATTCCCGGCGACGCCGCCTCCGGAAGAAACCTTTTTCAACAGCTCCCCCACATTGCTGAGACCGCGCGCATTGGTCTCCACGACGATGTGGGGTTCGTCGATTTGGAAGGAACGCACTTCAATGGTTTTATGAAGCAGCGCGGCTAGCGATACCTGGGCTGAAATCTTCTTGGCCTCGAACAAATACTTGGAGCGGAAGCCCGGCGGATTCCCTACCGCGATTGTTTCGAGCGCGACGGCGGGCCGTAGACGAAACCATTGGCCAAGATCGAAATCGGCGGAGGCCACGGTTACGGGGACGCCCATCTTTTCGGAGAGCGAAGCGATCAGCCGGTCCTTGGCGGAACCGCTCACCATGGATCGCAAGACTAATCCCGACCCAGCGAAAATCGCCGCAACGATTCCAATCGCGAGCAGGAGCAGAATGAGTCCGCGCTTCATGGGACTGATTTTAACGCAAACGGCATATAAATTATCGGCCGCTGATGAACGCCGATTCTGCGATTCGCTGGTTGGGCAGCCTAGTAAGGAACGAGTATGTTCACGGCGCACATGAATGCGGATGCAGTCCCAACGAGGACCGTGAATATCCTCATGGGGCTATCATTGCGCCAAAACGCCACCAGCAGTCCGGCAAAGGATGAAAGAAGGCCGATAGCGGACAATACTATCACGCGGAGATAGAGAGGCTCGCGAGGGACACCGCCGCTTACTTGAACGAGGGCGTCAAACGTTGCTGCCCATAGAGAGCGGCGACGCTAACGAATGCGAAAGCTAAGTATCTGCGTGAAATGGAACTGGCAGCATTTCACCCCGCCAAGGCGATTGCACGGAGCACGATGAGTACGACGACTTTCATCATCGTTTTGGCGGCCGAATACATCTTTCACTATTCTTCTACCATCCTCTTGGGTGGCCGCTCGCGAAGGCGGCTATTTGATTACCAGGAATCCGCTCTCCACCCGGTCGTCGGCGATACGATTCCACATCACCCGGGCCTGGCCGAACCCCAATATGTGCTGGAATTCAACGATCTGGCCGGTGTGGAGCGCCGTGTAATTGTGCATGGCCCGGAAGCCGCTCCTGCTGTAATCCATCAGGCGTCCGCCTATATCCCGCCGCGCGGGATCGTCGAAGGAAAAGCGCACATGGCCCTCGGTGGGATGACGGCACTCGGTACGGCGGTCGGCGGCGGTCAGCGTGGATGTCGAGGGCTTGGGCTTGGGTTTAGGTAGCACAGGATTCTCGCACCGCCTCCCTTCCGTACAGCTTTAGTTTCCTGCTCAGCGTACGCCGTGAAATTCCGAGTAATTCGGCTGCCCTCTGCTGGTGTCCGTTAGTTTGCGCCAGGACTTGGAGAATGGCATTCTTTTCCATCCCATCCAAATTCGCGGGGGAGCACGCCTGGCTTGGCCGCTCGGACGCCGCGGGACCGGGGGCCGCGAGCATCAGATCGTCAGCCACGATTTCCAGATTGCGCGAAAGAACCGCCGCCTTGGTCACTACGTTGCGAAGTTCCCGCACGTTGCCCGGCCACGAATGCCGCTGCAGCACTCGCAGAGCCTCACCGGAGAAGAACGAGCGTGGATTGGATTGTCTCAAGAAATACTCGGCCAGAGGAACTATGTCGTCCAGTCTCTCGCGCAGCGGCGGAACGCACAGGCAAATCTGGCCAAGACGGTGGTAAAGATCGTTGCGGAACCGCCCCGTTTGAACCATGCCCTCCAGATCCTGATTCGTGGCCGCCACCACGCGCACATTCACCGCCACTTTTCGGATGCCGCCCAAGCGGTAATAAGGAACGCCATCCAGCACCCGCAGCAACTTTACTTGCATGCGAGGTTCCAGCTCGCCGATTTCGTCCAGGAACAGCGTGCCGAGATTGGCCAGCTCAAAAAGTCCCGGCTTCGGGGAGTCGGCGCTGCTGAAGGCGCCTTTTTCGTAGCCGAACAGCTCGCTTTCGACCAGGTGTTCCGGCAGCGCCGCGCAACTGACGTCCACCCAGGGTTTCGTACATCGCAAGGAATAGTGGTGGATGGCCCGCGCGATCAGTTCCTTGCCCGAGCCGCTTTCGCCGGTGATGAGGACGGCGGCATTGGTTTGCGCAATCCGCTCCACCAACCCCAACAGTTGCCGCATGGCGGGGCTGGAAACGATGGCAGGCATACCGAGGAAAGTCTTGGTTTGAGGACCTAGCAGCACTGGATTGCTCTTCGACCGTTCCCGGCGGTTTCACTATAGTACTGGCGTCTAAGCTTGGTAGGTTGAATGCCCTAGTGTGGCGTCCCGGACTTAACGGGCCGATTTTCAATCGGCGGCAGGTTATCAACCTGCCCCACGAATTGCTAATGAGACAGAATGTCTCACGTCAGATTCCTTGTAAGCCATTTTGTCCATTGCTCCTATCGTCTTGCGGGACTTCTGCCGATAAATCAAGCGTATGGTGAGATTCGCTAATGGCCGCGAAGCTGCAATGCATCTTTTTCAGTGCTGACACTGAGGCTTAGGAACCGAATGTCGATTGGCGCAAGAATATACGTCTCAGCAGTAATCATAATCGGTAGTTGTGTCACGATCAGCGAGCTGAGCCGCTGGGAATCGCAGGACCTGGTCCGGTTCTTCTGCTATCTGGTGCTCTCGATTCTCGGCTCGCGGCTGAAGGTTATACTGCCCGCCATCACCGGCACGCTGTCCGTATTATTCATCTTCATTCTGTTCGGAATCGTGGAGCTGAGCCTGCCGGAGGCCCTCTTCATGGGGTGCACGGCGACCCTGATTCAATGCTTCTGGCACAATAAACAGCGGCCGAAGACGCACCAGGTGATGTTCAACCTGGGCAGCATGGCGATTGCCATCGCGACCACCAGCTCCGCTTATCATTCCAACCTGCTCCACAAGAGTCATCTGGATGCGGCGCTCACCTTGTTGATTACCGCCACCGTGTTTTTTGCCATGAACACGTTCCCGGTATCGGCGGCGATCGCGCTTACCGAGCAAAAATCGCTGCGCCAGATTTGGAAGGAATGTTACTTCTGGTCGTACCCGTATTACCTGCTGGGGGCCGGAATCGCAGGCGCCGCCAGCGCCATCAACCGGCACTATGGCTGGCAGACCGCGCTGCTCTCCGTGCCGGTGGTCTATCTGATTTACCGGTCGTATTATCTCTACCTGGGCCGCATGGAGGACGAAAAGAAACACGCCGAAGAGATGGCGTCGCTCCATTTGCGAACCATTGAAGCGCTGGCGCTGGCCATCGAAGCCAAAGACCATACCACGCACGATCATCTGCAGCGAGTGCAGGTATACGCCATCGAAGTAGGCAAGGAATTGGGCCTGGATGAGGGCCAACTGGAGGCTCTGCGGGCGGCCGCGCTGCTGCACGACATCGGAAAACTGGCGGTTCCCGAACACATCATCTCCAAGCCCGGCAAATTGACCCGGGAAGAATTCGAGAAGATGAAGATCCACCCGGTGGTCGGCGCCGAAATTCTGGAGCGGGTGCGATTCCCGTACCCGGTGACTCCCATAGTGCGCTCGCATCATGAGAAATGGAACGGCTCTGGTTATCCGGATGGCTTAAAGACCGAAGAAATTCCGATCGGAGCGCGGATCCTGGCGGCGGTGGATTGCCTGGACGCGCTGGCTTCGGATCGCCAGTATCGCCGCGCGCTGCCGCTTGACGAGGCGATGCAAAAGGTCTCGTCGGAATCGGGCATCAGTTTCGATCCACAGGTAGTGGACGTGTTGCAGCGCCGGTACGTAGAACTGGAATCCATGGCGCAGGCGCAGCAAGTGGAGAAAGCCTCGCTATCGACCAACATCAAGATCGAACGCGGCCTGGCGCCGGCGGCGGGCTTTGAGAGCAGCAAGCGCCCGATCACTCATTCTCCCGATAAACCCGCGGACTTCCTGAGCTCGATCGCGGCCGCGCGCCAGGAAGTTCAGAATCTTTTCGAGCTGGCGCAGGACCTGGGAAATTCCTTGAGCCTGAACGAAACGCTGTCCTTGCTCGCCATCCGGCTAAAGCGCATGATCCCCTACGATTCGCTGGCGATCTACGTTCTGCAGGGCAATATACTGCGGCCGGAATATGTCAACGGCGAAAACTTCCGGCTTTTTTCGTCGCTGGAGATTCCCCTGGGCCAGGGACTATCGGGCTGGGTGGCGGAAAATCGCAAGCCCATCATCAATGGCAATCCTTCGGTGGAACCCGGCTACTTGAACGACGAGACCAAGTTCACCACCATGCGCAGCGCGCTGTCGGTGCCGCTGGTTGGGTTGAACGGCACCGTCAGCGTTCTGACGCTCTACCACAACGAACGCGATGTGTTCAGCAAGGATCATCTCCGCATCCTGCTGGCGATTGTGCCCAAGGTGGCGCTGTCGATCGAAAACGCATTGAAGTATCAGCAGGCGGAGAGTTCGGCATCCACCGATTACATGACGGGATTGCCGAATGCCCGGTCGCTGTTCCTGCATCTCGATTCGGAGCTGGCCCGTTGCCGGCGTCTGAACTCGCCGCTGGTGGTGCTGGTCTGCGACATGAACGGATTCAAGCAGGTCAACGACAAGTATGGGCATCTGGAGGGCAACAAGGTTCTGCACTCGGTGGCGGTGAAGCTGAAGGAATGCTGCCGCGAGTACGACTACGTGGCTCGCATGGGCGGCGATGAATTCGTGCTGGTCCTGCCGGGTTTGCGGCTCGATCAAGTCCAGCAAAAGATCCTGAAGCTGCGGGCCATCACCTCCGAGGCGGGCCGTGAGGTTTGTGGAACCGAAACCCTTTCACTTAGCGTCGGACACTCGCTCTTTCCCGAAGACGGTTCGGACGCCGACCAATTGCTCAGCGAAGCGGACCGCCGCATGTACATCGTCAAGCAAAAGGAAAAACTGAGCCTGGTCGGACCGCGGGGTTTTGAGTTCGAGCCGACCGGCACCTGGTAGGCGCGATGCAGACAATGCTGCTGCGGCAGATGCGGCGAATCCTTCTAATTGCTCTAATCGGTGGACTGCTGGGCGCCACGCTGGTCCGCATGGGACCGGGCTTCGGCATCGACGAACGGGAAATGGATAATCGGCTGAATTCCGAGAGCCGTCAGGCGATCCGCTCCGAGCGCGCAACGGAGAACAATATCGGGGTCTTCTATCTCCGTTATCTGGCTGGACTCGCCCGCGGCGATTTCGGTTTTTCGCGATCCCTGAATCGTCCGGTGTCGCAATTGTTAAAGGAACGCCTGCCCTTAACCCTGGTATCGCTGGCGTTTGGAGTCTTAGGCGGCGCTTCGACCGGTTTGCTGCTGGCGTTGCTGACGGTGTGGTGGCGCGCGCCCGGCTCGGACGTCGTGCCCGCTGTACTCAGCGGGGTCTGCCTGGCTTTGCCCGCGGCCGTGATCGCTCTCATCTTTCTATGGATGGGCGCGGGTGGACGCTGGGCTATCGCGCTGGCCGTTTTTCCGCATGTTTACCGGTACGCGAAGAATCTCCTGGCAGCCACGTACCAATCGCCGCACGTGGTGGCCGCCCAGGCGAAGGGGCTCCGCGGCGCACGAGTTTTGTTCGCGCACGTGTTCACTCCAGCGGCGCCACAACTGGCCGCGCTGGCCGGAATAGCGGTCAGCCTGGCGTTCGGCGCATCGATCCCGATCGAAGTAATTTGCGATACGCCCGGCGTCGGCCAGCTTGCATGGCAGGCCGCGCTCGACCGCGATCTGCCGCTGCTGGTCACCATCACCGTGCTGGTGGCGTTGATGACCCTGGTTGTAAACAGCGTGGCCGATCTCGCGCTCGCGGCCTGGAGGCCGGCCCGATGAAGCGCGCGCAAAACATCGCGCTGATCCTGCTGGGGCTGGTGGCCGCGGCATCGTTATTCGCCGGCGTTCTGGCGTCGTCCTCTTACTCGGAACAATTTCGGGATTCGCTCAGCGCTATGCCGTCAACACGCTTTCCGCTCGGCACGGACGAACTGGGCCGCGACCGTTTCGCCCGTCTGCTCTACGGCACGCGCGTTTCGCTGCTCCTGGCGCCGGCCGCGGCACTGCTGTCCACATTGATCGCCGCGCTGGTGGGCGGAACGGCGGGCTACCTGGGCGGAAAATGGGAGCGCGCGGTCACCTCCGGCATCGACCTGTTTCTATCGCTGCCGTGGCTTTTCCTGTTGCTCACCGTCAGGGCGCTGCTGCCGCTGAATACGTCGCCCGTGACATCTGTGATCATCACCTTCCTGCTACTCGGATGTCTGGGCTGGGCCACGCCCGCTCGTATCGTTCGCGCCGGCACTCGCACCCTGGTCCATTCCGATTATCTGGTGCAGGCCCGGGCCAACGGCGTTTCCGGAATCCGCTTATTCTGGCGTCATCTGCTGCCGAACCTGCGTCCGATTCTGTTGGCCCAGTTCTGGATCTCGGTCCCGGTGTTTATCCTGAGCGAGGCGAACCTGGGCTTGTTGGGGCTAGGCGTTTCCGAGCCGCTGCCTTCCTGGGGCGCGATGCTGCGCGAGCTCGAAAATTACACGGCCATCCTCCACAATCCCTGGATGCTGGCGCCCGCCGCGTTACTGGTTGTGGTGGTCTGCTGCTTACAACTGGTGCTGCGGACGGAGGATGGAATTCCATGTTGAGAATCGTAGCGGCACTGTTGGTTACTTTCACACTGGCCGCTGAAACCGGCGGCGAGCTCCGCTTCTGTTTGCGAACGGAGCCTAAAACATTTAATCCGCTGCTGGTTGAGGACGAATCCTCGGAGACAATCCGTTATCTAACCGCCGGGGTATTGGTTCGTCTGAATCGGTACACGCAGGAACTGGAAGGTGAGCTTGCATCCAAATGGAAGGTCGCCGAAAACGGCCGGCGAATCGATTTCGACTTGCGCACCAACGTTTCGTTTTCCGACGGAACTCCGTTCACCTGCGAAGATGTCGCCTACACCATTCGTCAACTGATGGACCCTGCGCTGCATTCGCCCACCGGGGACGCGTTCCGTTCCGCGCCGGGAGCGATGGAAAGCAAATGCACGGGGACTTCGTCGGTGATGGCGCGATTTCCCGGGGCCGTCGCCGCGCTGGCCGCGCAATTCGATCAGGTCGGGATCCTCTCGGCCCGCTCGGCGCGCAAAGAATCAGCCGTGCTTGGTCCTTTCATGGTGGGCGAATACAAAGCTGGTTCCTACATCCAGCTGCGCCGGAATCCGAACTACTGGAAACACGATGCCAGCGGAAAAAAGCTTCCCTATCTGGATTCCATCCGGCTGGAGATTCAACAGAACCGGGAACTTGAATTACTTCGCTTCCGGCGGAATCAACTCGACCTGGTAAACAAGCTGGACCCGGAAATGTACGACCGGCTGGCGGCTGAGATGCCCAAGTCGGTGATCGACGCGGGACCTTCGCTCGATTGGGAAGTAGTCTTCTTCAACCAGGTGGCCACGTCACCGTTGCCGGACTACAAGCGCCAATGGTTCCGCTCGGACGCATTTCGCCGGGCCATTTCCGAGGCAATCAATCGCGAGGATATCTGCCGCGTGGTGTATCGCGGACACGCGCGTCCAGCGATTGGCCCGGCCTCAGTGTCAAATCATTTTTGGCTCAACGCCTCGTTGAAGCCGGCCGCGTATTCGGTGCCCTCCGCGCTTACACGCCTGGAACGGGACGGCTTTCATCGATCGGGCGACACACTGCTCGATCGTGCCGGACACAAAGTCGAATTCTCGATGATCACGAATGCGGGCAACAAACTTCACGAGCGCACGCTGGCGCTCATCCAGCAGGATCTTTCCAAGCTCGGGATACAACTGAACGTCGTCGTGCTGGACTTCCCTTCCCTCATCGAGCGCATCAGCCGGAGTTTCAACTACGAATCGGTTCTGATGGCCATTACAAATGTCGATCTGGACCCGAACAGTCAAATGAACATCTGGGTCAGCTCGGCCGACAATCATCAATGGAACCCCGCGCAGAAAACGCCCGAAACGCCGTGGGAAGCGGAGATGGACAAGCTGATGCAGGCTCAGAACGCCGCTCAGGATCTGAACCAGCGCAAGGCCTACTTCGACCGGGTGCAGGCAATTGTTTGGGAGCGGGCGCCGGTACTTTTTCTGGTGAATCCGAACGCGCTCGCGGCGGTTTCTTCCAACGTGAAGAATGTCACGCCGGCCACGCTGCGGCCGCAGATCTATTGGAATGCCGAACGTCTTACGATTGGGGGCACGCTGGTCAGCCAACGATGACACCCTTGCTCAAGACGCGGATCTCGGTGGACTATCCCAACAAAGCGGGTGTCCTGCGGGATGTCGAGCTGGAGATCGGCGAAGGTGAAATTCTGGGTTTGGTGGGCGAGAGCGGCTCGGGCAAAAGCACCATCGCGCTGGCGCTGCTGCGGCTGCTGGATCATAAAGGCGGCTCGATAAAGGGCGAAGTCCTCTTCGACGGACAGGATTTGTTGAAGTTGAAGTCTCGCGAAATGCGCCGCATTCGCGGGCGCGAAATCGCGTTGGTATTGCAAAGTCCCCTGGCATCGTTAAATCCCGCGCTGCGCATCGGCACGCAGCTCGCGGAGGCCTGGCGGGCCCACAATCCCGGGGCGGCTAAAAAATGGAAGGAACGCGCGCTCGAAGTGTTCGATTTGGTCAGCCTTCCGGCGGAGGAAGGATTTCTGGATCGCCATGCCCGCCAGCTCAGCGTGGGCCAGGCGCAGCGCGTGCTCATCGCCATGGCGATTCTCCACAAACCACGACTACTCATCGCCGACGAACCAACCAGCGCCTTGGACGCCATCACGCAATCCGAGATTCTGGAGCTCTTCCGGAACCTTAGCCGTCAGCTCAATATGGCGATGCTTTTCATTTCGCACGACCTGCTCTCGGTGGCCTCGCTCTGTTCCCGCATCGCGATTCTGCGGAATGGCCGGGTAATAGAGTCCGGGTTCACCGAGCAAATGTTCCGCGATCCAAGAACCGACGACACGCGCGCGCTGTTGCAAGCGGTGATGCGGAATCCATTTGTGGATGTGGCGCAGCCGGTAACGCGTGGCGCGGACTCTTAGGCTGCGGCCTGGAGACTCTTTCCCCGAGGATCGAGACGAGTCTCGATGCGGCAGACTGAAGTCCGCGCCACGTTTAATGCGCGGGGGGAGGCGTGCCGGCGCCGGATTCCTTCGATTTTTCCTTGGGCGCGCTGGCTTTCAGCGGACTGATCAGCACGTGAGCGTTGCGGCCTTCGAGGCGCGGCGAACCTTCCACCAAGCCGTGCGTTGCCAGATCCTCGGCAAAGCGCAGCAATAACTTCTTGCCGATATCCACGTGCGCGATTTCCCGCCCGCGGAACTGCACCACCGCTTTCACGCGATTGCCTTCCTTCAAAAACCGGATAGCGTGGTTTTTCTTGAAGTCGTAATCATGGTCGTCGGTGTTGGGGCGGAACTTCAGCTCCTTCACCTGGATGATGTGCTGTTTCCTCTTGGCTTCGTGCTGCTTCTTCTTGTTCTCGTATTGCCACTGGCCGTAATCCATCGCCTTGGCGACGGGAGGATCGGCCGTGGGCGCGATCAGAATCAGGTCGAGACCCATTTCCTGAGCCTTTCGCACGGCGGCGAGGGTCGGCATGATCTCTACTGATCCGTCCGGAAATACCGCGCGAACTTCGCGAACGCGAATCGCCTCGTTTACGTTTTCCCGGACTTTAGGGCGGCGGGGAGGATAATTTCGCGGAGGGATCATTGAGCAGCTTGAGCTGTGCGGTCAAAAAAGTTCATTCGATTGCGACTCCTGGCAGAATGCAAAATACTATATTGATCCTATCAGAAGCAGGCGGTGGTTGTGAGCCCACTCAGGCCTTGGCCACTTGCGCGAATGCTTCTTTGAATTTGGCCATGTCGGCGTCCGTGCCGATAGTGACGCGCAGCATTTGATTCAGGGGCGGGAAGGGCCGGCCGACGGCCACTCCGCGATCCATCATTTCGCCGATCACGCCGCGAACGTCGCGCTTCACATCGATCATCAGAAAGTTCGCGTGCGGCTGAATGAAGCGGAACCGGTTTGCGTCGAGCCAATTGCAGATCTCGGAGCGCGTCTTCGCCAGTTTCTCGCGGCGCTCCGGCACCAGCGTTGGTGAGGCCAGGGCCGCCTTCGCGGCATGCGCGCTGGGAACGGCAATGGTGTTGTTACGAAAGACGGCCATCTTCCGAATCAGGTCCGCTCGCGCGCAACCGTATCCCACGCGCAGGCCGGCCATTCCATAAATCTTCGAGAACGTGCGCGCCACCAGCACATTCTTCCCCTGCCGAACGTAGGGCGTCGCGCTCGCAAGATCGGGCGAGGTGGAGAAATGGATGTAAGCTTCGTCGATCAGCGCGATGGTATTGGCCGGAAGGTTGGCCACCAGCCACTCGATATCCTGTTTCCTGGTGATGGACGAAGTGGGGTTGTTGGGATTCACAACGTAGATCAGACCGCCTCTGGCCTTTTCCGCCTCGGCCACCATTTTCCGCACGTCGGCGGCGTAATCGGGGGTCATGGAGACTTTGATCACCGGATGATTCTGCGCCGACGCCATGTCGACGGGCAGCTCGTAGGACGGCAGCGTGGTGATCAGCGGAATCGCCGGCGAAGTGAACGCATCCACGGCGCAGTGCAGGATTTCGCTGGATCCGCAGCCGATCAAAACCTGATCCGGCTGCAGTTGTTCGCTGGCCGCGACGGCGGCGCCAAGCTGCTCGGTGTCTTCATCGTGATAGCGGCCGGAGCGGGCGAGAACGCGCGTCATGGCGTCGATGGAAAGCTGCGGGGGGCCATCCGGGTTCTCATTGGCGTTCAACAATACAAGCTGGCTCAAGTCCCGGCCCCCGGTGCGGCGCTGCGCATAGGCAGCTTCGCCGCCGACGGCCAGCCCGGCGGCTACGAGTCCAAATCGACGTCCAAGATCGCGGCGAGTCAGCATGATGGCTCCTGGTTTTGTATCATAGCGCAGCCCGGAGGCGCTGGGGGCTCTTGGGACCGGAGGGCTGGGGGCTGCGGACAGGGGGCTGGGGACTCGGACTTGGGCTTCGGGCTCGGAGCTTGCGCTCGGAGCTTCGGCTCGGAGCTTGGACTGGGCGCTTGGGCCCGGAGTTCGTGCGCGGAGGATCGGCCTGGGGCTTCGGGGTCGGAGCAGGTCGGGACGAGATCGAGGGGCTGCCCCGCCGAGGCCCTAGCCCCGAGCCTCAATGCAGATCGATGATCGCGGCGCCCGTTATTCTCGAAGCATCCTTCTCTTGCACGAAGACGACGGCTCGTAGGTTTTCGCGCCGCCACTCGTGGGGAAACCGCAGCGTATTTACGATCTGTCCGGCATTCGCGGCGGTCGGCTGGATTTTTCCGATTACGCCAAAACTGCGCACTACCGGCGCGTGCCGGAGTTGCCGTCCCGAGTTTTCGCCGCGCTGAACGTTCGATATCAGCCCGTTCTCCGTGACCGCTAAGTAGACATCGGCGCCGCGCGCCTTGCCGGTTTTCAGATTCGTTACCTGCACGAACAGGTCGAGCAACCCGGCATCGGCGGCGTTGGGGGCCGTCCTCAAATCGACTTGCACACTGGACGCTTGCGCGGCACGTCCGATCTCCTGAAGTGCCCTGGTCCCATCGTTGCCGCTGAATTGAGCTTGGCCATTCACAACCATCTGTGGAGTGAAGACGCTGTCGATGGAGAAACGTTGGGCATAATCGTTTTGCCGCACGCGATATTGCGGCGAAGAAAACGGATCCACCCAGCCGAGTTGATTCCAGTAATCGACGTGCTCCTCCAGGGCGATGATTTGCGCGCCGGCAACCGGTTGGGCGCGATCCAGGCGCGACAGCAGCGTGTCGGCCGGAGGGCAACTGGAGCAGCCCTCGCTGGTGAACAGTTCCACAATCACCGGCACGCGCTTGTCTTGCGCCTGAGCTGCCAGTAAAACGAATGCGGCAAGAAGCGTTGCTTGTTTCATTGAACCTCCTTCAGCTTACACAGGACTTAACTCTGCAACACAAAGTACTTGACAACACAAACAAGAGCGTGGCAGAATTGCATTGTGACCTCTCGAATCTTTGCCCTGATTTTCATCTTCGCCTGCTCCGCTGTCGCATGGGCCATCCTCGGCGGAACGATTTTTTCACGAACCTACAACGCCGATCCGGCGCTAAAGGAGAAGGTCCAATCGTCCTGGGGGTCTCCTCAAAAGCAACTCCCGCCGGAGGCTTCCTATGTCCATCAGGTGAGCAACAAAACGATTACGACTGAACACGGGAAGGAGGTTGAAAAGATCACTCAGACAGAGGTACAGGGCGCGCTTCCGCTGGAGAGCAGCACGATCGCTGTGTCTCTGGATCTTGAACATCGTCAAAAAGGACTGCTCTGGTACAACACATATAAAACAGGCTTCTCGGGAACGTACGTCTCGGTAACGATTCGGGCAATCCTGTGTCGGCAAGGTTCGTCTGGCGATTTCCGGCCGAGAAAGCGATCTACGACGAGCTCGTGCTTTCACTGGATGGCCGCCCCGTTCGATTTCAGACAATCAAATCCGTCATGGAAGGGTTCGCGGACGTGCCCGTGGGAGGAACCGTGGCCTTCCAAGTCAGCTATCGTTCTCAGGGCCTGGATGAGTGGCAATACACGCTGGGGAAAGATGTTTCCCAAGTCCGCAATTTCAGCTTGCGCATGAAGACTAATTTCACGGAAATCGATTTTCCCGACAACACGCTCTCGCCCACGGAAAAGCGCCGGACGGGCGAGGGCTGGGAGCTTACCTGGCGTTACAAAAACGTGGTCTCCGGCTATGACATCGCAATGGCGATGCCCGGCAAACTGCAACCCGGACCTCTGGCCGGCGAGATCAGTTACTTCGCCCCGGTCTCATTGTTCTTTTTCTTTTTCGTGATGTTCATCATCTCGACGCTGCGCAAGGTGGATCTGCATCCGATGAATTACTTCTTTCTGGCGGCCGCGTTCTTCGCGTTCCATTTGCTGCTGGCGTATCTGGTGGACCATATTTCCATCCATGCCGCGTTCATCATCTGTTCAATTGTTTCGATCGGGCTGGTGGTCAGCTACTTGCGGCTGGTGGTTGGATTGCAATTCGCCGTTAGAGAGGCGGGCATCGCGCAGCTCATCTACCTGGTCTTGTTCTCTTATGCATTTTTCTTCAAGGGATTCACTGGACTTGCGGTCACCATCGGCGCGATTGTGACGCTGTTCGTGGTCATGCAAATTACCGGGCGGATGAATTGGGGCCAGCAGTTCCGGAAGGTGCTGGCGAATGCCGTAGGGGAGGCGGAATGAAACAGAATGTCACCTCAATCTCGGAAAAAATATGGTCACAGGCACCACTGTCCACGCGCCGAAGGGCACGGTGCTCATCCTTCGAAATTGAGGCGGCTTGGGACAGAAATGCCCTGTCACCATATTTCGAAGCCGACGTATTGCACTTCTTCTTCCAGGGTTAGGCCGAATTGCCGTTCCACACGGGACTTCAGGTCGTTAATGATTTCGCAAACCTGCCGTGCCGTGCCATGTCCGGCATTGTAGATGAGGTTGGCGTGATAATCGGCCACCCGAATGTCGCCGTTCTCGATCCCCTTCGCGCCCACCTGCTCGAGGAAATAGGCCGAAGGCACCTTGCCCTCGCGGATGACGCGTTCGGGAACTTGCTTGCGCACCGCGGGCGTCAGCTCGGCTAGAATCAGGTTCTTAAAGATGCTGCCGGCGCAGCGCATGGCGGCCGGATATTTCTCGAGCCGAATCTTTAAAATGCCGGCCGCCGTCCGGCGAAGCTCCGTCGATGGCGCTACGTCCATGTCCAGGCCGGCGGAAAAAACGATCCAATCCTTATGCCGCTTGAAAATGCTTTCGCGATAGCGGAACTCGCACTCCGCATTGCTAAAGGTCCGAATGGAAGAGCCGTCGAAGAACCGCACTTGGCTGATCCGCTCGTCGATGGAGTGCCCGTAAGCGCCGGCGTTGCCGTAGACCGCCGCTCCCACCGAGCCCGGGATTCCCGTCATGGTCTCGACCCCACGCAATCCGGCGCCGATGCAGTAGTCAACCAGCGCTTGCAACTCCGCGCCGGCGGCTACGCCCACCCGGACGCCTTCGCTTTCGATGCTGCTGGCTGTGAACCGCAGGACAATCCCGGGAAAACCGTCGTCGGCAACAATCAGGTTGGTTCCACCACCAATCACTACATACCTGGAGCCGCTGGACCGGACGACGTGGAGCGCTTCCATGAAGCTTGGCTCGTCTGAAGTCTCGAAGTACACTTCCGCCGGACCGCCGATTCCGAAGCGGGTGTAGCCGCTCAGCATGGCTCCGCGCGAGATGGTTACATTGGGAAGATTGGCGAGACGATCGATCGTCTCCGGGCGGACTGGCATCTTGTCAAATTATAAAGGAGCGTCTAGTGGCAACCGTTTTTCCAGGGTTTTCCGTAGAGATGATTCAGTTCTTCAAAAAGCTGAAGCGCAACAATCGCCGCGAATGGTTTCAACCTCGCAAGTATTTGTTCGAGCAGCACGCCAAGGAGCCGATGCTGGAACTGGTAGCGGCAATCAACGTCCAGTTGATGAAGTTCGCCCCGGCATTTGTCACCGATCCGAAAAAGGCGCTGTTCCGCATCTATCGGGACACTCGTTTCAGCGGGGACAAGACGCCGTACAAGACGCACATCGCCGCCTCATTCTCACGGCGCGCTCCGGAACATTTGGGCAGCGGAGGATTCTACTTCAGTGTGTCCGACAGCGAGATCGAAGTAGCCGGCGGAATTTATCACCCTACTCCGGAGACAATGTTGGCGGTCCGCGCGCATATCGCGGAGAATCACAAGGAACTGCGCAAGATTCTGGCCGCCAAGGACGTACGGCGGCTGTTGGGTAATCTGCAGGGCGCCGAGCTTACGCGGTCGCCGAAAGGCTTCGACCCGGCTCATCCGGCCGCCGATCTGATCAAGAAGAAAGACTGGATTCTGGATATAAATCTGGATGCCGGCCTGGCCACGACGCCGAAGTTGCAAGTCGAGATTGTGGACCGGTTCCGAGCCATGGCGCCGTTCATCGAGTTCATGAATCGAGCGGTCCCGGCCCGGAAACCAGCTAACGATCTACTTGAATATTGTTTGTGACGGAGAAGGCGCCGGACACGCCGTTCGCCGCGATGCCCGCACGGTCTTTATCGCCCTGGTTGGCGACCGCACCGGTCAAAGTAACGTTGCCATTTTTCACGATGATGTGAATGGTGGGAACGGCGCGCAGACTGTAGGTATCCAGTCCCGGCTGCGAATAGATGGCGCGATACACGGCACGGCGAATAGTGTCGTCGTTGGGCGATACGGGCAGCACCTCGATGTTATTCACGACGCGCTCGACACCCTCGATTTTTTTTACAACGTTCTCGGCGTCGGACTTCAGCGTCGGCCGGGTAACCGCGCCGAATAGCGTGACTGTGCCACCTTCCACTTTGTAGCTCAAATCGTCGAACACGCTGTAGTAAGGCAACATAACGAGCTCATGCCGTACCTCTTTGACGATCCGCTCATCGCCCCGTTGCGAACCGCGGCGCTCCCGATCCTGTGCCGGCGCAAGACTGATCGCGGCAAAAAGTAATCCAACCAACAGAGTTTTGGACATACGACCCCTCCAGCAGTGAGACGCAGAAGTGAACGGAAGCTTTCCCATTGGATTCGATGACAATTGGATTCGATGACATGATTTGACGGGCCAATTTTCGTATGATATCCTACTTGGCGTTTTAGCATTTGACACATCAGTGCAGGAATACACGAATGGCGACCCCTACCGCAGCTCTGCTCTCGCCCGCCGAACTCGCAACCCTCGGAGGGGCTGTAACCGCCGTCTATTTCGTTACCCAAGGTCTTCGGCACGCATTTGGCTGGAATCCCAGATACGTCGGGCTTTTTTCCGCGATCGTTCTGGCCTGTTACGCCCCGTGCCACGTGAGCGACTACTCACTTTCTGCCTGGGTTACGGTAGTTCCAAACGCTTTTATCATCTATGCGACCGCCTCTGGTGTTGCTGCAATGTCCAGTGCAGCCAGTAGAACCCGTGGCCGTAGACAAATTAGCGAAAATCACGGACCAGAGGAAATGAAGTACCGGACATCGTTTTGGAGTGGATGGTTTTATTGAAGGATCAACCGTGGAGCGATGCATACGAATCGGCGCATGGAACGTTAACGACACAGCCATGCAGATCATCCAGAAGGCCTGTCGGCCGTCCTGCGCGCCAGTGCAGCTCAGGAGGTTGTCGGACATCCTTGACTTTCTGGCGTCGAAGACTTTTCCCTCGGGACGTGTTTTGGTTCTAAACGCCGAACTCTTTTCGAGTGATGCTGGCGCTCTAGAGATGATTGGGGAACACCTGCATGACGCGGATTGCCACGTACTGATCCTACGAGAATCAGATGCCGTGTCCATTCCCGACTTTTTGTTGAGTTGCCCTAGTGTGCATGTCCTAACGGGCGAGACGAGTACGCTCAAAGACTTACTTATCCGCGAGTGTCGCGTCATCAGGAGTCACGGTGAGCCATCGTCCATTGAGAGCGTTGTCCCCGAGATGTTGCAATTTTACGAGGCCACTTACGCAACGGAAGCGGAGCCGCTAAAACGCCCACCGAAGCTCATCGACAAAGTTGCCGAAGTCTTGCATGCGTCTTCCGTCTCCGTGTTTCTTCTTAACACGGTAATGGACGAGTATCGTTTAGAACTACAGACCGGGAGTCCCCCGATTCAGAGCATCAGCCGACAGCGCGTCGACCAGAACTTTCAGTTTTCTAACGCCTGTCAGACGTATACGTCTAGTCAGTTTTCCGGCTCAAATCCTCTATCGATCAGCTCCAGCGTAACCTCAACGATTCGTGTGACCGTTGTTTCAACCTTCCTGCTCGAGGGGCTTCCCGGTTTTGTCCTTTACACGTTTCCCGAGCAGATGGACGAGGGATTGTTGTGGGATCTGTGCACTGTTATCTCGCGCGAGATTTTTCACATTTTGCGAGGTACCAGAGTTCTCGCCCGAAGCGAAACTCTTGCGGCGCTAGTTCAGCTACGTGTTGCACTTAGCACCAAAACCGAGCTGTTTTGGAACGCGCTCGAACACCTTAAGAAATATTTCCGGGCCGAGGGTCTGTCCATTGTGGAGTTGACCGGCTCCCAAGCGAATCTCTTTACATTTACCAAAACCTATATCCATCACGGGCGCAAGGACGTCGATAACTTCCAGGCCGATCACGGATACGCCGTTCAGTCAATCATTAACAAGAAAGCGCTTCTTATTACCAAGACGTTTGACAGCGCTTCGCCCCCGTACGGCACCGGGTATGAGTATGACCCAGAGGATCTCGGTGTGGACCGGGGCCGCGAGATCCGGATCGAATACATCCGAAGTCCGCGAACAATCGAGGATGAGTCGTGCGTCATCTACTATCCTCTCATCCATGAAGAGGACTTATCAGCAGCCCTAAAGGTGTCTCTCTTTAGCGGCCAACATGCGTTTGATCTGAGGCACCTCCGTGATCTTGAACTCTTTGCCCGGCCCATCGCTGCCTTGCTTGCCCATATCCGGGCGGTTGAAAGCCTCAAGATCCGCATCGCAAACGCGAGTTTCCATGAGGAAATAGGACGCCAGGCCGAGACCCTTTTCTTCTATAGGGACATAGCCTTAGGAGTGTTCCACCAACTCGGAACGCACCTCGAGACTGCTCGTCAAGCGCTCGACCTCTTAGAGATCCGGCCTTCCCGAACGAGTTCGACATCTGCGGACCTCAAGGAACTCGTCCAAGAGGGAAAGACAGCCGTGCTCCTCGCGAAGGATCTAGTGTCCGATGCTCACATGCGTGGCCTAACACTTGAACCTCTCAAGGAGCGGTGTTTTCTCGTTAGAGACGTCCTTCGGCCTGCCATCAAGTATGCGCAGGACAAGTTGAAAGGAAGCGGGATAGACATTGACCACGCTCTGACGAATGAAGACTACCCGGTCGTCCTGGATCCGAAGCTTGCAAGAGAGAGCATCATCAACATACTGAACAACGCGATATGGGCCATAAGAGAAAACCCACGTGCCGGTAAGCGAGAGGTTTTTGTCGCCTTGCGAAAAGATCCCGACAGTCGTCTGGTCCATGTCGAAGTCACGGACTCGGGAATCGGAATGGATCGGGACCGTTTTGAAAAGGCCGCACGCTTCGAGCCATTTAATAGCTCCCGAAGGAACGGCACGGGGCTGGGCCTATATTTTACGCACAGACTGATGGCTCACTTCGACGGGTCCATTACTATTCCGTGGTCGCAACCCGGCAAAGGCACCACGGTGGTCATTGCAGTTCCTGTTGCTGAGGAGGGTAAGACATGAGTAGTGGAGCCGCGATAGCCAGTGTACCAGCGCGAGTTCTCTGGATGGATGATGAGCCAACTCCAATCAAGTTCTACAGGCGCCATATCTCAGAGGAGAGCAGGTGCTTTGCGATCGATCTTGAGGTGGTCGAGTCCATTCAGGAAGCCAGAACTCTGCTGCGCTCTGGCGAGTTCTCGGCCCTTGTTGTGGATCTTAAGATGGACAAGCATGACTTCAATGAGAACGGAGCAGAGTTTCTTCTTGAGATCAACAGAGCTTACAAGTATCTGCCGACATTTGTTTTCAGCAACTATCTCGACGACCCGCGCTACAGGAACTTCCTGCAAGACTGCAACCCGATCCTGGCGGTAAGCAAGGCTGCTGGATTCTCCCGACCGTTATCCGAGACTGAGTTTTTTCGGACCTTGAATCGTCGCGCTACGTGCTACCTTGCGGTCAAGGATCTTTATCCAGAAGCGATTGAATTCGGTGACTACATCGACAATCCATTGCATTTCGACCGCGAGATCAACGCGCATTGGCAGAAGCACGGGCCTTGGATCAGCCGTGAGATTCAGGCGAAGCACTATGCGTGGTGCGTGATTTGCGGCGACAATCTTGTGGCGGGCTCACCAGATCCTCGCGAGTATCCAAGCGAGGAAGTGCTGGTGAAGATCGGTGAAGAATACAACCTTGTTCCCTTTGCGTATGGAGCTGTGCGAGCGCCGGAAGAGCTTCACGGGTTACTCGGTCAAGGAGGCTGGCACCAAACAGTCTATCCCTTGGACTTCTACCCGACGCTGCGCCTGAGGATTGGCAACAACGAGATAGAAGAGGACTTCGACACGGGTGCGCCACGAACCCACGTATCTGACGACCTGGTTGTTCGAGGGAGATTTGACTTCTTGCGAGATTCATCCGGTGAGCACCTTGGTGAACCATACTCATTTTTTACTAAGCCGGTAACCGTGAGTCTGGTAGATCCGACCGGGAACATGGAGACCAGCGAGCTTTTAGTCAACGTGGTAAAGGATTGGTACCAGACTGCTTTCGTCTCGGTCAATGCTAACAGACAGTGCTTGCTTGGAAGAGACTTGCTGGGAGTGTTCGATGTCGAACTGGTCTTGAATTCCAAGACTCGGACTACAACTATAAGGCTGCTTCGCGCAGTGTGATTCCAGATAAGATCTGAGCTGTAGGGACCCGGCTTGGGCCATTGCCACCAGGGCGCAAGAAACGTTGGCGGCGACAACGGAAGTTTTCCTATTGTTAGACGCTGGGTGGGGG
>CATPCJ010000461.1 GCA_955652915.1 uncultured Bryobacteraceae bacterium
CGAAACCGGACCGCTCGAAATTCCCCGCGTGGAACTGATGTAAGCGCCGCGCGGACGCAGTTTGGAGAACGAAAATCCGGTACCGCCGCCGCTTTTCTGAATCAGCGCTGCATCTCGCAACGTGCCATAAATCGATTCCATTGAGTCTTCCACCGGCAGCACGAAGCACCCCGACAATTGTCCGCGAGGAAGACCGGCATTCATGAGAGTCGGAGAATTGGGGAGGGACTTCAGCGAGCTCATCAGATGGACGAATATCTCCTCCGATTCTTCGCGTTTGAACTCGTGATAGGTCTCGTCGACGGCTGCGATGGCCCTGGCTACCCGTCGAAAAAGACCCGTAGGATCTTCGACGAGCTGCCCATTTTGATCGCGTTGCAGGAAGCGCTTTTCGAGCACTGCAAGGGCGTGCGGGCTGAGCTGGTTATGGCGTTGCATGCAGCGGATTCGTAGGCGAATAGAAGGCGAAGATCCAGTCTAGCTGACAACCTGAATTGCGTCAAGCCGGATTTAGTCGATCTGCGTCGGCTCGATGAAGTTGCGATAGATCTCTTCGTCAAATCCGTGCAGCAGTTCGCCCAGCGCCTTCATGGAAGTGTGAAGCGCAGTCCGGACTTCGGCATCACACCAGTCTTCCAGAATTTTTGAGGTGCTTGGATAAAGGACACGTTTGTCGTCGGTCTTGTCGGGTACCCAGCAATCGTCTTGGATTCCTGGCCAGATGGCCTTGAAGTCTAGATTATCGGAAAACGAAATGTGTATAGCGCCCTTCACATAGTCGGTGCCGAACCCACGCTTAGGCCAAGGTACCGGCAGGATCATGAAGGCCTCATAATCTTGTCCAGGCCGGTCCTGATAGTGCGTATTGAGCATGATCATTCTCTCGTCATCGGCTATATCCTGCTTGCTGTTGTCAAACAAAACGATTTGCTTCTGGTTCTTCAGATGCAAATAATCCTCGAGAAACCAGCGAATGCTTCCGGTAAATACGGCAACCCATGCCATTGATCGCTTTGAAAATGGGTTCCGTGAGCTTCCCGGAGTGCGCGATATATAGAACACATTTGTTTGATCTGTCGATAGCACGCTGATGTTAACGCGTACGTGGTGCGGAATCTTGGGGCTGGTGCCGGTTTGCTCTTCGAAGACTTCTTCGATGACCGTCTCTTCGATAACGTTCCCGTCGAAGACCGTTTGTTCGCTGTGTTTTTGCTTGAGGACCTTCCGTTGGCACCCCCGTTCGAAGACTCTCCGATCAATGAGGTCATTCAGGTCCTTGCGAATCGCGTCGGCGACCCGAACAATAGTGCGTTGCTGGCCAACCACCCTGTCAGCTAACGCCTTAGTCATGGTCTGATTCTTGCCTTGGATTAAATTGATGAACGAGTCGGCCATTGTCAGTACGGGTACCCGCAGAGAAGCGAGCCAGCGAAAAAACCGCCAGATCCAATAGGACAGCGGATCGTATTTGCGTTTGTGATGGGCGGGAGGCGCAATGCGCGGCGGAGGGTAGTACACTACCGCGACACGCGCGCGTACACCCTCAGTCGACGCGCGGAAAAGATTCAACAGCAGTAGCAGCGCGAAGAAGAACAAAATGAACCACGCAATATAGAACCACCGGAGATCGGCCGACGGCTTTCCATCACCCAGAGTCTTGGTGACTTCGGTCATCACCAATCCGCCCAATCCGGCGAGCACCGTTTTCCCAATTCTCGTGGAGAACGGCGAGTTCTCCGCGTCGGGCGGCGTTTCTTTCTTGTCTTTCTTGTCCTTGGGCTTCCCGGTCGCATCCGCGAGCAAATTGTCCGGCGGCGGGGGAATCTGCCAAATTGCTACCACGGTAAGGAACGCCGTCAGGAACGCGATGGACAACACGGCCCAGCGCGCGAGCGATGTGTCGCTGGAATCGAGTCCCCAAACCCACTTGACGAATCGCGGCCAATGCCACCCCCCTTGCCGCTGCTGTTCCCCTTCGAAATCGCGCCGAGCTTCCGCCTTGAAATCGCCGGCCTCCGAGTTGTACCAATAAAGTCGCGGACGAACACGGTCCGCGTCCAGGTGGATCAATGAAAATCCACGCGCCTGAATCGGCGAGTCATCCTGATTCTTCACCGACAGCGGCGGCGCCAGGAACAGTTTCTGAAATCCACCCCGCTGGCTGGTAGGCGTGGACCAGGAATATGGCGGCTGGTAGACTTCCTGATGCGAGTCGTGCAGGTGGCCGGCCATCACCGCTTCCACCGAATCCGATGCCAGGGCGGCGTACCAATCATCCAGCAGTTTCTTGCTGACATTCCATGTCGACCACTGCGAGCGCGCATTTTTCTCATCCGTGTCGTTGGACTTGGCCGGCTGTATCCCGTTGTAGCGATCTTGCCCCAGCGCAAACGGATCGTCGATTTCCGGAACATGCGACAAGACGACCACCTTCTTGCCGGACGTCCGCGCCGCATCGAGTAATCCGCGAAATATGTCGAACTGCTTTTCCTGTGTCTTGAGATCGCCGGCCTTCGGCTTCTCGTTCCTGAAAGAATACGAAGGAAAGCCAACCAATCGGTACTGTGTGCCGGCAACATCCGCGGCGCAGGACGACGGATCGCCACCCTTGGCGGAATAACAGCGCGTCAAATTGTGCAGCCGGACATTGCTCTTTATTTCCTCCTGCACCTTATCCAGCAATTCGTTGAAATAGAGAAGCGCATCGTCGCCCGGGTCCTCTGTGGCGATGTCGTTGTTCCCGGCAACCAGATAAATGTCTTTGAGCGGGCTCGCGCCGAACAGGCTGGCGAGTTTCTCGATTTGCTTCTGACGCTGAGCCTTGTCGACATTTGCCACGCAGGTGTTGCCCGATCCGGCGGGCGTTTGCGCAGCCCCATCGGCCGGAATCGGGCAAGGATCAACTCCCAAGTCGCCAGTCAACACCAGAAACGCTGGCGGTCCGTCGCCCTCTGGTACGGAACTGCCGCGCTTGAGCATGTCGCTGAAAGCCTTCTCATTTTTCTCCTGCTGTTTCTCCGCCGCGGCCTTTGCAGCCACCACCTTTGGATCGTTGTCGCTCGGCTCGGTTGCGGCTGGGATGAAGATGTGGGGATCGGTTGCGTGGACAAACCAGACTCCCGGCTTGTCAGGATCGGCTTTGGCTTTGTCTTTCTTTTTGTCACCGCAAGCGGTAGCGCCCAGAATTGCGAGCACGCAGAGACACGCACACATCAAACGGCCGGAACGGGTTCGATTCTTCACAGGACGCTCCTCTACAGGACTTGTTAAAATCCCACTGAGTAGAATAGCGTGTTCTGTGGAAGTTTCGGGCCAACAGAGCCTTAATCGGTCCGCTGGCGCTGCGAAATTTGGCTTTCCAACTGCGACAATTTGGCGGCGGTGGCTTCCTTTTCGGCGAGGGGAAGGGAATCGGCAAACCACCCAACGTAGCGGCTGAACTCTCGGACCACGCGCACAGCCAGCGAACCACCCGAATCCAGGAGAGCACGGTCCAAATGGCTCTTTATAAAAGCGGCGCGAATGAGTTCAACATCCAACGACGTAATCCTTCTTACCTTCTGCCAGCAATTGAAAGGCCTTAGGAAAATGGATAGGTTATGTAACGTCCAGAACGTTGAATTAATTAAGAGCAATCCATTTAAGGCCTCGGACGAGTGAGGGTCGTGCTGGAAATAAATGCTCGCCAGGCAAGTCTATTGCGCTCGAGTGCCATTCGGCACAGGCGATTCCGGCACGGCCAGCTCCGGCCGGATGCCATCCGCATACCCGATATCGAAGAGCATGCCTTCCGACCACACGCCCCGCATTTTTCGCGGCTCCAAATTCACGGCGAACAAGGCCTGCTTCCCCACAATTTCGCTGGGATCCGCACGCTCCTGCTTGAGGGAGGCAACGATGGTGCGGCTATGATCGCCGAAATTTACCCGCAGCGCGACTAGTTTATCGGACCCCGCCACAGCGTTGACCATTTCGATGGTCCCGACGCGGATATCAACCTGGTTGAGAAGCTCCATGTTGATCGCAGGTTTGACCGGCGCAGGTGTCATGTGAAAAGTCTAGCCCGCGCAACGCCTGCGGTAAAGTTGAGGTTATGAGGATGTTGCTCGGTCTGGTGATGCTGCCGGCAGCTTGGGGCCAGGCCTCAGCGGTTGTTTCGCTCAGCAACGGCGTCCAATTGCGCGTGGCCGTTCGAGGCGCCGGCACTTCGCTGAAAGCGGACATGGAACCGGCGTCCGGCAATAGCTTCTATCGCATTTTTAGGGACGAGAACAACCTGGATGTATTCGCCTACGAAATTGTGGTGAACCGGACGGCGGACGGTGAACGCTTTCATGTCATCGCACGGCCCGTGGGCGCGGAGTTCGCTACGCGCTTTCCCAATTCGGACGGCGGCAAGCCGGTACCAACTTTATCCGCGCCACGCGATTCTGAGTTTCTGGCTTCCGGACGTCGATTCGATGTCGAGATCCCGACCAATCCCGGAACGCGCGAGAATCGTACGGACAGCATTCAAGTGACGATCAACCGTCGCGGGGCTGCGACACAGGATTCAGGAACACCGTCGAGCGGCCGGCTCAGATTCGTAAACTTACAAGTTTCCGTCCAAGGCCATGCGGTATCGGCTCCGGGCCCCGGTGCAATTGTTTCTGGAATTTATGCGATGTTCTACCTGCCGGGGCGCGGTGGATATTTTTTCTCTACCCAGCAGGTGGACAAGCTTCCGTTCACGCACGTTGGATCGGTCGACCGCGCGGTGTTGCGTTTCACCGTCGATAACGAAAACATAGAGTGTACTTCGGAGACGCCGATCTTGACGCAATCCGAGCGCGGCGAGGTTTGGGTGTATCACGATCCAAACTACAAGCCTGAGGGCAACTGGACGAAAACGAATCCGGCAAGCGGGTCCGGTGACGAGTTCTTCACGGCGGCTTCCGATTCGCTGAAGTGGTGGCTGCCCTGAAGCGATTCTCCTGGCTGATTCTCGCGTCCAGCTTAATGCCGGCGCAGACTTGGGTAGTCCGCCCCAGTGGCACTACCGCTTCCATGCGCGGTGTGAGTGTGGTGAGTGAGAAAGTGGCTTGGGCCAGCGGCACGAATGGCACGTATCTCGAAACGATCGATGGCGGCGCAGCCTGGCATGTGGCGGTGGTTCCCGGCGCTGAAGAGCTGGATTTCCGCGACGTGCAGGGCGTCGACGATCGTACGGCGTACTTGCTGAGCAGTGGGCCTGGCGGCAAATCCCGCATCTACAAGACAACCGACGCCGGCGCTCATTGGAGTCTTCAGTTAACGAATCACGATCCAACAGGTTTCTGGGATGCGATGGCATTTTGGGATGCCCGGCGAGGAATCGTAGTTGGCGATCCTGTCGATGGACACTTCGTGATCTTAGTGACTGACGATGGCGGCTTGCATTGGCAACGCAAGGTGACGCCGCCCGCGCTCCCGAATGAAGGCGCCTTCGCGGCGAGCGGCACTTGTCTGTTCGCGCGGGGAAAAGGTGAAGCCTGGTTCGGTACCGGTGGACCCGGAGCCGCGCGTGTGTTTCATTCCACCGGCGGCGGCGCCACTTGGAACGTAACCGCGACGCCCATCCGCAACGATGGCGCGAGCGCGGGCATTTTCTCCATCGCATTTTCAGACGGCCGGCATGGCGTGGCGGTTGGGGGCGACTACTCTAAGCCTGCCGATGCTTCACACAACATCGCCGTCACCTCCGACGGAGGACATACTTGGGTTGAACCGGCGGGTCCGCGTCCGAGCGGTTTTCGATCCGCGGTCGCCTATGTTGCGGATCGCAAGATGTGGATCGCTACCGGCACATCGGGCTCAGACGTCTCTTACGACGATGGAAAAAGCTGGAAGCGTTTTGACGACCAGGCATACAATGCCATCGGCTTTTTATCCAGCAAGACAGGCTGGGCGGTGGGGCCGAAGGGCGCGCTGGCGAAATTCGGGTCTGTAGGGCAGGTTGATAACCTGCCGCCGATTGTAAATCGGCCTATCGCTAACGGGCCGATTGCCAATCGGCCGGCAGGATACCATCCTGCCCCACTGTCGAGCCTCCGGGTACACTGGAACTATGTCTAAACAATACGCGGCGCCGCCGCCCATGTCCATCGATCCCGCCGGAAACTTCACCGCAACCTTTGATACGTCGAAGGGCAGTATCGTCTGCGACCTGTTTGCGAAAGATGCGCCCAAGACCGTGAACAATTTTGTGTTTCTGGCGCGCGAAGGCTTTTATAACGGCACGGTTTTTCACCGCGTCATCGCCGATTTCATGGTTCAGGGCGGCGATCCGGAGGGCAGCGGGCGCGGCGGGCCGGGTTATAAATTTGAAGATGAGACGAAAGGCAGTCCGCACCGTCATAAGGTAGGGTCGCTCTCGATGGCGAACGCCGGTCCAAACACAAATGGCAGCCAGTTTTTCATTACGCACATCGCAACCGATTGGCTTGACGGCAAACACACCGTGTTCGGGCAAGTTAAGTCTGGCCAGGATGTGGTAAATAAGATTCAACAGGGCGATCAGCTCAAAGCAGTAACGATCCAAGAGGGCTGATCCGATCCAACAAGCTTAAGGGGGTTCTATGAAGCGTCTGCTATTTTTAGCCGCGCTATTCGTGTTATTGGCCGTGCCCGCATGCTTCGGACAAGCGTCGGCGATCAACGGACAGATTGAAGGCACTGTTACCGATCCAACCGGAGCCGTGGTGCCTGGCGCTACCGTCACGATCGAGAACGTGAATACCGGTTTCAGGCGAGAACTAAAAACCGATAGCAGCGGGTTCTTCCGCTTCACCGTGCTTCCTTTGGGGACGTACGACTTGAAAGTGACCACGTCGGGATTCAGCGCGGAGACACGCAAAGGAATCGTAATAGACGCGGGCACTACCGCGACCAGCGATATGGCTCTTCGCGTGGGCGGCACCGCCGAAGTGATCGAGGTATCGGCGGCCTCGCCGGTGATCGAACCCGGACGCACCGACCTCGGCTCCATGCTCAGCACCAATTCGATCGAGAACCTGCCGCTGCTCTCGCGGAATCCGTACAATTTTATTCTGATCCAGCCAAACGCCAGCGCTCGTCCGAACACGGAATTTGGCGTGCCGCGTAAGATCAACGCCAACGGCTTCACGGATCGCATCAACTATGAATTGGACGGCAGCAATAATACGCAAAGCGATCGCGCCGGCATCCGCCTGCTGCCCATTTCGGACACCTTCATTAGCGAGGTCCAACAGGTCAACAACGGCTTTTCGCCGGAATTTGGAAACACAACCGGGACGGTCTTCAACGCCATCACAAAATCTGGAACGAACGGGCTGCACGGAGAAGCCGCGTATATCTTGGGCCGGTCTAACTTGAACGCCAAGCCGGCCTTCGCGCCGTTGGCCCCCAAGCCGGATCGCCGCCTGGATTCTTATATCGCGGACGAGGGCGGCCGGGTAATCAAGGACAAGCTTTTCTGGTTCGGCGCGTTCGAACATGTCTCGCGCAGCTTGCCAAATGCGATTTCTGTTACTCCCGCGACACTCGCTTCCATTGGACTGTCGACGGATTTGTCAAACCCCATTCCATTCAGCCAGAGCGTGTATTTCTACATGGGCAAGATGGACTGGCAAATCAACCAGAGCAATCGCCTCTCGGGCCGCTTTAACTATTTCCGGAACGAGTCGCCCTTCAATAGCGGCGGCGGCCAGACCTTGGCCACGCAGACTTACCTGTTCAAAGATCGCGCCCCCGTCGGGGCGGTCCAGTTGATCTCCACGCTGTCTCCAAACATGGTGAACGAATTCCGTTTTGCGATCCCGAAACGCTTCCAACGCCAGGTTTCTTTCCCGGGCACTGGACCGCAGCCGGCCATCACCATTTCCGGCGTCGCCAACTTCGGAGGCTCCGAACAGACCGGCGTGGCGTTCACCGAAAAGACTCCGCAGTGGTCGGATAACTTGAGTTATACCCGCGGCACACACACATACAAATTCGGCGTAGACGTTCGCTACATTCTCGACAACCAGACCCAGCAACAATTCGCGAAATACACGTTTGGCACCATCGACAATTATCTGGCGGCCAAGAACGGAACCAATCTGAAGTCGTATAGCACCTTCCAACAGACGTTTGGAAATCCGGCCGTGATCTACAGCTCGCTGTTCACCGGTATGTACGTTCAGGACAATTGGAAGTTACGGCCCAATCTCACGCTGACCTATGGAGTCCGTTACGACATCTATAAGATCCCTTCGGCCGATACGAAATCGCTGCTCCCGGCGTCGCAAAAGTTTAGCGTCGATAAGAACAACTTCGCGCCGCGAGTGGGTATTGCGTACAGCCTGGGCAAGGATCAGAAGACCGTGGTCCGCGCGAATTTCGGAGTATTTTACGATGCTCCGCAGACCAACGTATATTTCAATGCATTGTTGACTAATGGAGCCCCGCAAGTTTTCAACTTGAGCACCGTTAACGCTACAGCGTTTGCTCCGACATTTCCGATGGTTCTCAGCGCACTGCCCGCCGGGTTCAACCTGCCCACGCAGGATGTCTTTACGGTGTCGCCGAATTTCCGCACTTTGTACACCGCGAATGCCAACCTCCAGATCAGCCGCGAACTCACCAAGGATTTGTCGCTGAGCGTTGGTTATCTGTTCACCAAAGGCACGCACCTGCCGGTTTACCGCAACATCAATGCCGTGCCCACCGGAAACTTCCTCGGTGACGGGCGGCCAATTCTTAAGACGGGAGCGGTCTTCACGCAGTTCAACAACGTCTACATGGCGGAGTCGGTGGGTATTTCCAACTTCAACGGCCTGAACGTCACGCTCAATCGAAGGTTTTCGAAAGGATACGAATACTACCTCACTTATACTTGGTCGCACGCGCTGGACGATGCTCCGGAACGCAATGTGCTGGACAGCTCAAACCTGATGCCGGAAGATCCCACGAATCGCAGCCGGGACTACGGCAATTCGTTCTCCGACCGGCGTCACGCGCTTTCCGGAACCGGTGTGCTGCATCCGCACTTCGATATCGGTGGTCCCATGAAATATGTCGTCAATAATAATCAGTTGACGTTCATGCTGCAGGCAACGTCAGGCGACATTTTCAACATCGGGAGCAACCGTCCGTTGAACGGCGATCCGACGATTCCGAACACCTTGCAGCGTCCGCTCTTTGTGGGCCGCAACACCTATCGTGGACCAAATATCTACGAGTTGAACATGCGCTATTCCCGTTTCTTCCCGATCACCGAGCGGATTCGTCCGGAGTTCTTTGGCGAGTTCACGAACCTGTTCAATCACGGGAACTTCGCGGGAGGCAGCGCCACCAGCGGTCCGGCCATCAACACCACGGCGACGGTGGATGCCGCGGGTAACATCGTTTCGCAGCCGAGCTTCGGGCGCATCAATTCCATCATGGATCCGCGCTTCATCCAGTTCGGCTTCCGGTTAAGTTTCTAGGTAGGGCGGACCCCCTGGTCCGCGCGGGTCCCCCCTGGACCCGCTCTTCATTCGGAACGGAAAGGCCGGCCAGGGGGTCCGCCCTACAAGAACGGACACAAATAGATGGCATTTCCGGCTCATAGAATGCGGCGTCTGCGCGGAAGCGAATCCTTGCGCGGCTTGGTCCGCGAGACGCGGCTTGAGCCTTCGGATTTCATTCTTCCCCTATTCGCCGTTCCCGGCAAGGGTGTGCGCAAGGAAATCAGTTCCATGCCGGGCAATCATCAGCTCTCCATCGATGAACTGGTGAAAGAATGTTCTGACGCGCACCAGCTCGGCATTAGTGGGGTCATTTTATTCGGCATTCCCGAAACCAAGGACGAGCTTGCTTCCGGGGCCTATGCCGAAGACGGAATCGTGCAGCAGGCGGTGCGCGCCGTGAAACGTGAAGTGCCGAAACTGTTGGTGATGACGGACGTTTGCAATTGCGAATACACCAGCCACGGGCACTGCGGTTTGGTGGTCGATGGCGAAGTCCAGAACGATCCTACTTTGGAATGGTTAGCGAAGGCCGCCGTATCGCATGCGCGTGCAGGCGCCGATGTGGTGGCGCCCAGCGACATGATGGATGGCCGTGTCGCCGCGATTCGCAAAGCTTTGGATGAGGCTGGTTTCGCGAACACGCCGATCCTCGCCTATGCCGCGAAATTTGCGTCGGTGTTCTATGGACCGTTTCGCGAAGCAGCGGAATCGTCGCCGCAATTCGGCGACCGGCGCAGCTACCAGATGGATCCCGCCAATGCGCGCGAGGCGTTGCGCGAGATTGAACTGGACCTGGAAGAAGGCGCCGACATGATCATGGTGAAACCCGCGATGCCGTATCTCGACATCATTCGCCAGGCGCGCGACCGGTTCCCCGCTCCACTGGGGGCGTATCAGGTGAGCGGTGAGTTCAGCATGCTGATGGCCGCGATTCAAAAGGGTTGGTTGGATCGCGATCGCGCGATTTTGGAATCGCTCACAAGCATTCGGCGCGCCGGGGCGGATTTTATCCTAACGTATTTTTCCAGAGAAGCTGCGAGACTGTTAGCGTCCTGAAAAGCCAACTCGCGAAGATGGGAGCTGGCATCCAGAAGGGGGATCCCAGCCCACACACCGAGTGCGTATTTACTACCGCAACGCGCTTGCCCGGCAACGGCGGGGGTCCTAATTAAAGGCCGCCACCGGAACCCGGCCTCTCCTTAACCGGACCCGCGGTGCTCGCATGGTCGGCGCTGGAGCCCTTGAAAAGAGCACAAGGAATCGATTGCAGTGCGGCGCATACTCATCGAACGTCAACCAAGTCCTTTCCCCGCCATCGCGACTCCGCCGCCAACTGCCCGGAGTGAGCCCCCGAGTCATAAAAGACCCGCCAAGTCCAGGTTCCGTCCGAGGCGTGATCGCGCTCCCACTGCTTCTTGCCGTCCGCGGACCAGAACGTCTCGACTCCGCTCTTGTGGCCGGATTCAAACGATACTTCCCACTGCCTCTGCCCATTTTCGTAATAAAATATTTGCCTTCCCTGCAGCAGATAACGCCCGTCGCCGGATACTCCGGCGCTCCAGACCGCTTTCGGCTTCCCATTCGGATACTCTTCGCGATAAGGCTTTACGTCGCGGAGCTGGGCGGGACCGGACGCTTCCGCGCCGCCGGCCAACACCCAGGCTTCATTCATCTCGATGTGCAGGTCCGGCTTGTTCTTCGACGTCACGATGTGCACCATACCGTTAGGCCCCTGCGTGGCCGTGACGTAACCCACCGTTGAAATGCGGGGGAGATCGCGGGTTCGCCACGTGGTCCCTTCGTCGTCGCTCAGCGCGACGAAGGCGCCCTCGCGCCTCGGACCGGGCTTCCTGGTCTGGTAGGAATCCGCGACGAAGAAAAGCCGCCCCGATGCGAGACGAATGACGCTCGGCCGCTGCCCGCTGGCTAGAGGGGAGAACTGCGTCTTGTCGATTCGATAGGTCTTGCCGCCGTCGCGGCTCACCGACACCGGCATGAATCCATCGACGTTCGTGTTCTTCCCGCCGAGGCCGATGAGCGAGCCATCCTTGCCGAGCACCAGAGTGGTGTGCCGGCCGCCAGTGCGCCCGCCGGTGTCGTACCAGGTTTTGCCTTCGTTGCGCGTTGCGAACAGGACCGACGTGCCGCCGCTTCCATCCACCGGCAAATAGATGGCGCCGTCGCGGCCGCGGACGACGCTGTTGATGGGCTGCGGAGTGAATTTTCCGGCCGGGCCTTCCAACGCGGGGAACTGCACCGCGCTCCACGTGGCTCCGCTATCGGCCGACGTCATGTACTGAAATGGAGGGGCGCCCAAGAGGCGCGGCGATCCCCAGAACATCCACAGCTTGCGGTCATCGTCCCGGGTGTCGTTCCAGAAAACGGGCGCGGCGTCGGCCGCGTCGGCGAAGTCCGGCCACGGCTCGGGCATGTCCCACTCTTCGCTCCCATAGCGCAGCCGCATGGTGAGGATCGTCTGATCGGGATCGTTCTCTTCCTTCGGCGTATTGTAGTACGCGGCGATAACATCACCGTTGGGGCAGACCTGTAAGGCCGAGTTGTGATATGCGATTCCGAGTCCTGGCGCGAGTCCGATCTTCCAACCCACGGCACGCATCGAACGATCTCCCAGGTTCGGAAACAACGGCCGTGTGTGGTAGTAGGGCTGCGCGGGATCGGGACCGCGCGTAAGCTCGGGCGCGCTTTGCTTCACCGCCGTCTGGAAGAACGGAGCTTCGTAGGGCAGCGGCGCGGTCTGGGGCATCGGCGCCTGCACGACGCGAAATCCGATGGGGTGCGCGGGCGACGCGAAAGCTGGCGCCATGCTGGCCCGATTGGCGGGTCGCGCGAAATACGGGAGCCCGGCCGGATAGCGCTCCTGGGGATCCTTGGTTTTGCGATAGTCGAGTCCGCCGCCGCGTACGACCTTCGCGATGCCGTAAGCGCGGCCGACTGGATCGGTTTGCGGCGAGCCGGGATATAGGCCGTGCCAGTCCATTGTCCACTCGGCAACACCCGTGCGCAGGTTCTTCACGGAGTATTCCCATTCCGCTTCGGTCGGCAGGCGGTACGGCTTCGCCTCTTTCGCGCTCAGCCATTTCGTGAAGGCCACGGCGTCGTTCCAACTCAAGCCTGTCGCATACGGGGCGTAATCCGGATTTTCGCGATACTCCGGCCGGAACCGGCGGAATTGATCCGCGGTCACCGCGCTCTCGGCGATCCGGAAAGGCTGGGTGATCGTCACTTGATGAGCCGGAGCTTCGTCGTAGTCGCCTTCGGCCGGCCTCTTGGACATGACTCCCGCGGTGTTCGTCAAGAGTTCATCTGGCACGGCGGAGTTTGTGCCCATCAGAAAACTACCGGATTCGATGGCCAGCAGCTTCATTCCGAGAGAATTGACAGATGGCTCCTTGCGGCTCGCGGCAATCACCAGCGCCAAGGCGCAGGGGATAATCAATGGACTCCAACGGGACATAAGTTAAGACGCCAGCCACACGCCGTATGGATAGAGTCGCGACTTGGCGTCGGGCAGGGCGGAGGGCCTGGCCGTATCGCCGGGATACCAACGGCCCAGGTTCGCGAACGGTGAGAGCACTACCGGGCCTGCGTCCGAACCGGTGCGATAAAACGGGCCCAGGGCGCGATCGGGAGTGCGAACTTCGGTGAGCTTTCGATCGGGCTGGATCGAAGGCAGGCCTGAAATCGGGTCGCCCTGCACTTCCTCTCGAAGCTTTGATCGAAGCCGTTCGTCCTGCCAGACCGAATCGAAAACGTAAACCATTGGACCGCGCGTTAATGCTCGAAGGCCCGTGTTGCCGTGCTCACCCTTCACCCACACCGCGTCCATCGGGAGCGTGAGCTCGATTTGATCCCGCGCGCCCCAGGTCCGCTCTAACTTCGCATACGTTCCGGGCTGAACCTCTCGCTGGTTCCCGGCCACCGGTTTGCCGTTGACCGAAAGACGGGGCGCGCGACACCACGCCGGAATACGCACATGCACGGCGAATCTCTCCGGCGCGTCCGGTACGACTGTGATCTCGATGCGGTCTCCGGCCGGATAATTCGTTCGCTGTGTGAACAGGACTCGACCCATCCGCTTTGTCGAATCCAGAAACTGATTCACGTAGAATCCAGCGGGTCCGCGGCTATAGACGATCGTGGGAAGCAAGGCGAGCAGACGCGGACCGCTCGCGCTACAGCAGTTCGGACCGGTGAAATTCATGCCCGGCTTCCATCCTGACATCGGCACGCCGTACCGGAAGCCGTCGCCGTCCCAGGTCTGCGCGGCGAAGGCGTGGTTCCAGATAGACTTTTCGATGGCGTCGGCGTGCGCCGGATCCCGCGTCAGACCGAGCAGCATCTGATTCAACTGTATCCACGACATGACGCCGCAGGTCTCGACACCCTCGTTTCCGTTCGGCAATTCGTAGTCGCCCCGATAATATTCCTTGTAGCCGGTCCCGCCGGTGATGTAGATTCGCTTGGCGGTGATGTCGCGCCAAACCCCGAGCACCCTGCGGAGATAAGATTCGTCGCCGGTGGCCTGGTAGAGACGCACGAATCCCATCAGGTTCATGTGCAATGTGTGCGCGTGGACCTTGGGTTCCACCTGATGCAATCCGATTGCACCCTGGGCGACCTTGTCCAGATTCGAATAGATATCGCAGCCGCTCCAGCGATCGATATTCGACACCACCCATTTCGACCAGTCGAGATACTTGCGCTCTCCGGTCGCTTGATGGAGCCGCATCATGGGATCGATGAGCAGCGTCCCTTCCAGGGCGTGATGACCCGCATGTCCGGCGATGGTCGAGTCCGCTTCCTTCGGCCAGAATTCGGCTTTGCCCGGCCCGATGTGCTCGACGAAATAATCGCCAAGCTTCGCCGCGGCATTCCCCGCGCCGTCGTCGCGCCATTCTTCCTTCGCCGTCAGCAGAGCGTGGAGCGTGAAGTACAATTCATACGCGTCCATGCCGCGCAGCGGATGCTGGGGCGTGCGGATGGCGGGATCGGTGATGCCAAGATAACCGCTGGGTTCTTGCGCGGCGATCATGCGCGCCAGAACCGAAGCGGCGCGGTTGCGAAGCTCCGTGTCGCCGAAGGTGTTGGAGGAGAGGATCGCCGCCTCCAGCCACTTGCCGGGCTGCTCGCCGATCCATTTCCAGCCGCGGTACTTCCGCTCCTCGACGAGCGCGACATACTGCTCGACGTTGAAGGTTCGCAGGCGGGAACCGATATTGAGGCGCATCCTCGTGCCGGCGAATCCGCCAGGGCCGGTCAATTCATCGCCCGCGGCTTCGCCCGCGCGCAGGCGGGGCAACGCGGCGCCGATCAGAGTCCCGATAGCGTCGCGCCGTCTCACTCTGCTAGTGTAGGACAAATTGAAAGCGCTTTCATCCTGTGATTAAACCCGGACGGATAGCGGCAGGAGCGCAAGGGAGCACCTCGTGAAAATCAACGTTTTGATGGTTATTGGCTGCCTCGCCGCAGCCTCGCTGCCTGCGCAGGAGTATCGCGGCGCCATTAGCGGCACGGTCACCGATCAGCAGGGCGCAGCGGAGCCACGGGCGAAGATTATCGCCACGGAAACTCGAACGGGAGCGAAGTCGACCGCTATTTCCGAAGATTCCGGCGCGTATACGATCCCTTTCCTGACGCCCGGCGAATATACGATATCCGCGGAGGCGCCCGGGTTCAAGAAATACGCGCGCAAGGGACTGACGCTCAGCATGGGTACACAGCCGGTGATCGATATCCGTCTGGAAGTGGGCACGCTGAGCGAATCCGTCACCGTCACCGCGGATGCCCCGTTGATCGAATCCGCGAACGGCTCGCTGGGCCAAGTGATCACCACTCAGGAGGTGGAGGACTTTCCGCTCAACGGGCGAATGCCTTTGATGTTGGCGAACCTGGCACTGGGAGCAATCGCCACCATCGAGCCGGGCCCGGTGCGTCCGTTTGACAATGGCACGCCGGGCGGCGGAGTCATGCTGGGTGGAGCGCCCGCCGGAAACAACGAAATCCTGCTCAATGGCGCGCCGAACGCGGCCTTCACCAGGCAATTGGCCTATAGTCCTCCGCAGGACGCAGTGGAAGAAGTGCGGGTCACTTCGTTTGCGTCGGATGCCGCTTTCGGCCACACCAGCGGCGGCACGGTGAACCAGGTCACCAAGGGTGGCACGAATTCGTTCCGTGGCGCCGCGTACGATTTCGTCCAGGTATCAAAACTGGACGCGAACTCATTCTTCACCAATCGGGCGGGTACGCCGAATCCGGCTTATCACTACAATCAATACGGTCTCGCTGTGGGAGGTCCGGTCATTATCCCGAAAGTCTTTAACGGAAAGAACAGGCTCTTCTGGTTTTTCGCCTGGGAGGGTTTGAAAGACTCGGACCCGGCGACCTCCCCTATTGAAACGGGGAATCCCGTGAACTTCGCGACCGTTCCGACGGCGGCCGAACGTAAGGGCGACTTTTCAGCCCTGCTGAACGTCAATAACTCCTATACGATTTACGATCCGGCCACGGGCGTGGCGTCGGGAACGCATACCTCGCGCATGCCTTTTCCCAACAACATTATTCCCACCAGCCGCTTGAATCCGATCGCGCTCAACTATCTCCAGTTCTATCCCTTGCCGAACGCTCCAGGACGCGCCGACGGACTCCAAAACTACGTGGTCAATGCCGTGGACAGCGACAAGTACGATAACGAACTGGGCCGGCTGGATTTCAATCTGAGCGACAAGAATAAGTTGTCCTACGATTTCCGCCACAGTAACCGCAATCAGAATAAGAACCCATATTTTCCCAATATTGCCACCGGCACATTCCTCTACCGAACCAATCAGGGATCGTCGCTCGACGACGTCATTACGATTTCGCCAACGGTGGTGGTGGATATTCGCGCCAACTGGACCCGCTATATAGAGACTCACGCTTCGCCCAGCGATGGTTTCGACCCGGCCACGCTGGGCTTCCCCTCCTACATCGGTGGAAATTCCCAGTCTCCGGTGATCCCATTTCTAACGTTCAACAGTTGCAGCGTTTCAGCCGGCTCCGCCTCCAACTTCCAGTGTCTCGGATCCAGCGGCAACGGGGTTACAACCTTCGATACTTACCAGCTTTTCGCGACCGTCGTAAAACTCCGGAGGAACCACAGCTTTAAAGTTGGGGCCGACATCCGCGATAGTATCGAGAGCGCGTTCACCCCCGGGAATTCAGCCGGCACTTACACCTTCAAATCCAAATGGACCAGTGCAATGGAGAATTCCACTGCCGCGCCTTTGGGGCAGGAATTCGCTTCTTTCCTGCTCGGGCTGCCGGATAGCGGAAGCTTCGATCTAAACTCGCACAGCACCGCCGGATCGAAGTACTACGCGTTTTTTGTCCAAGACGACTGGAGGATCAGAAGCAACCTCACGATCAACCTGGGGCTTCGCTGGGAACACGAGACGCCCACGGTGGAGCGTTTCAACCGCGCGACGAACGGCTTCGATCCCACAGCCGTTAATCCGATCTCGGCCGCGGCCGCGGCCGCATACGCAAAGAACCCGGTGCCGCAAATTCCGGTCGACCAATTCCCGGCGCTCGGCGGGCTCACCTTTGCCAGTCCGAGCCATCGGAATGTCTACAACAGCAAGTCCAGCATCTTCAGCCCGCGCTTCGGTTTCGCGTGGGTGCCGCGAGCGCTCGGATCGAAGACCGTTATTCGCGGAGGCTTCGGAGTATTCGTGAACCCGAACGGTATCAACGGCACTCTGGCGCTGAACCAGCAGGGGTTCAGCCAGACCACACAGTTCGTGGCAACGAACGATACCTATCGAACTCCGGCGGGATCGCTTTCTAATCCCTTCCCGAACGGGTTCGTGCAGCCGGCCGGCTCGTCGAAAGGCGCGGGGACGTTCCTGGGCCAGCAGATCGCTTTTTTCAATCCACAGGCCCTCGACAGCTATTCGTTGCGCTACGACTTCAGTATTCAACACCAACTGCCAGGCCAGATGGTCCTCGAAGTCGCTTATATCGGCAATCACTCCGTACATCAGCCGATAACCAATACCCAATTGGATTCCATCCCGCGCCGGTACTTGAGCACCTCTCCCACCCGGGATGACGCCACCATCAATCTGCTCACGGGAACCGTGCAGAACCCATTTCAGGGATTGCTTCCCAACAGCGCCGCCTTGAACGGAGCGATGGTCCCGCTGGGCCAACTCCTCGCTCCGTTCCCGCAATACCCCTTGGGGAGCGGAACCACCAACGGAATTCTCCTCCAGGATAATTTCGGCGGCAGCTCCTATTACCACAGCCTGAACGTGCGGCTCCAGAAGCGCTTTACACACGGATTGACTCTGATCAACAACTTCATTTGGAACAAAGCCATTGATAAGACGACCTACCTGAACGACACCGATCCCGCCCCCGAAAAACGGATCTCGGGCTATCCGTTGCGCGAGGTGCTGGCGGCGACTTACCAATTGCCGATTGGCCGCGGGAAGCTTATCGACTTTGGAACGCGCCTCGGGAATTCGCTTCTCGGCGGCTGGTCGGTGAATGGGATACTTACCTTGCAATCCGGCCCGGTGTTAGGGTGGGGCAACTTGATTTATTATGGCGGGCCGCTGAATTTCAGTCCCCACAATCCCAATGGCCCCACTTTCGATATCGCGCAATTCAACACCGTGACCATGCAGCAACTCGCCAACAACATCCGGACGTTCGACACGCAGTTCAACAACCTGCGGCGGGATTCGTCCAAGAACCTTGACGTGTCGATGCTCAAAAGCTTCCCGCTCGGAGAGCGGAGGTATCTCCAGGTCCGGTTTGAGTCGTTCAACACAACCAATCGCGTGACGTTCGGGTCTCCCAACCTGACCGCGACGACCACCGCTTTCGGGACCGTAGGCAGCCAGGCCAATACTCCCCGGCGGATTCAGATGGGAGCCCGTCTGGTTTGGTAGGAAACCACGCTTGCCATAGTTAGCAACACGTGCGCGCATGGATTTATCCTACAACTTGACTTTGTTCCGCAGCCAGCCGGGCTCAGATCAATGGCGTGGAATTGGCAAGTGGTCGAGCTCAAATCTCCACGGGTTCCGCTCATGGCTAATAGCCGGCTCCATCAAGCGCTCTCGCATCATGTCACAGAGGTCGTTAGTTTAGGCAGCCGAAGGACCATGGAGAATATTTCGCCGGCTTCGCCAACCGAGACACAATCCGGCGGCGCTATCGAGTGGACGGGAAGCTCGTAGCCAAATAGCCCGAACATACCCCTCCAGTACAACGGAACGCACAAGGGTTACACCTCGGATAGAAGATTCGGGCCAGGGCCGTCGTCCACAGCGCCGGCGCACGTAATGCACAGAAAGAACGCGACGCAGGCCGAAGATGCTCGTTGCAAAGTTCGTCATTCGACACCCTCCGGCGCCGGCATGTCACACCCAGTTGCCCGTTGATTCGTTTTGCCATGGATGTGTTGTTTGCATTCTTCAAAAGAGTCCACGAATACTTTGAGAGGTCCGGCCGATATGTCTGGACGAGGGCCGCATTAACTGTGCCCAATTTCGAAAATTAATCACCAGGAGAAGAAGGTATATGAAAATCGCGAGAGTGAATCTCAACGCGCGAGTTCTGTTCGTGGCCACTTTGTCGGTCGTTACTTTGCCAGCGGTCGCGCAGACGCTTCCGGCCACGGCGCAACCGTGGCTGGGAGCTCTTACGGAGGAATCCGTGATACCGCAGGCGAACGTCGCTTTGACTCAGAACACGAGCATAGCGCCGGATGTACTGGCGGCGATCCAGGCCGGGGCATTGGAAATCCACCAATTGGTCAACTACTATCCCGACCAAGGCACATTGCAGTTAACCGGTCTCGTCCTACCGGTGGGCTCTCCGCTTGCGACGCCAATCTTGGCGTGGTCCAAGCCTATTTGGTCGTATACGGCGCAGGTGCAACAGGTACGGCTTCCGACCAAGCCTCTTAGGGGCGTGGTGTTGATCGGGTCTGTCACAGCGGTGGCGGTCAGCCCCACTCGCATGGACATGACCGGCGCCCCTTTGTATTTTTCGGCTTCCTATAAGTTGCCTGTCGATGGTGTTGCGGGGATGCAGTTTGGAGCGGTTACGACCAGTATTCCGGGGCTCGTCAGTACTTTTTCACCGGGGGGAACAGGCAACGCTCAAATCACGCTGCCGACGCCGGATATCGTTGCTCCCGTTGCCATCGCGGGACCAAAGGGCGTTCAAACGACGTCACCGTCGTTCCTTCTGGATTCGACGCAATCGTACGACCCCACGGGAGGCCCGGTCGGGTATCAATGGAGCTTCCAGCCGGTGGGTGGACAAACGATCACCCTGACGGGAGGAAATACGGCAACACCCACAGTAGTCATCCCGCAGAACGGCTCTGCGTTCGGCGATTACAAATTCGTGGTGATGGTAATAAACTCGGCGGGTCTGTCGAGCACGGACACGGTGACCGTTTCGTACGTTGACATCAATTCCGACAGCGGCAATTAATATAGGGAGCGCGCTGATAAGGACTGGTGGCCGAGCAATGGCCTTCGGGTATTCTCCGTTAACGAACGGCAAAGGCTCAGAACCGAATTGGCTGGCTCTCCACGAACGACACAGATCGGACCTCGCGAATAGTTCTCCACAGCGTTAACCAGTGGTGATATTTCGGATGAGTGTCCAGATGGGGAAGCAGGCAAGGCCACCAGACCGGGTTGCAGTGTGGATTGGAGCCCCGAGAGCGACATTGCAAGAAATGGAAATTCTCCGTGCGAGCAAGCACGTCCGCAAGACGCCTTCGGAATATTAGTTCGGCGAATCATTTCGACCTCGTATGGTGCCGAAACTGGATCCGAGAAGTCGAGTAGAGTTCCTGACCGCGTTGTCACGAAATAACCGTGTCAAAAGATCGGCGATTGGCCGACGTAGCGCACGTACTCATGCGTGCCGTGTCGAGACTCTCTCGACACCGATCCGCGCAGAGAAAGCCGGGCGTCGGCACGAGTGCGTGCGCTACGTCGAAAATATAATGGTTATTTTCCGTAACAGGCCCTTAGCGTTGGAAGAATCCGTCGTTAGGATGCGATACGAAATTGGTGGCCACACCAACAGATACCGCCCGCTCCGCCGTCCTCCGCGGGGGTAACCTCGTCAAGAAGATCCGATCTCTCATTTCAACGCGACCGCTGTGAGCACCTCGCGCTCGCCGGAGAGCCGGGAGCCGGCCAGGGACTGGGGCATCCCCGTTATACTGAGACTTACGATGTACGAAATGGGCGTTTTTTGGCTGCGCGTAGCCACCGCGCTATACGGCGTTGGGCTGCTCCACGTCATGGCGTTGCTGCTGCGCCGCAAGTCCGGGTTTCTCAAGTACGCGTTGTTCGCATTTCTGGTAGCCGCGATCCTGCATTTTGTGGCGATCGTGGAGCTGGCCACCGCCGTTGGTCATCTGCCCGTCGACAATTTCTTCGAGTCCGCCACGGTCTGCGCTTTTCTAATCGCGGTTTTATTTCTGTTCGTATATTGGCGATATGACTTCGAAGGACTCAGCGTTTGCGTTTTTCCATTAGTATTCGTGATGGCCCAGATCGGCGCGATGGAGACCCCGATGCTTACCTGGCCCAGCACCAACGTCCGCAATGCCTGGCTTCTGCTGCACGTGATGCTGGTCTTGTTGGGCTACGCGGCGCTGCTGCTGACGGCCACCGCTTCCGTGTTTTATCTTATTCAGGAACGCCAGCTCAAGAACAAGAAATCGATACATATCTTCAAGCGCCTGCCACCGCTGGGCACGCTGGATAATCTCATCTCCAACTCCATGGCGCTTGGTTTTGTCTTCATCACGCTGGGGCTGGTGGCCGGCAGCGCCTGGGCTTTCATCGAGTCGGGAACCGCCTGGATTCGCGACCCGCGAGTCGCGTTATCGTTCATTACCTGGGGCTTCTACCTCACAATGGTCTTTCTGCGCGCCAGCGCCGGATGGAGAGGCCGCAAAGCCGCGCTGATGGCGGTAGCCGTGCTCTGCTGTTCGGCTCTCACGTGGGCCGCGCACGTCGGGCTCAGATCCATGTTGGCTAAGTGAATGTTGGCTAAGTGAATGTCGGCTAAATGAAATTCTCCATCACCGGCGTGAATCACAAGACGGCCCCGGTGGAGGTGCGCGAACGCCTCGCGTTTGACGACCGCTCTCTCTTGGAAGCCCTGGTTGAATTAAAGCGCCGCCCCGGCTTTTGCGAGGGGATTATTCTTTCGACCTGCAATCGCGTGGAAGTGGCGCTTACCTGTGAAGACGGACTCCATCCGGGCGTGGCGGTGGATCAATTTCTTGCCGATACCCGCCAGGTTGCGTGCGATTGGGTGACGCCTTATCTCTACCGCTATGAGGATGGCGACGCTATACGGCATCTGTTTCGCGTGGCCGCAAGCCTGGATTCCATGGTGGTTGGCGAGCCTCAGATTCTCGGCCAGCTCAAATCCGCCTACGCTCTGGCGAAGGAGCACGGCGCCATCAACGGTTTTCTGGACGTCTTGCTGACGAAGGCGTTCAACGTCGCCAAGCGCGTGCGATCGGAAACGGAGATCGGCGTCAATGCGGTTTCGGTGGGATATGCGGCGGTGGAGCTCGCCCGCGAAATATTCGGGTCGCTCGACGACAAGAAAATCATGATCGTGGGCGCGGGCAAGATGTCGGAATCGGCCGCCCGCCATTTGCGGCGCTGTGGCGCGACTCAGATATTCGTCACCAATCGGACCTACGAGCGCGCCGCCGAAGTGGCGGAGCTCTTCGCCGCTCAGATCGTCGATTACACTTCCTTCGCGGCATTTCTCCCGGAAATCGACATTGTGATCGCGTCCAGCGGCGCGCCGCATTACATCCTCACCAAGGACGACATGAAGAAAGTGATCGGGTCGCGGCGCAATCGGCCTATGTTTCTGATCGACATCGCCGTGCCCCGCAACATTGAGCCTTCCGCCAACGATCTGGACAATGTCTTCCTGTACGATATCGACGACTTGCAAAAGGTGGTGGAAACGAACCGCGAAGGGCGCTTGCAGTCCGCCGCGGAAGCCGAGGCCATCATCGGAGAAGAAGTCGGCCGGATGCTGGTTCGTCTGAAAGAGCGCGAAGTGGTCCCGACCATCGTAAGTTTGCAGGAGCAATTGGAAAACGTGCGGCTCGTGGAACTCGCGCGCATGCGCGGAAAGTTTGGAACGCTGACCGCGGAACAGGAACAGGCGCTCGAAGCGCTTACCAAGAGCATCATCAACAAAATCGCCCACGGGCCCATTTCGGAATTGCGCCGGCAGGCATCCCAGCCGGAGAGCCAACACTTCGTGACGACTATTCGAAAGGTGTTCAAGCTCGGCGAATAGCATGCTGACCATCGGCTCGCGAGGTTCACAACTGGCTTTGTGGCAGGCGCGTTGGATACAGACGCGGCTGGAGAATTTTGGCGTGGAGTGCCGGCTCGAAATTATCCACACCACTGGCGACAAGATCACGGACGTCGCTTTATCCAAAGTAGGAACCAAGGGACTGTTCACCAAGGAAATTGAAGAGGCGTTGCTCCAGGGAACGATCGATCTGGCGGTACACAGTCTGAAGGATATGCCGACCGATCTGCCGGTTGGTCTTACGCTCGCGGCGATTCCCGTGAGAGAAGACCCGCGCGACGCGCTGGTGGGAGCGCGAATGGCGGAGCTTGCTCCCGGCGCCCGCGTTGGGACAAGTTCTCTGCGCCGCGCCGCTCAACTTCGAAGCGTTCGTCCCGAGCTCGAAATCGAAAACATTCGTGGCAATGTGGACACGCGCCTGCGCAAATTGGACGAGAAGCAATATGACGCGATCGTTCTGGCCGCGGCGGGTTTGCGCCGCTTGGGTTGGGAAAATCGCATTACTGAATTGCTCGATCCCGGTGTGATGTGTCCGGCGGTGGGTCAGGGCGCGCTAGCGGTGGAGACACGCGACGACTGCGGCCAGGCACAAGAAATTTGCAGTCGCCTGGATCACCGCGAAACGCGCATCGCCGTTACGGCCGAGCGTGCGGTGCTGGCGGCATTGGGCGGCGGATGCCAGGTTCCGATTGGCGCCTATGCCACGGTGGAGCACGATCGCATTCACCTGCAAGCCGTAATTGTTTCGCCGGACGGAACGCAGGTGATCGAGCTGAAGGCGAACGGCGCGGCCGCGGAAGCTGCCATCATCGGCCGGGCGCTGGGCGGCCAACTTCTCGCCGAAGGTGGCCGGCAAATCCTCGAAGCCGTGTACGGCGCGGAAGCGGACGCGAAGCTTCGCACATGAGCTCAGACCCGGCCGCGGCAAAGGTGTATATCGTGGGCGCCGGACCGGGCGATCCGGATCTCATCACCTGGAAGGGTCGCAAGCTTCTCGCGATCGCCGACTTGGTTCTGTACGATCATCTCGCCAACGAACATCTTCTCGATCTTACTCCTAAGACTTGCGAGCGAATTTACGTGGGCAAGAAGAAAGCAGTTCACGCATTTCCGCAGGAAGAAATCTGCGCGATGATGATCGAGCGGGCGCGCCGCGGCTTAACGGTGGTGCGTTTGAAGGGCGGCGATCCCTTCATTTTCGGCCGTGGCGGCGAAGAAGCGGAGGCGCTGGCCGATGCGGGCATTCTGTTTGAAGTAGTGCCGGGCGTGACCTCGCCGCTGGGCATCGCCGCCTACAGCGGAGTGCCGCTGACGCATCGGGATCACACCAAGGTAGTCACGTTCGTGACGGGTCACGATCTCGAAGCCATCGACTGGGGCAAGGTCGGCCAATCGGAAACCTTGGTCATCTTCATGGGCATCTGGGCGATTCGAGGAATCGCGGAAGCCATCATGGCCAAGGGACGCTCGGGAAATACTCCGGCGATCGTCGTTCGCTGGGGAACGCGGCCGGATCAGGAGACTCTCACGGGTACGCTTGCTACCATCGCGGAACAAATCGACCAGGCGCGCCTGAAGCCGCCCGCCACCGTGATCATCGGCGAAGTGGTCGCGCTGCATCGAAAACTGAGCTGGTTCGAAAAGCTGCCGTTGTTCGGAAAGAGAATCGTGGTAACGCGCGCTCAAGAGCAGGCCGGTGAGTTATCCGAACGCCTGCGTTCGCTCGGCGCGGACGCGATCGAATTGCCGGTCATTTCCATTCAGCCGCCCCAGGATTGCGCGCCGCTCGATCGGGCGATTGCACATTTGGGCGACTACGATTGGTTGATCTTCACCAGCGCTAACGGCGTCCGATTCTTTCTGAAACATCTGGACCGTTCGCCGTTGGATCTGCGATCGCTGAAGTCCAAAATTTGCGCCATCGGCCCAGCGACGCGGCGAGCGATTGAGGATCTCCATCTGAAGGTGGATCTAATGCCCGCCGAATATGTCGCGGAGAGCTTGGTCGCGGCGTTCGCCGCCGGGGAATTGAACGGCAAGCGAATTCTGTTGCCGCAGGCGGCGGTGGCGCGCGATGTGATTCCTGCCGAGCTTTCGAAATTAGGCGCTCAGGTAGACGTAGTGGAAGCGTATTACAACGCCGTTCCAGAAAACGCGGCCGTCCAGGCCCGGGAAATCTTCTCCGCCGAAAGAAAGCCCGACTGGATTACGTTCACCAGCTCATCGACGGTTGACAACACCATCGCGGTTGCGGGACGCCCAGCGCTAGACGGCGTGCGAATCGCCTCCATTGGTCCCGTCACTTCCAGCACGGCACGCAAACACAGTCTTGACGTCGACGCAGAAGCGAAAAGTCACACTCTGGATGGTCTGATCCAGGCAATTCTCGACTGGAAGGTGCCTGTGTAGGGCAGGATGGCATCCTGCCGCGGATTGGTAATCCGCCTGATGTTGGTTTGCGATTCTGGAAGCCGGTTGATACGGTTCATCCGGACAATTCAACCTCCCGTCCGATAATTCTCGCGATTGGCCGAGGGGTACTCTATTCTTAAGTAGCAACATGATTGAAGTACAAGAGCTCCGCAAGCAGTTCGGCGATTTTGTAGCGGTGAAAGACGTCAGCTTCATCGCCAAGCCCGGTGAGATATTCGGTTTGCTCGGCCCCAACGGCGCCGGAAAAACCACCACCATCGGTTGCATTTCGAGCCTCATCACGCCCACTGGCGGTCACATTCGTGTAATGGGCCACGACGTTGTGGGCGACGGAATCGCGGCCCGGCGCAGCATCGGCGTGGTGCCGCAGGAGATCGCGCTGTACGACGATCTTTCGGCGAAGGAGAACCTGAACTATTGGGCCGGCGCTCAAGGGATGCGCGGCGCAAAGCTGCGCGAACGTATCAACGATGTCCTGGAGCTTACGGGCTTGCAGGATCGCGCCAAGGAACCGATAAAGCAATTCAGCGGCGGCATGAAGCGCCGTTTGAATTTTGCGTGCGGCATAATTCATCAACCCCGGGTCCTTCTCTTGGATGAGCCTACGGTTGGTGTCGATCCGCAAAGTCGTATGCGCCTGCTGGAACTGGTTCGCCAACAAGCTCAAGGCGGCGCTTGCGTGCTTTATACCACGCACTATATGGAGGAAGCGGAATCCCTTTGCGATCAGCTTGCGATTATCGATCATGGAAACATCATCGCCAAAGGCACGCTGGCCGAGCTCCGCGCGATGCTGGCCGAACGCGATCTGCTGCGGCTCACTGGCGTTTTCCGTCCCGACGCGGTTCGTGAAGCGCTCCGGCCGTTGGCTGGAATCGAGATCGTGCAGGCCGACGAATCGCAACTCGCGCTTTCGGTGAGTGACGCCTCGCACCGGCTGCCTTCCATCTTTGAAGCCATCAACTCCGCGGGCGAAGTGCGCGGCACAACGCTTACGCAGCCCAGCCTGGAAACCCTTTTCATCAAACTCACCGGCAAGGAGTTGAGAGAGTAATCATGCGATTTCTATGGATCAGCGCTGTAAAGGATCTCCTCCGCCTTCGCCGCGAGCCTATCACGCTCCTTACCTGGATCGGTGTGCCGAGCTTGATCGCCATTCTACTCGTGGTGATTTTCGGCCGCGGCGAAGCGCGTCCTCACGGGATTCTGCTGATCGCCGATGAAGATCGGGGCATCGGCGCGATGTTGCTGGCCAGCGCCTTCAGCCAAGGTCCACTGGGCGACATGATCACCATCGAGAAAGTGAATCGA
>CATPCJ010000462.1 GCA_955652915.1 uncultured Bryobacteraceae bacterium
GCCGAGGAATGTGTAAACAAAAAACTTGGTCGCGGCGCGATCCCGATTTTCGCCGCCCCAGATTTTGATGAGGAGGAACGCTGGGATCAGGCTCATCTCGTAAAACAAAAACCAAAGAACAAAATTCTGGGCGGTGAACGTGCCGTAGAGCGCCGACTGCATGACTAACATGAACGCGCAGGAACCGCGGCCCATGCGTTGCGCGAGAAACGCGAATGGGAAGATGAGCGACGTAAGTATTACAAGTAGCAGGCTCAAACCGTCGACGCCGATGAGGTAATCAGCGCCGATCGCCGGAATCCAAGTGTGATGTTCGACGATCTGAAGACCAGTGGCGTTCGTATCGAACTTCTGCCACAACATCACTGCATAAAACGCAGAGAACGCGTTGAACGTTAACGCAATTGCGCGCGCATGATTGGGTCGTCCGACGTAGAGCGCAATTGCGCCGATGAGCGGAATGAAAATCAGCGCCGTGATCATGCCAACCATGCGTAGAAGAGGAGCAGCGCCAGCATGCCGATGGCGATGGCGCCAAGATAAGTTTGGACTTGCCCAGAATGCGCCATCGACATCAAACGGCCGAGGCCGCGAGTACCAGTGACGCTTTCATCGACTCCGGCGTTGATGCCGCGTTCGTCGACGTTCGCAGTGAAGATTCCAAACAATTGCCCGACTCGGCCCACACCGCGCACAAAACCATCCCACACATAGCGATCCATCCAGTCGGAGACGCGAGCGGCGAATGCGCTGAAAGCGATGACAGTGTGCGCGTAAAGTTCGTCCAGCCACATTTTGTTTTCGAGAAATCGAAACAGCGCCGGTTGCGCTTGCTCGAGTGGATCTGTGTCCGCAGTACGATGTCGATCTTGTGAACCGACGTTGCGATACATCAAAAGGCCAAGTCCGATGCCGGCAGCGACGAGCGCGAACGAAACAAAAAGCATCGGCTGAATCAATCGCGCGAAATCGAACTGCGGCGTTGCTCCGCTGAGATAGTCATGCAGCCACGGCCATGCGGGCGTGAGAACGACGCTGAGAATGATCGTGCAAAACGCGAGCACGATCAGCGGCCTGGTCATGACTGACGGACTTTCGTGTGCTTGCTCCGACGCAACGCGGCGGTTGCCAAAAAAAACGTAGATCATTTGCCGCGTCATGTAGAGCGCGGTCAACACGACGCCGGCCATCATTAAGTAATGCGGGACGTGCGATCCCGGCCAATGCGCCGTCACGTGCAAAATTTCTTCTTTCGTCCACGCTCCGGAAAAGAAGAGCGGCACACCGCTCAAAGTCATCATGCCGACGGCGTACGTTACAAACGTAACCGGCATAAGTCTTCGCAGCCCGCCCATCTTGCGGATGTCCTGTTCGTGATGACAGCCATGGATGACCGAGCCCGAACCTAGAAAGAGGAGTGCTTTGAAAAATCCGTGCGCGAGCAGGTGCATGATGCCGGCCGCGACGCCGCCTACGCCTAACGATACCATCATCAATCCCAACTGCGACACGGTTGAGTAGGCGAGAATGCGTTTCATATCAGATTGCGCGAGAGCAATGAACGCAGCCATCAGCCCGGTGATTACGCCGATCCATACGACGACCGTGAGCGAGGGCGTCACGCCGTTGATCGCGCCTAACGAGAAGAGTGGATACACCCGCGCGACGAGAAAAACACCGGCCGCGACCATGGTGGCGGCGTGGATCAGCGCGCTGACCGGCGTGGGACCTTCCATCGCATCAGGCAACCAGACGTGTAACGGGAACTGTCCGGACTTGCCGACGGAGCCGAAAAAAATCAGCAGCGCGACGAACGTTGCACTCGCGCTAAGCGCGAGAAGCCCGGCGTTTTCCAAGCAGCCGCGTCCATCATCGTAAAAAAGCAACGTGCCACTGCCGCCGTAAAGCCAAAGAATGCCAAGGAAAAATCCGAGATCGCCGATGCGCGTGGTGATGAACGCCTTTTTTGCCGCCGCCGCCGCGCTTGGTTTGTCGATCCAAAATCCAATGAGCAGATACGACGCGAGTCCGACCAGCTCCCAGCAAACAAAAAGAAGAAGCAAACTGTTCGCGATGACGACGCCGAGCATCGCGGCAGAGAAAAACGAGAGATACGCGAAGAACCGCGTGAAACTTTTGTCCTCGGCCATGTAACCAATGCTGAAGATAAAAATGCAGAGCCCGACCAGCGTGATCATCAGCAGCATCGCGGCGGCGAGCGGGTCGAGCACCCAGCCGATGCGCACTGCGTGTTCACCGAAAGTGAACCAGGTGAAATTATGGAACGCGCGATAACCGGGCGTTTGCAGCGTTAGCAGAAACGCCAAGATCGACAACGCGAGGGAAACGACCTGTCCGATAATCGCGAGTGCGGCTGCGCCGGTGCGCCGCGAGTTCCGCAGAAATAAGATCGACAACGAAGCCGCGAATGGCACGGCGGGGACCAGCCAAATGTTGCTGACGATCCAGGGATTCATCCTTTGAGCTGATCGAGCTCATCGACATTGGTCGTTCGGTAATGGCGGTAAACCGCGATGACGAGCGCGAGGCCGACAGCGGCTTCCGCGGCGGCAATGGCGATGGCAAAGATCGCGACCATCACGCCGGTCGGTTGCTGCGGTTGCGGACCGAAGCGCCAGAACGCGATGAAATTCAAGTTGGCCGCGGCGAGCATCATCTCGATGCCGATCAAAATAAAAATCGCATGACGACGGCTCAGCGCCGCCAGCAATCCAATACAGAACAACGCCGCGGAAACGACGAGCAAGATCGACAATGTCATTCGCGCTTCTCCTCCATGACCAAAATGAGCGCACCGATCAACGCAGCGGTTAGCACGAGCCCGACGCATTGCAGCGGCCAGACGTAATCGGTCATGAGCACTTCGCCGATTCGTTTCACAGTGAGCGCTTCGATTGGCGGCGCAGCAATCGAGAGCATCGGCGTCTTAAGAATTGCCCACAACAGGCCGGCGAATACAGCGACCGCAACAACAACGCCGCTCCAGTTGAAGCCGCGATCTTTTCCAACATCACGTCGCGTCAACAAAATCGTGAAGACAATCAAGACCGCGACTGCGCCGATGTACACGAACACTTGCACCAACCCGACGAACTCGGCGCCGAGTAAAAAGAAAAACGCGGCGACACCGACAAACGCCAGGGCGAAACTGAGTGCCGCGTGGATAAGCGTCCGGAGCGACGCAGCGGCCAGTGCGGCTGCGATGGTCAGGATAGCGATGATGAAAAATGCGGCGCTATTCATTCGGCGAAACGATAGGTACGCGGCGCAAATTTCTTGCGCGTGTCGAGCAAGATCGACAATGCGATGTAAACAACTGCGATGACCGCGAGCGACCAAATCCATCCGGTCAGCCGTCGTCCTTGATAATGCCAGACGGCGGCCGCCACGACGCAGGTGAAAGACATCGGGAGCATGAATTTCCAAGCGAAGTTCATGACTTGATCGACGCGAGTGCGCGGTAGCGTTCCGCGAATCCAGATGAATACGAACAACAAGATCGACAACTTCGCGAAAAACCAAACGTAGGACGGAATGAATTGGAGCCCGCGGATCGGCGCATGCCAGCCGCCGAGGAACAGCGTCACCGCCAGACCGCTGATCGCGAACATTCCAAAATATTCCGCTTGAAAAAACGTCGCGTACTTAAAGCCCGAATATTCAGTCATGTGGCCGGCGACAATTTCCGATTCGCC
>CATPCJ010000463.1 GCA_955652915.1 uncultured Bryobacteraceae bacterium
GTATATCTGTCGCCGGTTTTTTGAAATACTTTTGTACTAATAATAGACTGAGTTTTTTTATCAACGTCTACAAGCACTTTGAAGAAGGCTTTTGTTTTATCAACGGGTGTTAACTCAATTTCCTGGAGAGTTTTATTTCCAATATGGGCATGCCTCCATTGCCGACCTCGGCCACGTGGTGATGTGTTTCGAGGGGATATCCGAACTCGCCGCCACCGAAGTGGAGGATGAACAGTTGTGGGACGGACAGGCGCGCTCCTCGCGTTATCAGGATTTTTCCAAGTCCGGTTTCATCACGCCGCCGGAATTCGATTCCGCGCAAGCGGCCCTTTACCAGGACGCGGCCGGCCAGTTGCTGGCCGGGTACAACGAAATTCACGCGAAGGTTTTCGAGCATCTGGCGGAACGATTGCCGAAACCGGAGTCGATGAAGCCCGACGCTTACAAGCGAAACCTCACCGCTCGTGCCTTTGATGTCGCGCGATACCTATTGTGTTTCGGCATCCCGACCGGCGTCGGCCAGGTCACCAGCATACGAACGCTGGAGCGCCAGGTACGACGGCTGAAAACCTCCGAATATCGGGAGCTGCGCGATTTGGCCGCCGAGATCGCGGAAGCTTGCGCGGAGCAGCCCGCTTGTCAATGGGACGCAACAAACTCCGGCGAAGCGCTCGCGCCGACGCTGGCGCGCCACGTGGATGCCGATGAACATCTGGCTCAGAGCCGCGTGGATCTGAAATTGTGGGCGGCGCAAAACCTGGAGGAATACACACACCAATGTTCCGATCCGGTCGACCTGCTGAAGCCAACCGACACCATGGCGGATATTGTGGCGACGCTGCTCTATCCCGTTACCGATGGCCCCTATCGTTTGCTTTATGAACAGGCCTGTTCGTGGAGTTCGGCGCGCAGGAATGAAGTGATCGATGTAGCGCTTCGGTCCAGAACGCGGCGCGACGAACTGTTGCGAAATTTCCGCGGCGCGCCGTACGTGTACGACATCGTGATGGACATCGGAGCCTACCGAGACCTCCATCGGCATCGCCGTTGCCAACAATTCCGGCAAGCTTACTCGACGAAGCTAGGATTTGAAACACCGGATGCGATCGCCGATGCAGGCCTTAGCACTTATTACAAAGCGCTCGCCTGCCACGCATGTAACATTGCGACGAGCCTTCCTGAGCCGGGTTCGCACTATTTACTGCCGTTCGCAAGCCGGGCCAGGTTTCTCTTCAAGATGGACTTTTCGGAGGCGGAATATATTGCCAGGCTGCGTTCCGGCGTTAAGGGTCATTTTAGCTATCGCCGAATCGCCTGGTATATGAAAGAAAAGATGGCAGAATTGGAGCCGGAACTGGGCCGTCTCATGCAAGCTACCCCTCCCTGGACGGAAGATCCACTGCACCGCTAATTGCACTGCAAATCAGTGGTACTATCACCACCAACTGTACGTTACTTCTAACCGCATTCTTGTAAAACTTTCCGAATTGTAGTCTACCCCTCAATAGCGATCTGTCTGAAATCACGGATGTTACCTTTGGCAGGCAAGCTGCGCTAGATGAATTTGAGTTTTGAGGCCATGTACCAATCATGCAGCCTTGTTATTTATGGCGTTCGCTTTCGGGTGATCGCGACATTCAGACACTTCTATAGGAGGAGTTTCAAATGAAGAGTTTAGCTCTCGCAGTAGCATCTATCGGGTTTTTCGGGATCGCGTTCGCACCCAACGCCCGGGCAGATGAATGGAACAAGAAGACCATCCTGACAGTCAATGAGGCGATTCAGGTTCCCAACAAGGTTCTGCCTCCAGGCAAGTATGTGATTCGCCTGTTGGATTCCCCGTCGGATCGTCACATCGTGCAGATTTTCAATGCGGACGAAACGCATCTGGAGACGACCATCCTCGCAATTCCGAACTATCGCCTGGAGCCAACCGGTAAGACCGTGTTTTCGTTCTGGGAAACACCTCCCGGACAGCCGAAGGCAATGCGCGCCTGGTTCTACCCTGGCGACAACTTTGGCCAGGAATTCGCTTATCCGAAGTCGACCGCGGTGCAGATCGCGGCGGCCGCGCATGCTTCAGTTCCAACGACTGAAGTACAAGCACAAAATGAAATGGCAACCGCTTCGGTGGCCAGCATAAATGAAGAAGGCAAGGAAACGCCGATGGAACGGAAGGCTGAAGTGGCGCAGACCACCCCGGCTCCGGCTCCAGCCCCAGAGGCCGCACCGGCGCCTTCTGCTCCCGCTCCCGAGCCCACGCCGGCTCCGCAGGAACTGCCCAAGACCGCCAGCCCTTATCCGCTGCTTGGACTGGCCGGCCTGCTGTCGCTCGGTGTGTTTCTCGTTTTGAGAACCGTACGCGCGTCGTAAACTAAGTAAGCGCCGGTTTGAGAGGCGGAGCTTATGAACCGAGGCCGCGACGTGATTCGATGGGTAGGTGCTGCGGTGATTCTTTCCGCTGCCGCTGTGGCGGTAGTGGGATGGGACCAAAAAGAATCGCAGCAAGACTACACAATCCGAACCACGTCGCGGCTGGTTCTCTTAGATGTCAGCGTGAAAGACTCGGACGGCGGCTTTGTTTCGGGTCTGACGAAAGATAACTTCAAGGTTTTTGAAAACGGTAAGCCCCAGGAAATTACACAGTTCGCGAATGCCGACATTCCCGTTACGGTGGGTCTGGTGGTAGATGAAAGCGGGAGTATGCGGCCGAAGAAGGCGCACGTAGTGACGGCGGCACTCGAGTTTATTCAAGCCAGCAATCCCCAAGACGAAATTTTTGTGATCAACTTCAACGAGCGCGCGCGGCGCGGCCTGCCGGATATCGTGCCGTTCACCGACGACCTCAACATGTTGCGCGCGGCGCTGTGGAATGGGGTTCCGGAAGGCAGAACGGCGCTTTACGATGCAATCGAAATGGCGCTGCATCAGCTCGACATGGGCCGGCGCGACAAGAAGACGTTGGTACTGATCAGCGACGGCGGGGACAACATTAGCCAGAGCAAACTTCCGGACGTGATGCACGACGTGCTGACTTCCGCCGCGACCATCTACACGATTGGTATTTTCGATGAAGACGATATGGATAAGAACCCAGGTGTGCTCGAAAGGCTGGCGCGTGTGAGCGGCGGCAGCGCTTATCTGCCGAAGACGTTGGAGGAAGTGGGTCCGATCTGCCGGCAAATCGCGAAGGACATTCGAACGCGATATACCATCGGCTACATTCCAACCGTGGACAATGGGAAGCCCGAGCGGCATGTAAAGGTGAGCGCTTCGGCTCCAAATCGCGCGAAGCTGATTGTTCGAACGCGCACCAGCTACATCTTCGCCACCGATAGCGAAAGAGCCAGCAAATGATGGAGAGCCGGCGGCTGCGTATTTTGGAATGGGCGTTTCTCCTTTTTGGTTTGGCGGCGATCGATGTCTACATCTGGATTCAAGCCAAAGCAGTAATTTATGAAGCCTACGACACCTGGTCCTTTGATGCGTCCCTGCGAGGCGTGAAGCCGACGGTCCGGGGATTCCTGGCCGATGAGCTTCACGGAGTATTTGGGAAAGACCGGGCGGAAAACGCGGACGCTCCGCCTGTAAAAACGGGGCCTTTGCCGGGCGACAAGCCACCCTTGCCAGCCAGCCTGATCGGGCGTCTTCACATACCGCGCTTGAACGTAGTGGCGATGGTGCGCGAAGGCGCGGACTCGGCGACACTCAGCCACGCCATCGGCCACATTCCTGGAACGGCGCTGCCGGGCAAGGCCGGAAATATCGCGCTGGCGGGTCACCGCGATACCATATTCCGGGCGCTTCGAAATATCAAGGAAAGCGATGCAATCGATCTGGAGACGGACAAAGGCACATTCCGTTATATCGTGGCTTCCACCAGGATCGTCAGCCCGAAAGATGTAAGTGTTCTGGCCGCCGGCGGTGGTCCAACGCTTACGCTCGTCACTTGCTATCCGTTCTATTACGTGGGATCGGCGCCGAAGCGTTTTATCGTGCGGGCCAATCAGGAAGATACGTCGGGAAAAGTCTGGGTCGCTCGACGCTAGCTGGGGCTGGAACTAGGAGCTCGGGGCTGGGGATTACCCAAGGCCCCGCTTCAGCCCGCGGCGCCCACTGCCGCCAGGCTCTTCAGCTTTGCCGAAAGGGTTGTTCGCTTCAAGCCCAACATTTCCGCTGCAAGCTTCTTGTTTCCATGGGTCTTTTTCAAGGCTTGCTCCAGGATGTTGAGCTCGATGCCCCCCACGGTTCTTTCGAAATCGAATCCTTGATCGGGAATGGCGATGAACGGTTGCGCGCGGAACTGGAGCACGGGCGGATGCATACGCGCGGGAAGCGGGAAGTCACCTGGGTAAAGGAAGGGCCGTTCGCCGCTGAGAACGATCGCTTTTTCCACGGCATTTTCGAGCTGGCGCACGTTGCCCGGCCAGTCATGCGCCGAGAGCCGGGCCAAGGTCTCTCTGGAAACCTGTTTCATCGGGATCTGTTCTTCGCGGCAGATTTTTTCGATAAAGTGCTCCACCAGGCTCGCAATGTCCGAAGCCCGGTCGCGCAGAGGCGGGATCGCCATCGGCACTACATTCAAGCGGTAGTAGAGGTCTTCGCGGAACTTCCCTTGTTTGATTAGTTCAGGCAGATCGGCATTGGTCCCGGCGATAACACGGACGTCGATCTTTACCGTTTCCGAACTGCCCAGCCGCTGGAATTCCCGTTCCTGGAGCACTCGCAGCAGTTTGGCCTGCAAGCTTAACGGCATGTCGCCGATTTCGTCCAGAAAAATCGTTCCACGGTGGGCTTGCTCGAACAGTCCGATGCGCTGATTGACCGCTCCGGTGAAGGCGCCTTTTACGTGCCCGAACAGTTCCGCTTCGAGCAGCGTTTCCGGCAGTGCGCTGCAGTTCACGCACACCATCGGAAGGTGACCACGATTGCTTTCCGCATGAATCGCTCTAGCCACGTTTTCCTTGCCGGTACCGGTTTCGCCGGTGATCAAAATAGTAGAATGGCGCGGAGCGACCAGCCGGATTGTGTCCGCGATTTGCTGCATGGGCCGTCCGCCGCCAATCAGGTACTTGAGCCACGGTTCCTGCCCGCCGTCACTGGATTCAGACGTAGCTACCCGAACCCATTTGGAGTTAGCCGCCAGGTACAACAGGCTATTGGCGTCGCCCTGCTGCAAGACGTGAAATGCTCCCAGGCGTAAGAGATTCACCGACTCCGTGGCCGTGGCCGCCGGCGCGTAAAAGATTACCGGCGTAGTTGGTTGAGTGTGCTGCAATTCCTCGAGCAGCCCCGGCGCGGAAGTCCAATCCGGCAATGGGAAGCTCACCAGGACAACATCGAAGTCCTCACTTTGGAGCGCTCGCAGCCCATCCAGCGCGCTGTCCACCATGGTGAGCCCAACACGAGCCCCATCCACAATATCGCTGGCGTGGTCCGCGATCCATAATACTTTTGGCGTTAGAATGGCGATTACCTCCGACGTTTGTCCATCGACAATCGGAGGGTATTCTTTAACTCAATCTTTTCTTACTCCATGGGTGCAAATGGGTTATATCCCAATGGAATAGGCCGGCTTGGTAAGCATGGTAAACATTCTATGTGAGGTTTAGACGTGTAGAATGTCAAATCAAGAGCGGTGCGCTTCGGGATGCGTTGAATGGCCTTGCCGTTCTGCTGCCGGGCCAGGCCGAGCTCGTAAGCGCTCCGGAGGTTCATCCAAAAATCGGCCGAGATGCCGGCCGTGATGTTCCGCTTTCCTGCCAGGATCTGGTAAAGCCGGTTGGACGGCACTGCTCTCGTCCAACTCGCCGGCGAGGATCTCTCCCGGGGTGAATGGGTGTACGGGCCATGGTCTTCACGAACGTTATCAGGTTCTTGCACGGCGGCGATACGAATCGAGCTGATTCCGGATCCGCCGGCACTTCCATGAATCTCTCCTTCTATCCGGCCCGCTTCGCGCTAAACTAGTGGTCGGGATGGATCCTCTCGCCAGCGTCACTCCGGAGGAACTCATCACAGCCATCCTGGTTGAGTTCGAAAACAGCGTCGTTCGCAGCTACTACACGAACTATGTGAAAAACATTTTTCGCGTGTACCTGTATCGAGACGATTTTTTCAACCTTCGCCCTTTCCAGGACCGCATTCGGGAAGAGGCCGGGCGCGCGCTTCAAGAAGAATTGAATCGGCTCAACCGGCCACCGAGGGGCGTGCCCGCGCTGCCTTTTCAGAAGAAACAACGGCAGAAGCGCTACGAGCCGCTCGGCGACTGGGTCATCGAATTCCTGACCAATGACGACGACAACGCCGCCCAGAATCGGCTGATCGTGCAGTCCGATGGCCTGGTTCCGCCCGAGCCGGAGATGGGCGGAGAGAAGACGGTGCGGGTGGGTCCGGCGGCGCCCGACGAGAATCTGTCGAAAACGCGCCGCACCGGCTTTGCGCCCGCGTCGTCGTCGAACACGATGGTTTACGCGAAGCTGTCCTATGAAGACGATAGCGGCGCGCACGAATTCGATATCGTGAAGGACGCTATCAAGGTCGGCCGCGGGGGGCCGGACGAATGGGTCGATCTCAAGCTGCTCACCAGCAAGGACGTCTCGCGCGAGCACTTCCAGATTCGCCGGGACGCCTCCAGCGGAAAGTTTTTCATTAAGGACTTGAGCAAGTTCGGCACATCCATCGACGGCCACCGCGTGCCGCCCAGCATCAAGACGGTCAACGGAATCGAAACGGACGATCATGTCGAAATTCCGCTGCCCTCGAAGGCGACCATCAACCTGGCGGACATCCTATCGATGCGTTTCAAGGCGCTAAAAAAGAAATGAGCCTGTTGCTCAATCTTCGATACGTTTTTCTGGCGCTGTTCGTGCTGGCGGCCCTCGTGCTCGCCTTAGGGAGCAGAAGCGATGGGTGAACATCGGGCCGCGCTCTCGCCCGCCCATTTCGTTTCGTGCGCGCTGAAAGATCGCGGATCGCGTGAAACCGACGAAGATGAAGTCCATGCCGACGACAATCGCGGCATCTATTTCGTGGTGGATGGGATGGGCGGTCATGCGGCCGGCGAAGAGGCCGCGCGCATCGCCAAAGCCCGGTTACGCGGCCGTCTGGAGCGGCTTACGGGCACGACCGAAGAGCGCGTGCGGGAAGCGATAGCGCTGGCCAACAAGGATATCTATGAGGCCGCCGAAAAGCGTCCGGAGTGGCGTGGAATGGCTTGCGTGCTTACCGTGGCGCTGCTCGAGGGAGAGGAAGCTACCGTTGGACACGTCGGCGATTCGCGGCTGTACAAGATAACCCGCGGGCTTGTGGAAAAGATCACGCGCGATCATTCACCGGTCGGCGAGATGGAGGATCGGAAACAAATAACCGAAGAAGAAGCGATGGCGCATCCCCGGCGCAACGAAGTCTTCCGCGATGTTGGATCGGCTCCGCACGATCCCGACGACCCGGGATTCATTGCCATTTATAAGCTTCCCGTGGAAGCGGAAAGCGCGCTGTTGCTCTGTAGCGACGGGCTGACCGATGCCTTGCGCATCCGGGAGATTGAGTCCATCATCCGCGAGAGTGCGGGGGACCGCGCCCTGGTGGCTCGCCGCTTAATCGACCGGGCAATCGTAGACGGTAAGGATAACGTCTCCGTGGTCTACGTGGAAGGTCCGGAATTTGCGAGCCCGCGTCCGCGTACTAAACCGAAGCCAAAGGCCAAGGGGCCGATCGCCGAGGCGTACGAGAAGCAGTCTGTCTCCGAGCCCATCGAACACCAGGGCGAGCCGGCATCGTGGCGGAGGCGCGCGGTTGTGCCGTTTGCAGCCGGGATAGCCGCCGGGGCGGTGTTGCTTTACGGCGTACAATGTCTTGTACAACCTGAGCCGCCGGTGGATCGATCGATAGCGATGGCGCCGTCAAATATCACGATCCACGTCGGTCCCGCGGCTAACGGCGGCGTCCAAACTATCGCCGCCGCCATGATCAGGGCGAGGAGCGGCGACACGATCGATCTCGAGCCGGGCGTGTACACGGAATCGGTGGAGTTAAAACCGGGTGTGGCCATTGAGGGACACGATGCCACTGTGCAGCCGCCGGATGTTCCCGGAAGCGGGGTGGCTATCCGAGTGCCCCAGGCCGGCCACGCCAGCATTTCCCATCTGCGCATTCGCGGCGGTTCACCATCCCGGATCTTCACCGGAATCGCCGTGGAAGGTGGCGAAATTACGCTGATCCAAGTGGAAATTTCGGGGACACGATCGGCCGGCGTTGAAGTGGCGGGCACGGCGAAACTGATTCTCGAAGATTCTAA
>CATPCJ010000464.1 GCA_955652915.1 uncultured Bryobacteraceae bacterium
ATTGAACTTTACGCCGCCGCCCACTGAAACCAGCGGTTCCAATTGATTGGTCTTGGTGAGAAGCGCGACGTTGCTGAGTGGTTGGAAGGCCTGCTCCTTACCGGTTCCCGAATATACCTTGACGCCGCCGCCGGCCGAGACGAAGGGCGACAGTCGCGCTTCCTTGGAAGCAAAGTTGAGCACGAAGTCATAGTGGATTGCATTCGTGTGGGCGCCGAAGTTGACGTTGGCGCCGCCGGACGACAACTTGAGGTCGGACTTTTCGAAGTCGTACCGCAGTTCGCCTCCCAGCAATTTGCTGCTGTTATTTCCGAGCCAGCCGCTCATAATGAAGCCGCTGGCTAGTTTTCCGCTGGCATTTCCGGCCGGGTTGGTGAAGGTTTGCGAGGTGTAGAAGCTGCCGCCTCCGCCCACGCCCACCTCCCATTTCTGAGCAAGAGCCGCTGGCGCCGCGGCCAGAAGCATAACAAACGTAACAGGCAGAAATTGTCTCATGTTCATCTCCATTTTGTTTTTATTCGACAACTCGAACCGATATCGAGCTGGTGTAGTTTCCTTGCGAAATTGCAAGCGGCACCGAGATGCCGGTGGGCACATTGCCCGGCACCTTGACGTTGATTTGATTTACACCAACCAGGCCGGGCGCCAAGCCATAGTAGAACAGCGGCAGGTCCATTCCACCGATGCTGACACTGGGCTTGGTCAAAGCGACCGCGAGCGGGCTCATGGGCGCCGGCATTCCAGTGGCGACCGCGGGCGAAGTCAGCCCGAGGCCGGTGAGGAAGATCACCAGAACGTCGTTCCTATGGACCGGATCTGAATCCGTCACCAGCTCGCCGTTGCTATTGCGGATAATGGTCGGGACGTCGTTGGCGGGCCCCGCCACACCGGAGTGGAACACGCTGGGCGCACCCGGGATGACTTGCAGGTTGTAGGTGTCGCTGCTGCCGCCCGGCGTCCTGAGGATCATGGACACATTGCCGACGGTTTCAAAAGGCATTTGTGCATTGATCTGGTTCGGCGAGACGAAGAGAATCGGCACCGGGAAACCGTTAACGGTGAGGCAGCTATCCGCCAGGGCAGTAGGCAAAGGCATTTCCGAACTGGCCAGATTCACGGGGCTGAGCTGGTTGCCGAATAGAGTGATCAGGCCGCCGGGGGCGATTCCAGTGGTGAGGTCCGCTGCGTTTACCACCTTGCCGATGTGGGGAACCGCGACCGAGACATCGTAAGTCCATGGCAGAACCGTGAAGCCCGAAACGGTGAGATTGATGATAGCCGACCGGTCGTAAAGGGGCGCCAGCGTTCTGGTAAACGCAGCTCCGGTGCCGCCGAGCAGCGGTGCTTCGACCATGGCCGTGGCCAAACTCAGACTGTTGGTGAAATTGGTGAGATCCACCCGCTGGATGACGCCGGGCGCAGTGCTCTGGCTACCCGCGCCGGGCGCTGGGGCAGTGGTGCGAAATGCAAACTGGTCAACGAATGCAAAACCTGAGGCGGAGCCGGTGCCGGATTCAAATTGGGTCATCGGTACCAGAGACGAGTCCAGCAGATGATTTCCAACTACATACAGATTGAAATTCGAGACAGCGAAGGAACCGCCCAAGGCCGGGAAATCCTTCCGCGATACCGTGAACGAGTCGACGTTGGCGTCGTAGAGCATCACGCTTCCATCCGATGACGCCATGAAGATCGAGGCGCCGTTCGTAGATGCCGTGAGCACCGAGTTCAGAGGGACTTTATTTTCGTACACGCCCAGAGTTGGAAGACGCTGGCTGGTACGGGTTCCCAGATCGATCCGGTGAATGTTCGGAGAGCCGCCGCTGGCGGCACGGGTGACCGCCAAAATCGCGTTCGAAGAAGCCGCGACCGACTGCACGTAGTCGCCCCCGGACATCCGGACGGATTGGGTGGCTTGCAGCGTTTCCAGATCGAAAACGCTCATGTAGTGCGAGTTATCGCAACCGACCAGAAGATAGCGCTGCTCGAAAGTAACCGCCATGCCCATCGGTTTGGTGCAGGTGCGAAGCTCGCCGACCTGGCTATTGTTGTTTCCGTTAAATACCAAAACCTTGTTGGCATCCTGGCGCAGGATGTAGAACCGGCTGCGGGTTGGATCCGGCAGCAGGTCGACCAGCTTGCCCGGGACGTCGACGAAGGTGCCGCGCTGCTCCGGTTGGCGCGAATTGATCAGCACCCGCACCGGCGCGGCAATATTGACGGACTGTCCCGACGCGATGGTGAGATTTCCGGTCACGGTGCCCTTTTGATTGGCGAAGATGTTTGGGTCGACGGTGACCGTGACCGTCGCGGGAGTAACGCCCGATGACGGGCTGACGTTCAGGCCGGGGGTATCGCTCGAAATGTTGAAGGCAGTGTTTCCGCCACCTGGATCCGTTATAGTTAGAGTCTGTCTGGCAACCCGGCGGTCGCAGAAATTGCCGCGGAAAACCATGTCTTGCAGAGTTGCTTGTACACGATGGGATTTTTCCTGAGAGCCTACCTTCAAGACCATCACGCCGCTATCGGAGACTCCATACAATGTGGAGCCATCGCTCGAGAGTGCGCTCTTTCCCGCGAAGTTCTCAGGAAGATTGAGTTTGGCACGGACCGTGAGGTTGTCCGAGTCGAGGATCTGAAGCACGGGCGCTACTCCCAGGGATGACGCGGGGGGCGGCATCTGGGCGTAAATCGTGTTGCGGGCGGAATCGATCACCGCGGTGCCGATGTTCAGTGTGCCGGAGGGATTGCCGAATTCGGCGATGTCGTAAAAGAACCGATCCTGCACGGTCCAGCCGGCGGTGAAATAGGATCCATCCTGGCTGACGCTGACCGCTCGTGGTCCCAGGGGCGGGCTAGCCGTGTACAAACTGGCGGACAGAATCCGGTTGGTGACGTCGTACCGGAACAGAAGTTTGTCACCCAAGCCGTAGATGAACTCACCGTCCGCCGAGGCGGCGACGGAGGCCGCCACAATGTTGGGCGGGAAGCTGCCGGCCGGCTGAGGCAATGTCTTGGATATCAGCCCCGGGATGGTGTCCAGCTCCTGCGTCGTGCCCGATGCCGGGTCGAGGAGCAGGAAATCGGTGGCGGTCACGACCAGTGCGAGGCCATCGATACCGAATGCCACGCCCAGTGGGGCGGCGCCCAGCGAGAAGGTCCGCTTGGCGGAGTTGCTCAAATCGATAACTGTTATGGCGCTGGCCGACGAAGCGGGAGGAGCGATGTTGCCATAATGCGCCACCACCAGATAGCGGCCATCTGGTGAGAGAGCCACCGCGCTCGGTTGCGCGGCCACATTGATCGAGGTCTGGATCGTGTTGCCGGCCAGCGACATGACCTCGACTCGATTGGCGGTGAAGTTCGCGATATACAAAACTCCCCGGGCTTCATCCAGTGCCAGGTCCGACGCGTGACCTCCAATGGACACGACCGTTCCGAAGGTTGCGCTCCATGCAGCCGTGGCCAAGGATGCGGCCAAAGCGATCTTCCACCAATAAGATTTGCTGAACATAACAGTTAACTCCAGGAGACAGATTTCAAAACTTCCCGCCACACATTCTTTTCAAAACTTCCCGCCACATCTTTTCAAACTTCCCGCCACACAAACCCTCAGGCTAGGCGCGGGGACGGGTACACCGCGCCTCAGGTTCATGTCGGAACGCCTATTCGGCGCTCTTCTTGCGGCGCAAAACGATCAGCCCAAGGAACAGGACTGCGAGCACCGCGCAAATGATGCGAATCATCGAGCCATCCATCGTTTTTTCTCCTTTCCCGTGAAATTACTTCCCCTACATGTTGTTCATCATCGGGAGCAGCTCCCGCATGATTTTCATGATTACCGGCCCTACCGTTACGACAAACAACGAGGGCAAGATGCAAAAAAAGATCGGAAAAACAAGCTTTACGCCCAGCTTGGCGGCCTTTTCCTCGGCGATCTGCCGCGCCTGGACGCGCATGTAGTCGGAATGAGCGCGGAGACTCTGCGCCACTCCGGTGCCGAACCGGTCCGCTTGAATCAGGACGGCCACCAGCTTTTTGAGATCGTCCACGGCGGTGCGGTCCGCCAGGTTCCGGAGCGCTTCCGCCCGGCGTTTGCCGGCTTTCAGCTCGAGATTGACGATGGCCAGTTCCTCGGTTATTTCCGGATGCGCATGCTCCAGTTCCTTGGCGACCTGCAGAATCGCCTGATCGAGCCCCAAGCCGGATTCGACGCAGACCACCATCAGATCGAGAGCGTTGGCCAATCCCCGATGGATCTGTTTTTGACGGTGCTTGGCCTTCATCCGCACGTACTCATTGGGACCGAAGAACCCGACCGCGACCGCCGCCAGAATCGCGGCGAACTTGTTGCTCGGGTCGGTGGAAGTATTAAAGATCGACAGGGTCACGAGCGCCGGCAAGAGCACTCCGAAAAGGGCCTTCGCGCCATATAGAATCTTGAGGGCGTTGGGATTGCGGATGCCGGCACGGATCAGCCGGCGCTGCATCACATTCACGTCCTTGGGCGAAACCGGCACCATGGCTCCCAGACGCTTTACGATGTCGTGGAAAACCAAGCTTGGATGGACCGGCGGGGCGTCGTGATCGGCGCCGGTGCCCGCGACGCGCTCCATGGCTTCCTTGGGCTTCACATACAGACGCATTCCGGCGAGCGAAAGCCCGGCCACGACCGCGATGAAAATGAGCATCGTGAAAAATATCGCCATTCTAGACCTCGATCTTCACAATCTGCCGGATGATCATGTAGCCAAGCATCTGTAAGACGATGGCCGAGACCAGCATGATATTTCCCACGTCGTCCAGGAAGAAGAATTTGATGTAATCCGGATTCGTATAGAACATGATCACGGCGACCGCGAGGGGAATACAGGTGAGAGCGGTTCCGGTCATGCGGCCGTGGGCGCTGATGGCGCGGATTTTGCCGCGCAGCTTGAAGCGTTCCCGAATAACGTAGGCCAGCTTGTCCAGGATCTCGGCCAGGTTTCCTCCGGTGCGCTTTTGCAGCAGAACGGCTGAAACGAAAAAGTGCACGTCCAGCGAAGGCACGCGCTTGGCCAGCTTCTGCAGCGCCATGTCCAGCGGCAATCCCAGGTTGTGTTCTTCGAACGTGCGCCGGAACTCACCGGCCAGGGGCTCTTGAAACTCGCGATGGATCATCTCCAGCGAGACCGAAAAGGCATGGCCGGCTCGCATGGATCGAGCCACGAACTCTAAACTTTCCGGGAACAGCTCTTCAAACCTGCGCAGCCGCGCGGTGCGCTTGCGCATAACGTACAGTAATGGAAACGTGCCGGCCAGCAGGGCGGGCACATATGCATAACGCTGTACTGTTGCCGGCAACAGGACCCAGGCCACCGCCCAGCCGGCGACACAGGCCAGCAGGCAGGTGTTCACCAGCCGATGCGTGCTCCACTTCAGCCCGGCTTGCTCCAGCATTTCCTGGAATTTCGACTGGAGACGGTAACGCTTGAGGAACCGCGTCGCGAGCAGGCCGCCGCTTTCTTCCGCTTGGATCAGCGAAGCGTGCTGCGCCGCCGCCTTGGTCTTTTTCGTTTTGCTGGTACCCAACAGACGGCTCTTCAGCCGGTCGAGATCCGAATGGCGAAAAGCATTCGAACAGACCCACCAGATGGAGAGCGCGGCCACCCAAACGCCGATAGCGATCAATATAAACATGGCTTCAGACCTCCAGTACCTCGTCAAAGAGATCGGCTCGCAACCGGATGCCCGCGGCCAGCAGCTTCTCGTAGAACTTCGGGCGGATGCCGGTGGCCGCAAAACGTCCGACGACGCGTCCATCGGGATTCAGACCGCGCTTCTCAAACACAAAGATGTCCTGGAGCGTGACGATGTCGCCTTCCATGCCCGTGACTTCCGTCAGGGCCACCACACGGCGCGAGCCGTCGCTCATGCGCGCGGCCTGCACCAGCAGGTGGACCGCGCTCGCGATCTGCTGCCGGATGGACGTGAGCTGCATGTTCGAATTGGCCAGCGCCACCATGACCTCCAAGCGGGAGATGGCGTCTCGCGGGGTGTTGGCGTGAACCGTTGTGAGCGAACCGTCGTGACCCGTGTTCATGGCCTGCAGCATGTCCAGGGCTTCGGCGCCGCGGACCTCGCCGACCACGATCCGATCCGGGCGCATACGCAAGCAGTTGATCAGGAGTTCGCGCTGCCGGACCGCGCCGTTTCCCTCGAGGTTGGGCGGACGCGTCTCCAGCCGCACGACATGGGGCTGCTTCAACTGCAATTCAGCCGCGTCTTCGATGGTGACGATGCGTTCCTTGGGCGAAATGAATGCCGAGAGAGCGTTCAGCAACGTGGTCTTTCCGGCGCCCGTTCCACCGGCGATGATGACATTCAACTTGGCCTTCACGGCGGCTTCGAGAAGCTCCATCATGCCCGGCGTCATGGCCGAGCGGTCCACCAGATCCGGAGGCATCAGTTTGTCGGTGCTGAAACGGCGGATAGAAAGCAGCGGCCCGTCCACGGCCAGGGGCGGAATGATGGCGTTGACGCGCGAGCCATCGCTCAAGCGCGCATCCACCATGGGCGTGGATTCGTCGACGCGCCGGCCCACCTGCGAAACGATCTTGTCGATGATGCGCAACAGGTGCTGCGAGTCGCGGAAGTTGACCGATGTCAGCTCCAGCAGGCCTTTGCGCTCCACGTAGACCTGTTTGTGCGTATTGACGAGAATGTCGGAAATGCTCGGATCCGCCAATAGGGGTTCGAGCGGTCCCAGGCCGAAGACCTCGTCCAGCACCTCATCGCAGATTTGCTGTTTTTCGAGCGAGCTCAACAGCGTCGGCTCGGAATCGATCAGCGAGATGAGCGCCTGCCGTACTTCGCTTCGCACCCGTTGGTTATCGATGCTGGCCAGCGCATCCAGATTGATCTTGTCGACCAGCTTGCGGTGCAGGGTAAACTTCAGCTCCTGATATTCGGGCTTGAGAGCGCCCTTCGATTTGCCGCCGTTTTTCAACAGCCGCTGCTCCCAGCTCACTTGCATCGTCGATTTGGTTTCGAGATTCGGAAACATAATAAGTCTTCACTAAACTGTCGAGAGCACTGTCCTCGAATCGGCGACTGCCGGCGAACGCTTGCGTTCGCTAACACCGTTGCCCGACAACCGGTCCGCCAGGTTTTCAATGGCCTTGCCGAGCTCGCAATGTCCATCCACCGGCTGCCCCAGCGTGACCGCCCGGTGCAGGGAGAAGTAATCGTTCGGAACCCGCGAATGCACCGTGCAGTTAAACAGCTTTTCGATGTCGGCGCCGTTGATCTCATCCCGCTTGTTGATGCGGTTGACCATGACCTGAAACCGGTCTTTCGGGAAACCCAACTGATCGAGCAGATTGACGGCCTTCCGCGCCAGGTGCAAACTCGGCAATTCCGGAGTGGACACCAGGAACGCCCGGTCCGACTCGGAAATGGTCATCAAGCTGAGCCGCTGGAACACGACGGGGAGATCGATCACCACCCAGTCGTAATTCATGCGGGCATGCTCCAATACCGCGTGCAGACGGGCCGCGTCGACGGGACCGGCGTAAGGCGCTTCCGGGGCCGGCAGAATATCCACGCCATCGGAGGCCGAAACGAAGGTCGGCCACACCGACTCGCTCAGGTTTTCCGCGAATTGGATGGCATCCAAGAGCGATTTGGTGTTCGTCAGCTTCAGGTAGAAGCCGATCATGCCACCCATCAAGTCGAAGTCGGCGAGCAATATTCTCTTACCCGTTGTCCGGCGGAGCGCGAAGGCCGTTTGCGCCGCGAGCGTGGATGCGCCCGACCCCGGCTTCGCGCTGGAGAAAGCGATGATGGTTCCCGGTTGGGCATTTCCCACGGGCTCAGGCCGAAGCAGCCGGTTTATTCGCGCCACCGCTTCGATATGGACGTTGGCGTCGAAAGGCGCGTGCAGAAATTCGCTGGCGCCGGCCCGCAGCGAGCGAAGAATCGCGTCTGAATCGTTCCGGGCGTGCAAACCCACAATGTGTGTTTGCTGATTCAGGAGGGTGACGCCGCGGATGAGCTCGCAGGCCGCGTCGAGATCTGTGGCCAGGTCGAGGAGAATGACATCCGGCTTGGCTTGCCGCAAACGCAGCTCGAGGGCCTGGTTCGTGGGATAAGCCTTGAGATCGGCAACGATCTGGAACGAGCGCGTGCGGTCGTTGGACGCGGTGAACTGGCTGGCCAGTTCACGGTCCGGCACGATCGACAAAGCGGTTAGCGCTGGGCCCCGGCCGTTCATTTTGCAAACTCCATCTCGCGGCTCACTATCCTTTGCATCCGTTACTTCTTCTTGGCGGGCTTGCCCTTTACCTGGTAAGCATCCGATAAATTCGCGGGAGCGAGGAACTCACGCGGCATGACCGGCATGGGTTTCGGTTCACCGGCCTGTAGGGGCATCGTGATTTCGGGCGTCACCATTACCACCAGCTCCGTGTTATTCCGATCCACTTCCTTGCTCTTGAACAGGTTTCCCAGGATTGGCAAGCTGGCCAAGCCAGGAATACGCGATATGGTTTCGGTGAGGCGGTTATCGATGAGGCCGCCGATGACAAAGCTCTGGCCCTCGCCGAGCTCGATGTTGGTTTCCATCTTGCGGGTGGACAGAGCGGGGATGGTGAACCCGTTGAATGAAATTCCGTGCGCCACATCCAACGTGGATACCTCGGGCTTCACATACATGCGGATGGTGCCGTTTTCGGTGATCGAAGGATTGAAAGTCACCCTCACGCCGAATTCGCGAAACACAATCGTAATGGCGCCGGAATTGCCGCCGCCTTGCAGAACCGGGATCGGAAATTCGCCGCCAACCAGAAAGCTCGCCTCTTTGCCATTGGAGGTGATCAGGTTCGGTTCGGCGAGGATCTGAAGCAAATTGCGGCTCTGCAGCGCGCGAATCAGCGCGCCCAGGTTCAGGTCCGACCGGAATGCAAAGATGTTGAGAGCGTCGGAAATGTTGAACGACGTCGGTTGATTCAGGTTGGTGCCGCTTTGGCCGGTCACTGTAGCCGTGGTAGGAGCGGGGAATTGGCCAGTTGTAATTCGCCCCGGTGTGTTGGCCGCGCCGGTGGAAATCAAGTTGACCGCGAATTGGCTGGCCGCGGTACGATCGAGCTCCGCGAACTTGACCCGCAGGAGAATCTGCTTTTCCACGGCCGCGGCGGCGATCTGCAAATTATTGACGATGGTTTTGGCAAACGGCGCCGATAGCGCGGTGGCGCGATCGGAAACGTCCTTGGACGAAACCTTGCCGGTCAACGACATAGAGTCCCGCGAGATTTGAATGTGGATATCTTCCTTTGGAAACGTCTCCTTTAGCAGCTTGCGCAGCGGTTCCAGGTTCTGCTCGACGGTCACGTTATAAAAATTCCGCTCGCCGGTCTTGCTCCACACGATCATCGTCACCGTGCCGAACGACTTGCCGTGCACCAGGACTTCGCGCGCCGTTACCGGCGATGCATCCACTACGTCCGGATTGCTGGTCGAAATCCGGGCGATGTCCGCCGGATAGTCGATGGTGATGCTCTTGCCGACTGTCAGCCTGATATCTTCCGGGCCCGACTGAGCGAGAGCAAAGCCGGCCGCGGCAACTGCCAGCGCCGACACAAAGGAAAGGTGTTTTATGGATTGCATGATCTACTGTCCTCCGTTCGTGGGACGGCTCGAGCCGACTACTTCTACGGTCTTGGTGGTTCCCCGGATCACGATGATCTGGTCCGGAGGAGGGGGTGGAAGAGGGGGCGCGACTGGCGCCACATTCACCACGGGCCTGGTGCGGGGGCGTGGGGCGGGCTCGGCCGCTTTCTTGCGCACTCCCCGTACACCGTAGAGCTCCCCGATGTCGCGGCCGGGCGTTTTCTCGATGGTATGATCGCTGCCGTTGCGCAATACCAGTTGGATGCGGCCTTCGTTATTGGCGAGGGTTAAGGTTTCCGCCTCATCCGGCGTCGCCAGCAGGGTCACGGTCGCGGCTTGAATGGTCTGGCCGCGCGCGTCGGGTTGAATGGTTGTTCCGGCGGAAAGCACCAGCATGTTCTGTAGACAGGTAGCCGTGATGGTCCCGTCGGCGCTGGGCGGACGGCCGGTCACCAGCACATCTACTCTCATTCCCGGCAGCACGAAACCGGCTATGCCACTGACGTCGTTCACGCGCACCGTTACCGCGCGCATTCCCACCGGGATCACGGGCGCGAGACCGAGCCCGCTGCCGCGCGCAGCCAACCTCCCCTCGAGAATGGGCTCATCCAGGAGAACGTTGCTGATTACCGGGCGGTCAATCACCTCTTCGGCCTTTCCGAAAGCGCCTTTTGGAAAGGCGGATGAGGCGATCTTGACCAGCTTGATGTCAGCCGGTTTTACGTTGGTGCCAACCGACAAGGGCCGGGCGGCGACGACCACGTCCCGCAAGTCGGTTTGCTCGACTTTTTTGGAACCGCCGGCGCGCGCCGTCATCTGGTAAAACACGCTCGATATCACGAGGGCGAACAAAAGACTTACGCCCAACACGGTCAAAAATCTACGATCCATGGCTTTCTCTCCTGCCGTTCGCTTTCTCTCCCGCGTTCTCTAGCGGTATGGAATGCAAAAATCCCCTTACGTTTTCGGAACCAAACTCAACCAGACTCCCGCCGCGATGGCCGGAGCATACGGAATCGAATCCGCTCGCCTGGCGCCTTTATGCACACCTTCGCCTTCCGCCGCTTCGATGGCGCCAGAAGTTCTCTTCTTCCATAACTGGCGGATGTAACCCGCCGAGATCACCAGCAGCGCCATTACGCCGCCACAGCCGGCGGTCCAAAGGGAAGCCTCCAGTAACTGCTTCACTCCCAGCACGGCGCCGAACCCGGCCATCAGCTTTACGTCTCCTCCACCCATTCCTCCGAGGAGATAGAAGATCAGGAAAACCGCCGCTCCCGTAGCTGTGCCCAGCAGGGCGGAGCCCGCACCGCGCCAACCGTTCTGCACCGATTGCAGAACCACCCCGGCGATGAATGCACAGCAAGGGATCCAGTTCGCGATGCGCCGGCGAGCCAGATCGTCAATGATCGCGGCGATACCCACAAACCCGGCGATCCAGACCTGAGCTGTCACTAGTTGCCACCTTTTCCAAAATGTTTCGTGCGCCCGGACAATGTTTCCTGCATGGGTTGCCTTGCTTCTCTTTCGCGAGCCGGTGTGCCGAATCGATCCGCCTTGAGCAGCAGCGGCGCCAGAAAGCCGGCTTGCAGCGCAAACTCCGCCAAGGCCTTGCCGGAGGGCAGCCGCCAAGTTCCCGCATCCAGCCACTCCATTGGCATCCGGGAGATAGGCACGCCTGACATTCGCACGCCCGACAAAGGCATTGTCGCCATCCTTAGTTTTTGCCCGATGCGCTGATCCGTGGAACCGGTCAGGTTCAACTTGCTTCTCATGCCCGTCGATCTCCTACTTTCTAATTCGTCACGCTGGGAGGTTTTCATTAGGCTCGTACCGGGTTTTCTTTAGTACGTTTGGTTTGTGGGTGGGTGGTGAATCACTTAGTCAACAGCGCTGTGATGGCCTAGGTGTACGAAAAGTACTGCCCTGCGATCGTCTTTTACGACTTTCCAGGCCGGATCCAGCTTCAGCAGGCTTGCCAGCGGCCATGCCACCGGCAGAAGGGCGACGTCGAACCGATGCCGCCTTAGGATCGATTGCCAGTCATAGGCTCCCTGGAGTAGGTGGAAGTACTCTTGCCCCAGCTTCTCACCATAGAAATCGCTGCGGCCATCGAAGAACACTTTCTGGTTGGGGTAATAGCTGTATATCAGGTAGTCGCCCCATTGATCGGTGGTGAGCACGCGTCCGGATTGCAGCAGGTCCGCGTTTTCGTGGATCATCTGTGTCGGGAACACCTCGGCCGGGAAATCGCGGGGCCATTTGACGGGAGCATCGATGAACGCCAGAGCGAGGATCACCCCGGCCGGCCAAACGCTGGTCCAACGAAAGCTGGGAGTAATGTCTTTCCCCACCTGATGCAGAATTCCGAGAATGGAAGCTTTTTTGGCTCCCGACGCGCTCCACCACGCGCTGATTTCGGACGCGACGATCGGGCCCGCGATGGCGGCAAAAAGTGGGGCGTGCCGGACGCTAACCAAGGACGAGTGGGCCAGAAACAGAATCCAAAGCGACTCCGTCACCCTGCGCCTCTTCAGTAGAAAACCGGCCGCCACCAGTCCGATCAGCAGCAACGCCTCAAATTGAAGCTGCCCTTCGGTACGAAATGTCGGCGCTTGAAATTCCTGCACCATGTCCTTGATCCAGTCCAACCGCAGGTACTCAACGATGTGCGTGTGCAGGGCAATGCCATATGGATTCAGTAACGATGCCGCCGAGCACGCCACAAGAAGCGCCGAGTATCTTCGGACCTCCGGCCAGCGCCTGCGCCCCAGAAACGTCTCTATCGCGCAGCCGCCCGCCAGCAGCGCCAGACACGCCAGGAAAACCAGAAACCCGCCATGCAGATTTGTCCAAATGGCTGTAACCGGCACGAGCGCCCAGATCCAGCGTGTGTTTTTTCGCCGATCCACTTCGAGCAGCCACACGCAGGCCGGCAACAGGATCAGCGTGAACAAATGCGGGCGCGCCAGAAAGTGCATCGTGGAACTTCCCACGGCCAGAAGCGCGACCAGGGCCGCCAACAACGCATTCGATCCACGCCAGATTGCGTACCGCACCAGCAGCGTGGCATACGCCGTAATGAGCGCCGCCGCGAACAGCACGATCGCCTTCAGCCCACCCATGGCATATAAGGCCGCGAACCACACATCGCTGAGCCACTCCCAGGCAAACCAGACGGCGCCCGGTTTTGAGAACGAGAACAAGTCCTGAGCCGGCACCCGGTGATTGGCAATGATGTATTGTCCGGTGCGGATGTGCCAGCCGGTGTCGCCGTCCGTCAACAATGCCTTCCAGCCGTTGGCTCCGCAGACAAATAGCCAAGCCAGGAGAGCAATGAAGAAACAATCCGCGAAGGATGGGGTGATCGCACGCGTCCATGGGCCCCACTTGACTTGAGGTAAGGTTGCGCTGCTTGGAATGGACTGAGTTGAGGTTGCCAAGATTAATCGCCCAAAAAAGTGGTGACAGGCACCACTGTCCACGCGCCGCAGGCCCTTATCTGACTCCTCAATTTTGTGGCGGCTTGGGACAGCGGAGCCTGTCACCACTTTGATCGACCTATTCAGGCGATCGCATTATCCCGGAATTGTGCGACGTCCACGAGTTCCTTGCCATGGACCGCGAGCGCCAAGCGATCCTTCAGGCCCGTCTTCTCGAAGATATGCATCAAGTGAACCTTTACAGTTCCTGGTGTAATATGCAGATTCTCGGCGATTTGCTTGTTTTTCATGCCGCGGCAAATCAAAGCCACTACCTGCTTCTCCCGGGGCGTAAGGCGCGATGCTTCCTTCCTCTGAAAGAATGCTGTGACTTCTTCGGAATCGTCCATCCATACCTTACCGCTCCCCACCATTCGGAGGCATTCGAGCAGATTCCGCACCGGCAGGGTCTTGCGCAGGATTCCGCGAACTCCCATTTGAAGCGCGCGAAACGTCTCGATTTCCGCCAGGTCTACAACCCATAAAACCGCGTGCGGATCTGTAGACGCCGTTTTCAAGCTGGAAACCAATCGCAGCGCGGAGGTCAACCCGCTGCTAAGGTCGATCAAGACCACATCCGGCCTGAGCCGGTTCACGGCTTCGACTGTGTCGCCGACGCTCCGCACGGAACCTGCGAACACGAGGTCATCGCAGCCGGAAAGGACCTTTTCCAATCCTTCGATGACGATCGGCTGCGCTTCGCACGCGAGTACAGAAATTGGATTCACCGTCGGCCTTGATACCCTCATCGGCCCGGCCGTATGCCGAAGATAGGTACTAAGGCGTTTCAAGTCCTATGCGAGGCGGGATAGAACTGTAGCAATACCCTGCACCTTGTACTAATGGAATAATTGACAATTGGCTCTACACCCGACTGCCTCGAAGGAGCACCATCCACTGCACCACGCCGAGATTCTGAAGATCAAGTGGCCATCTTCTCTTAACTTCCCGCTGATCCTGTTCCTGATCATTGCTTGTTTTTATTGGAAGTTGGTCTTTACCTATCAATATGACTGGATGTGGAATCCGGATCTTGCGTTCCAGGTGCTCCCGTGGTTCGAAGAGGAAGCGCGGCAAATCCAGCACAGTCAGTTTCCACTGTGGGATCCGCACAGTTGGATGGGCCAGCCGATGCTTGCCCAAGCGCAACCCGGCGCCGCATATCCTCTCAATTGGCTGCTGTGGCTGATCCCACGCCAGCACGGCCACATACAGATGTGGGCTCTGCAATGGTATTACGTGATCATTCATTACGTGGGGGCGCTGTTTTGTTTTCTGCTCTGCCGCGATCTGGGACGCTCCCGCGCCGCAGCACTGATCGCGGGGCTGGCGTTCGGCCTGGCCGGATATATGGGCTGGACCGACTGGCCGCAGATGATGAATGGCGCAGTTTGGGCGCCACTGGTTTTCTTGTTTCTGCTGCGCGCTGTCCGGGGTGTGCGTCCCTGGGCCAGCGCGTCCTGGTGCGGAGCGTGCCTGGGGATGGCCTGGCTCGGCGGACACCACCAAATTCCGATCTTCCTGTCGTTAGCCGTAGCCGGAACGTGGCTTTACTACATCTTTCGAGAGGGCCGCCCGAACTGGAGAATAGCGAAGTTGGCCGCTCTAGCGATGCTCTTGGAACCCATTGTGGGAGCCCTGCAGATTTTGCCCTCCCAAGAGTATGGCCGTCTGTCCTGGAGATGGGTGGGGGCTGCCGAGCACGTGGGCTGGAAGGATGCGATTCCATATAACGTACATATCACCCACGAGTTACATCCGATCCACCTGTTTGGAATATTCATTCCCGGTTTTGATACCGACGCGGCATTCCTGGGGATGGTGGCGGTGTCGCTGGCAATGCTGGGACTGGCAATCTATTGGCGGCAGCACGCGGTGAAGCTGTTCGGCGCGATCGCACTAGGCGGACTCTTTTATTCGCTGGGTGGCCATAGCGTCTTCCAGGGTTTCATTTATGCTGTCGTGCCCTTTGTGGAGAAGGCGCGCGTGCCGGCTATGGCCATGCTTCTGTTTCATTTGGGACTGACGGTTATGGCGGCATTCGGAGTGGATGCGCTTCGTGCGGGAGCGTCGCAGTCGCCTTGGTTCCGCCGGATTAATTTCGGAATGGCTGCGGTCGGGTCGCTACTCGGCGCAATCATCTTCGCGGTATTGCTGAGCCGCGGCACGTCTTGGAGCATGGACGATCGCGTTGTTGTGACCATGTTCGTAACACTTCTAATGGCGGCGCTGCTCTATGCCTGGCGCGCAAATAGTCTAAGCCCGGTACAAGCCTTGACTCTGCTGACGCTGCTGCTGTTGTTCGAGGTTGGCAATGAAGCCGGCTTCATGCTGGCGGATCGCAACGACTGGGGACGCAGGCAATTTCTCGAGAAAGTTTGGAGCAACGGCGATCTGGCCGATTTCCTGCAACGACAGCCCGGTCCATTCCGCGTCGTGACCCAGACCGACGAAATCTCGCATAACTGGGGCGGTTACTATAACGTGGATTTCCCGACGGCTTATACCGGCGTAACGAAAAATTCCTTCAACCTGGAAACGCACACACTGCCCACCAGGAAACTGATTGGAGTCAAGTACACGCTGGCCCGCCAACCCACTCAGCCCGATCAGCGGGAAGTATTTCGCGGCGCGAGCGGTATCGCTGTTTACGAGAATCCCGGCGTGTTTCCGCGCGC
>CATPCJ010000465.1 GCA_955652915.1 uncultured Bryobacteraceae bacterium
CTCGCGCAGAACAAGTTGGCGGGTGGCGCCGCTTCTGTGCAAGCCGGACGGTTGGGCACGCTGCAAGTGCGCGGGACCGAAATCATTCTCGGCGCGCCGCTGATAATCAATAAACAGAACATCGATCAATTGGACTTCTAGGTGTGCTGTCCCAGCTAAATTATTGAAATGTGAGCTTGCGGCTCACAGCGGTGGAACGGCGGCGTAGCTCGGCTTTGGTCCTCGGCGCCAAGGAGCACAGCAGCGCCTGCAGATCCCGATTCCGCACGGGCCGCCACTTGCAATCCCGACTCCGGCGTGCCGTTCTTGGTCTCGCTCTATCCTAAACATTATCCATTTCTCTGAAGTTATCCACTTCACTGTCCATGAACGCTCAACAGCCGGGCTCTTTACAAGTCGGAGACGGGGCTTGGACATTAGGTCCACAAACCAGGAGAGTCTCTGAGAGAGCGGGACCGACGGCTAACATGGTGAGCCAAGAAACTCTGATCTATCACGCGCCATTCGTTCCGTAACGCTACCATTGGGTCCACTCTCGATGCGCGCCTGGCGGGAAGATACGCCACTAGGCTAAGTCCCGTGACGAGAATCAGCAGCGCGGCGGCAGCAGTGAGCGCCGGATTTGTTAACATTGACGGCACGTATGGCACATCAATGTTCTTGGCGCTTATTTCCTACAGTGCTGCTATTCGCATGCCGAGCGCTCGCGCAGGATGATCCGCATCCCACGCTGGCGATCGGTTCTACCGCGCCTGAGTTTTCTCTCCCCGGCGTCGATGACAAAATCCACAAATTGAGCGACTACAAGGCCAGCCCCTTGCTGATGATCATGTTCATCTGCAATCACTGCCCAACTTCTCAGCTCTATGAAGGCCGCATCCAAAAACTGGTGGATGATTACCGCGATAAAGGCGTCGCCTCCGTTGCCATTCAACCGAACGACCCCAGTGCCATCCGCCTGGACGAACTGGGCTATACCGATGTGAGCGACAGCCTGGAAGATATGAAGATTCGCGCGGAGTACCGGCATTTCAGCTTCCCGTATCTCTACGACGGCGAGACGCAGTCCGTGGCGCAGGCATACGGAGTCAAGGCAACGCCGCACGTCTTCATCTTTGACCGGGAGCGGAAGCTTCGGTACGAAGGGCGAATCGATGACAGCCAGCGCGAATCGCTGGTGAAGACGCGGGATGCCCGGGATGCAATTGAAGCGCTTCTAGCGGCTAAGCCGATTCGTGTAGCGCACACTCCCGCGTTCGGCTGCTCGACGAAATGGAAATCGAAAATCGACAGCCAACTGAAGGAAATGAAAAAGATTGAAGCCGAGCCCGTGCAGTTGGAAATGGCGACCGCCGCCGACCTCAAGAAGCTACGCTCCAACCCCACCGGCAAAGTGCTGCTGGTGAACTTCTGGGCCACGTGGTGCGGGCCATGCTTGCAGGAGTTTCCCGATTTGGAGACCACCTATCGCATGTTCCGGCGCCGCGATTTCGATCTTGTGACCGTATCGACAAATTATCCCGATGAGAAGCCCGGCGTGATGAAGATTCTCGCGAATCAGCATGCGTCGAGCCGCAATCTACAATTTGCATCGGAGGACACCTACGCGATGCAGGCTGCGTTTGACGCCCATTGGGAGTCCGGTGTGCCCTTCACGATGGCGATTGCGCCGGGCGGCAGAGTGATCTATCAACAGCAAGGAGAACTGGATATCCTGGCGATGCGGCGGGCGGTCTTAGCGAACTTGGAAGACACTACTTACGCGGGGCACCCGGGGTATTGGGCGAAGCATTAAAGTGATGCGGAGCTATAAGTTGGCAATACTATTCCGAAGTATTGCTTGAGGGCATGTTCCAGCTCTTCTTCGGACGCCAGTATCCGCTCTCGCCGGCCGCCGTTCGCTGTCGTTATCAGCTTCATATCGGAGAGCGTGATTCGTCCGCTGGACGTGGCTCGCGTGCACAAACGTTTTTGAGTGAAGTGCGATTCCGGTGACGTCTGGTGGTAATGGCACTTCTCCGCGAAATCTTCCAGGCGCCGCGGCGTTAGCGTGAAAAAGTACTCCGTCTTCCAGGAACCATCGGGTTGAGGTCTTTGCACGCTGAAGGAATCGCCTTTGCATTTGACGCGAAAAATTCCGTTAACCTGTTTCTGTTCGATCCCCGGCTTGAGCAGCAACGGCTCCAGGAAACCTTCCCCAAAGCCCACGTCAACCAGCCACGGCTCGTCTAAGTCGACGCGCAATGCAAGGTGATCGAATTCCGGCCCGGGAGTTTCGTCCGCGTGGGCGGGACGGGCCGACAGCAGCGTGACATGAAATCCCATCTCGCGGAGCAGCGCCGCGAAGGCGCCATTCAACTCGTAACAGAACCCTCCACGATTTTCTTCGACAACTTTACGGGCAAAGGCAGCCTCATCGATAACGATGCGGCGCTTTCGGGAAATATCCAAATTTTCAAACGGCACCGTCTCAAGATGCGCGCGATGCATGCGTCGCAAAGTTTCGAGCGTGGGCGTGATGGGCCCGGTATACCCAATGCGGCGAAGGTACGCGGTCACAGCGCTATTTTAACTGTATCGACTAATGCAGTGCGCGCTTCTAACGGAATGAATGGACAAATCCAAACCCACGGTCCTGTCCGAGATCCTCGTTGATCGGCGGATAAAGAGTTGAGAGATGTTGGTTCTGGGCTGCACATAAATATTGGCCGCCGATGAACACCGATCAACGCGGATTCTTCGATTCACTGACCGAGCGCTCGATACTTTGCCGATATTCTCGTCGAAGACGTGCAGGTGATCGAATTTGAAAGTGTCGGGCAGCTCGCCAACGAACACACTGCGCAATGTTCTAACTATCTGCTTCGCCTCCGATACTGCCGGCTCACTGCTCTCTGGTCGCCTCCACCGGCGATCCGCCGCCGCCCAGATATTCCTTCAGCCAGCCGATCCAGCGGCGATCGATGTCGCGCTGCCGCACCGGATCGGAAGGGCTGTGACCGGTAACCGGATACGCGTAGAATTTGGTGGGCACGCCGTTATCCTTTAGCGCGTGATACAGCTCGTAGGATTGCGTGATAGGCACGCGATAGTCGCCGGTGTCCGATAGAACCAGTGTCGGAGCTTTAATCTTCGCGGCATAACTGATGGGCGATTGCGCCAGATAGTTCGCCATGTTGTCGCCCACATATGGTGAGCCGCCAAACGCAGAGCCGCGGCGAACATTGGCGTCGCCGAGGTTATATTGATCCAGCCAATTTGTAACCGCTGCGCCGGCGATGGCAACTTTCCAAACCGGATAATGACCCAGCAGCCAAGTCGTCATATATCCGCCATAGGACCAGCCCGATACCGCCATGCGGGCTTCATCCACGAAACCGCGCTTCTTCAGCAGCTCGACGCCGGACATGACATCGCGGCCCGGACCATCGCCGGAATCGTTCCAGATAGCGGCCTGGAAGGCGCTGCCCAGATTGTCGCTGCCTCGATAATTCGGCTCGAAGATGACCCAACCGTTGGCTGCCAGTAACTGCGCGCGCGCCGAGAAAACTTCCTTCGATGCCGATCGCGGGCCGCCATGAACGTACAGCACCAGCGGATATTTCCGGTTGGATGCGAAGTCCGGCGGATAGGTCACCACGCCGTCCATATGAAATCCGTTCGGTCCTTCCCAATCGATGGTCTCGGTCTTGCCCAAGTCGAGCGATGCGACTTCCTGATTGAAATCCGTGAGCCGCTTCACGGGTCCGGCCGGGGACGGAAGATAGTACAGTTCAGCGGGATGCTGAGGCTCGCTGCCACTGAAAGCGATCTCGCCATTGCGTCCCATGGCGACGTCGACCCAGAACGCCGAAGCGGGACATATTTTGCCGAGCGGCACCCGGCGCGCCGCGCCATCCAACGGCTGTATCCACAGGCCTACGGTGGTGCCGTCGTTCGCGCCCACCAGCAGCGATTTTCCGTCCGGCCCCCAAATAGCGCGCTGCATGTTACGATCGATGCCGCGCGTGATACTCTTCCCTTCCCCGCCCGAAGCCGGCACCACGAAAATCTCGTTCACGTTCTTGCTCTGCCCGTCGCGGGGGAACCAGTATGCGATCCGCGATCCGTCCGGCGAGAACACGGGATAGCCTTCATGTTTCGCGCGCCCGGTGAGGGAATGGAACTCGCCGGTCGAAATGTTCAACATCTGCAGAGTGCTTCGATCGCTATCTCCGGAATGGGGAGTCTCCACCATGACGAAAGCGATCGATTTGCCGTCAGGGGACCAGGCGATGGGCGATGCAGGCGAGCTGGGTGGATGACTGATGGGCAACGTCCAGCTTCCCGACGTCAGCCGCCGCGGTTCGCCGCCATCGCTTGGAACCAGCCAGAGATGCGTGGGAAGGGGCGCCTCTTTGATCAGAAAATCGTCGTTGCCGACTTCGAAGGAATCGTTGAACTTCTCCTCGCCGATTTTCTTCGGAGCTTCGTCGGCAGCTGCGAAGGCGATCATCAGACCGTCCGGACGCCACGCGAATTGCTGAATTCCCGTAGCCGACTTGGTGATCTGGACCGCGTCCCCGCCGGACATCGGCATCACGAAGATTTGAGGCTTGGCGTTGACGCCGGTGGCGAGAAATGCCAGACGATCGCCGGCGGGCGTCCAGCGCGGAGAGCTGATGCCTCGCCGATCGTGTGTAAGCGCACGGCGCCGTCCACTCGAAACGTCCACCAGAACGAGGTCCGCGTCATAGCGATCCTCGGCATAGTTCGGACGGGAAACCACGATCACGATCGATCTTCCATCCGGCGAAATTTGCGGATCGGCGACCCGGCTGATTTTGTCCAGGTGCGCAATGTCGAAGCGGCCAGCGGCGAATACAGGCACGCACAGCAAAATAGCGAAGGCTGGTTTTTTCATCGTCCTCTCCCCAAATCCCTATGATAATCCCGTTTACTAGTGTAGAGCGTCCATCAACAAATCGACAGCTACTTTGTAACCTTTTGCTCACAACCGACCTCCAATGGGCCAGAGGAAGGAAATCCAATGTTGCTGTTGATTATCATCATCTTGGTATTAGTCTTGGGTGGCGGTGGCGGATACTATGGCCATAGCCGTTGGGGTTATGGTGGCGGCGCCGGCATCGGGCTAGGCACCGTCCTACTGATTCTCCTGATAGCGTACCTGCTCGGCTTTTTCCGCTGATCAGGCGTAAACTTGTCACTCAAGGTGGACAATTAGTCGTCACAGGAATCCGCCACGCCCGACCTTCAACTGTGACGACCAAGAGAAACAACGCTTTACGCTGGCGGTCGATCTTGGCACTCGAGCTGCTCTTATGCAGTCGCCATGACCAGAAACAGCATTGATTTGCTATGGAAGCTGAGGATCTGGACCGATAACCACGGCCAGGATCTTATCGAATACGCGTTGATGGTCGGTTTCGTAGCCGTGTCCGCCGGTGCGGTAATGCCCGGCGTAGCCACCAGCATCAGCAAGGTTTTCAGCAAAGTTGCCAGCACCATGACCGCCGCCAGCACCAGCTAGAATTCGTGGCACGCGCACTCTTGCGTGCCGCGTCCACACTCATGTGTACGCTCTTGCGCCGGCCCAGTTCAGAAAATCAGCTTCACTCCCAACTGCGCCTGCTTCGGATCCCCCAGCCCGCTAGTCAGCGTCCCGACGAAATTGAAAAGCAAATTCCCGTTCTGCGGTTGCTTGAGATTCTTGCTATTGAAAAGGTTGAACGCATCGATAGTCCCCTCCAGCCGGGTTCGCTCCGTCAGATGCCATCGCTTCGCCACCCGGAAATCAAACGACGTGAA
>CATPCJ010000466.1 GCA_955652915.1 uncultured Bryobacteraceae bacterium
CCCTTGACGCGTGCATCCGCGGTGCGATATATATTAGTACACTATATGGCAATCATAGACCCCGATGAGAACACCCGCAAAAAGGGGAGCGCCGAGCTCTTGGTGCTCGCGCAGCTCGAAGGCCGGCGGCGGCACGGCTATGAGATCGGAGTAGAAATCGAGCGGCGGTCTGAAGGCGCGGTCTCGTTTCAGATCGCTTCCCTGTATCCGGTGTTTTACCGGCTCGAACGTAAGGGCATCATTGCCGGTCAATGGGTGGAAGCCGCAGGACCGCGCCGGAGAAGGTACTACAAACTGACGCGCGAGGGCCGAAAGATGTTATCGGAACAGCGCCGGAACTGGAGCACGTTCATGACCGCGCTTCAGCGGGCGGGGGGTGTCGAAAATGCCTGACTTCAGGGCATACGTGCGCCGGAATCTTCCGCCGCTGGGCGTTGCCGGCGCGCGCGAGGCGGAGATCGTGGAGGAACTGGCGCTCGAATTCCAGGAGAGTTACGAGCGCGCGCTTCGCCTCGGTCTCAATCCCGAACAAGCATGGCAGGAGGTCAGAGATCATGAGCGCTCCTGGCGGGAATTGGGTGACGAACTGCGGTCGGCGCTCGGTGAGCATCGGGTCGAGGCGCCAGAGCCAACGAACATGTTCCTGCGGTTCTTCGAAAATTCCAGGCGCGATTTAAGATATGCCGGGCGCCGATTGTGGAAGAGTCCGGGCTTCACCACAATCGCGGTGCTGATGCTGGCGCTGGGCTTTGGAGCCAATACGGCGATTTTCAGCTTGTTGAATGCCATCCTGCTTCGCAACCTGCCGGTGCGCCAGCCGGCACAATTGCTTTTGTTCGGCCAAGCCCAGGCGTCGGGCACCACGAGTTTTACGCCGCATGGAAGCACGCAGGTCTTTTCGTATCCGTTCTTCCGCGAATTCCGGAGCAAGAACCAGGTCTTCTCCGAAGTCGCGGCCATCCAGAGCTTTCTGGTGCAATCTCACGGCCGTGTCGCGCGAGATTCCGGCCTGGAGAAAATTAGCGTGGAGTTGGTTTCCGGAACTTACTTCAACACCCTCGGCGTGAACGCGATCCTTGGACGCGTGTTCACGGACGCAGACGACCAGACGCCGGGAGCGCATCCTGTAGCGGTAGCCAGCTATTCATGGTGGCGGAACCGCTTCGCAAAAGATGCGGCGATCGCCGGCCAGAAAGCCACTATCAGATCGACTGTGTACACCATTATCGGAGTAGCTCCGCCGGAATTCTTCGGCGTGACGGTGGGGCAGTCGCCCGATCTCTGGATTCCCCTGGCGATGCAGAAAGAAATTTCTCCGGACCGGAATGGGCTGGAGAAGAACCTGTTTCAATCGCTGCACGTGATCGCCCGGCTGAAGCCCGGGGTCGGCCAGATACAAGCGCAGGCGAATACCGACTTGCTCTTCCGCCAGGTTCTGCGCAGCTATATCGGACCGCAGCCCTCGCAAAAAGAGCTTAGTAACGTCCAGCACGCCCGGATTGAGCTGACGCCGGCAGCCATCGGGCGCTCGGAGCTAAGAAAGGAATTCTCTTCGCCGCTGAAGATCCTGATGATCGTCGTCGTGCTTGTGCTTTTGATAGCCTGCGCCAACGTTGCGAATCTCCTGCTGGCGCGGGCGACAGTGCGGCAACGGGAGATTGCCGTGCGCATGTCTCTTGGCGCGGACCGATCGCGATTGATCCGCCAGTTACTCGCGGAGAGCGGACTGCTGGGGTTCGCGGCCGCGGTACTCGGAGTGGCCTTTGCCTGGGGTGCGAGCCGACTGCTGCTGGCGATGGTATCGACGGGATCGCAACTCGTTCCGATTCGTGTTACACCCGACCTCGGAGTGCTCGGCTTTACCCTGTCCGTGACGATCCTCACGGTGTTCTTGTTTGGTACCGCTCCGGCCTTTCATGCGACTGGTCTGGAGCTGGCGCCGTCGCTTAAGGCAGGCCGCGGCGTCATTTCAACTGCGCTGCGCAACCGTCTCGCGCGCGGACTTGTCGTCGGCCAGGTGGCGTTATCGCTGGTATTGCTGGCAGGCGCGGGTCTGTTCCTGCGCAGCTTGGTGAACGTGATGGATGTGGACGTGGGGTTCGACAAACAGAATGTGCTTCGAATGCGAATTGACCCGAGTGCGGCCGGTTACCAGACGGACGCGCGGCTGAGAGCCTTGATGCGGCGCGTCGAAGAGCGCGTGGGTTCCATGCCCGGCATTCACGGCGCCAGCTTTGCGTACTCTGTCTTCGACGGAGGAGGATGGTCGACGAGCGAGGTTACCGCGACCGGGCGGCCCAGACCTGAGAAGAATCCCCACGTCGACCTCAACGTTGTTGGGCCCCAGTATTTTGAGGTGATGAAGATGCCCATCGTGCTTGGGCGCGCTCTGAGCTCGCGCGACAGTGAGGCATCCCGCAAGGTCGGCGTAATTAATGAAACGATGGCGCGCACGTACTTCCCGGGTGAATCACCGCTGGGCCGCACGTTCGCGGTTGGAGACGATGATGAGGCCGAGTGGCAAAACGTCGAGGTGGTCGGCGTGGTGAAAGATGCGAAGTACACGGAGCTGGAAGAGCAGCAGATGCCAGCGGCCTTCTTTCCGCACTCGCAGCATCGTGCGCACTTCCTCTACAATTTCGTTGCTCGCTATTCGGGCGACCCAATCTGGGTTATTCCCGAGATCAGAAGAGGCATCGGTGAGATCGATCCGAATCTTCCGGTGAGCGACGTCGCGACGGTTGCGCGGATGGTTGACGATTTCACGCTTAACAGACGCTTGGTGGCGCAACTTTCCACGTTCTTTGGAATACTTGCCGCCGCGCTGGCTTGCATCGGAATCTATGGTGTCATGTCCTACGGCATCACACGGCGGACCAACGAATTCGGCATCCGCATGGCGTTGGGCGCGGAACGCCGAAATGTTCTATGGGTGGTGTTGCGGGAGACTCTCACGTTAGCCATCGCCGGTACAGTCATCGGACTCACCCTAGCCCTCGCCTCGGGCCGCTTGGTGGAGAGTCTGTTGTACGGAGTGAAATCCACTAACCCGCTGGTGATGGGTTCGTCGATAGTCGCAATGATCGTGGTCGCCTTATTAGCCGGCTACCTGCCGGCGCGGCGTGCAACCCAAATCGATCCTTCGGTGGCGCTCAGGTACGAGTAGGTTTCGGCTAACCACGGCACTAGATGATTGAGATAGCCAAAATGTTTGATGTGACTGCGTCTCGTGGTTATCCCTGAATGGAGATCGCTTCATACTCGAGAGGCAGGGAGAACCGTTCCTTAAGACGATGCAGGTACTCTGCACCATTGTTGTCAATCGCCGCCTCTCCCACAACTATCAAGCGGGTTACGTGTGGAGCGCCCGGCCAGAACGCGTATTCGAGCAGTTGGCCGATTGCTTCACGAAGGCACGCGCGCGGTGACTGTGCGGTCTTGATCTCGTAGAACCAATATTCATTCTCCTGCCGCACCACTACGTCAACACGGGTTCCACCACTGGGGCTCTCACATCTAACGTAGTCGTAGCCGTATTGCGACACCAGCCGATGATATAGCGCCTTTTGCATCCCGTTGTGACGGAGGAGCACGTCGAATTGCATTTGAGTCTGGTTTGCCACAGTAGACAACACCTTGTCCGACCACGGTGCGACACAAAATGAAAATGGAACCTGCGATGGCATAGAAGTGGGCTGCGTCGCCCCGCCACTTTCGACATATCTGTAGAGAGGTAAAAGCCTGTCCATATCGTCCAGGACAGCGTCATAGTCAATTCGGTCGACAGCCTGCCGCTTGCCAAGAAAGACGAACACGCCCTTCTTCACTCGCTCCCAAGGGATCGGCCCCGGCATCTCGTCTCCACCGATTCGTGTTTTGTCTTTGTTGTGCCACATCCGCATATCCCCGAAGAGTTCGGCATTCAGGTCAGTGAACTCGTTGAACAACTTCACCTTGGGCGTCAGGACTGTGGAGAGTTGGGACCAAGGCTTGTTCCTACTCGGTTCAAAGAGAAGGCTATTCCATGCCTGATCTCTCGATTATCGGACTCGAATCCGATGTTGAATTGAAACTCAGTTCCGCCACCGGGATGGAAGGCATAGTCCCCGTGCCGATCCCTATGCGTCCCACCGAGGATTTTGCGTGCAGATTGGGATTTTGGGAGTGGGCGTCCTTTAATCGCGGCCCGGATTGTTTGAAACTCGAAGATCTGATGACCGACCGACCGGCGGACAATTTCCGCAATCATCGCATCAAGGTCCGGATTGCTCATTCTATGTTCTCGATTCACCTCGGACCTAATCTTGATATAACCTGGAATGCTCTCGATCCCGTGTGGCACGCCAAGCTCTTTGCCCCTCTGGAGACGCTCGCACTGTTCATAGTCCAGCTTGGTCTTGAATAGGATGTAACCATTGGCATCGAACAGCGCACCTGGGAACCGGTCAAGTAGGTGATACCAAGTTCCGTTCTCCCTGTAAAGCGCCTGCTGCGCGTCAACCTTCCATCTCTGGTTTAGTTCGCGCCCGGTCAAGCCGCGTGACTTTTCGTCTTCAATGTTGTGATCTGCCATGCTGACTTTATTGTCCATCAGGCGGTCCGGCGCGACGTGCAGGAGATGGATCGGTAGGACTAGAAATAACCAAGGGCTACGCCCTTGAAATCCCAAGGAGAGGTGGTCGGAAGCCCACGAACGTCGTGGTGGATTGGGGTTGATTCCATCGGTCGCCCGGACAGATGATTTTGGTATCCAGCCAAACATCTGAAGGAGGCAACCG
>CATPCJ010000467.1 GCA_955652915.1 uncultured Bryobacteraceae bacterium
CGCCAGCGGCACGCACCTTAACGGCCGGATCGATCACCGCCAGCCCAACTTCGGTATGTCCCGGCGAAAGCGTCTCGATCAGCTCGAACGCCGCGGATTCACTTGGCCACACGCTGCGCTATCAGTGGACGGTTGACGGCAGCAGTCAGGGCGGAACCGGCTCCAGCTTCACTTACACGGCCGGCGCCTCAGGCGATCACCGGATCGGCCTACACGCTACCGACCCATCCAGTGACAATCCAGCCAATCCAGTGGACGCCAGCGCCATCACGATTCATGTAAAGAATTACAGCCGTCCCACGGTTAGCGGCGTCACCGCCAATCCGTCGGATCTCGAGCGCGGCCAGACCGCCGCACTGCATGCCAACGCATCAGGTTCGGAATGCAGCGGCACGCTCACCTATTCGTGGTCCGCCAGTGAAGGCGTGGCCAACGGCAACGGCGCGGATGGTCAATACAATTCCAGCTCGGTTACTTTCAATGAAGCCGACCGCAGCCGTCCGCAATCCAAGCGCGTCACCATAACCGCCAACGTCACCGACAGCAAGGGTGGCTCGGCGTCCGGATCCACCAACGTCACCGTCAACTATTCGGCGGCCGTGAAACACTTCGGCGACATCGAATTCCCCAAGGGCAGCGCGCGCGTCAACAATTGCGCCAAGCGCGTCTTGATCGAACAGTTGTATCCGATCCTGGCCGCCAATAGCAATTACGATGTCGTTCTGGTGGGCCACGTCGACGCCAACGAAGCGCCGAAGGGCAAGGGCGCCAAAGGCAAGTCACTCGATAAGGATCGGGTGCTCAATACCGCCGGAGTCCTGAGTGGTGGAAGCGGAACATGCACCGCCCTCGACCATTCCCGCATGAAGGGCGTGTGGGTAGGAACCGCGCAGGACGCTGAATTCCTGCCGACCTCCTGCACTGTATCGACCGAGGCTCCGAAGGAACGCAAGGGCAACGAAGTCGATGCGAACGAAGCCAAGAATCGCCGGGTGGAAATCTGGCTGATTCCCAAAGGCCTGGCTTTACCGTCCTCAGCGGCGAACGCGGCGGATCTGTCGGACGCCGATCTGAAAAAGGTAGGTTGCCCGAAGTAAGACAGAAGTAGATTCAACTAATGGCGCCGGATGCGAAGAGCATTCGGCGCCATTTTTGTTGCACGAATCGGGACGCGTCTTCACCCATCGTTTGCCCCGTCATGCGTATCGCATCTCCTGAACATCTGTTTGCGTGTTCTTGGCGCACTTGTCAATATAGTTCCAGTATGGAAAGATATTGACAGAGCCAGAATTGCTCGAACGGGAAGGATCAGGCTATGCCGCGCTCGCGTTTTGACGAACTGGCCGCTCTCGCGGAAGAAAACGATGGACTGGTCACCGCCGGGCAGGCCCGCTCGGCGGGTTTCACAGATTCAGTTCTGTCCCGGCTCGTTCAGCGAAAACGAATCGAACGAATCGCCAGGGGAGTCTACCGGATTCCCTATTTTCCACTGGGCCGGTTCTCACAATACCGGGAAGCCGTACTTTGGGTGAAGGCGAACCGCGGCCCCAAGCGTGCCGTAATTTCACACACAACGGCGCTCGCCGTGTACGGAATCTCCGACGCCCACCCGAGTTTGATTCATCTCACGGTTCCCAAATCCACGCGGCTGCGACGGAAGAAACCCAAAAACGTTATCGTACACCGAGATGATCTCACGAAGAACGACACTACAGTTCAAGAAGGGCTTCCACTCACGACGATCAGCAAGACGGTAACGGACCTCTTGGCGTCAGGGGGCCGGATCGACCTGCTTCGGCAGGCAATCTCCGGTGCCCGCCGCGAAGGATACATAAGCGTTGCCGAGGCCGGCCGGCTTCGGCGGCGGATTGAGTCGCACGTGAAGTCGCTGCGAGCCGCGAGCAACAAGCCGGAGCGAACGACCACATGACCAATCCAAGACCGCTGGTGCGATTGGAGAAGAGCCTCGCTCGCGTCGCGCGGGAGCAGGGCGTCGATCAAGAGCGCCTTCGCCGGTGGGTTTCTTTTCTCACACTTTGCGGAGCCCTTGACAGAGCCATTCAGGCAGGCGATCTTGCCGGCTACAACATCAAGGGTGGCGTCGCGATGGAACTGCGATTCGCCGAACGCGCGCGGGCGACGAAGGATCTGGATTTGGGAATGGAAGGTACTCGCGCGAACCGGCTGCAATCCCTATCGGAGGCACTGAGCGCCGGCTTCGATCAGTTCACATTTCGGATAAAGGCCGAGACTCGGGATATGGAACAGGCGGATACCGTCCGCGTCCTAGTGGCGATCCAATACCAAACCCGCTCGTGGCAGACGATCGAAGTGGATCTCGGGCCAGCCAACATCGACCGGGTCGACCTCATCGAACCCAGAGTCCGGGGCCTAGTCGAACTTGGAATTCCGGTCACATCGCCCGTGAGATGTTTGGGGCTTGCCGAGCAGGTTGCACAGAAGCTTCATGCGTGCACTGGTCCGGCGGCGGCGGGCCGGGCCCGGGACGTGCTGGATATCCTCCTCATAGACGCCCTCGGCCAGCTCGATTACCCGGAGACCGCCCGTTCGGCCCGCCGTGTATTCGAAGCGCGCGCGAATCATGCGTTCCCGGTTGATTTTGACATGCCTCCAGAGTGGCGGCCGGAATTGGAGAATCTAGCGCTCGAACTCGGCTTCACTCTTTCGACAGCAGCGGATATTGAAGTGCGCTTCCGAGCAGTCATCCAACTGCTCGAACGCGCCTGACGATGTAAAACTCTTTCGCGACTTCCACGTTGTTCGTCGAACCTCGAATCGACAGCCGGACGAATGTGAGCAAGTATGTCTTCTAAAGATGAACTGCCAAAGTCGCCGTCTATAATTAGCCATGTCCCCGAACGAAACCCCCGCGTTACGGCGGGAACTCCGGCTCTGGCATTTAGTTCTCTTCAACCTTTCCGCTATCGCCGGCGTTCGATGGCTGGCCGCGGCCGCGCATGCGGGACCCGGGTCGCTCAGCCTCTGGCTTTTGGCCGCGGTGGCGTTCTTTCTTCCGTCCGCGCTGGTCGTCTCTTCGCTCTCCGCCCGATTTCCCGAAGAAGGCGGGTTCTACGTTTGGACCAAGCATGCCTTCGGACCCTGGCATGGCTTCCTCTGCGCCTGGGTTTACTTTGTCAGCAACATCCTGTACTTTCCAACGCTGCTGCTTTCGGGCGTCGCCATGGCCAGCTACATGTTTGGAGAGAGTGGTGTTCGATACTCGGAGAATCCGGTATACGCGATCCCGGTCACGGTTGCGGTGCTGTGGCTGGCATTTTTCGTGAACCTGGTGGGACTGCGGGTCGGCAAGTGGCCTGGGCTGATGGGCGGCGTGTCGACCTATTTGATCGCAGCGCTGTTGTGCGTTTTCGGATTGGTGGTCGCCTGGCGCTTCGGTTCCGCGACCCATTTTCAATTCGTGCCGGAAGCCACTTGGGGCAACTTGAACTTCTGGTCGCAGATCGCGCTGGCGATGACTGGCTTGGAACTCGCGCCCATCCTCGCCGGGGAAATTCACAATCCTGGAAAGAACATTCCCCGGGCGGCTTGGCTCAGTGGCTTTCTGGGCGCGGGCTTTTATATGGCCGGCACCGCGGCCATGCTTGCATTGTTATCCCCGGATCGCATCAGCCCCATGACCGGCCTTGCCCAGGCGGGCGATCTGGCCGGAACGCGCCTGGGCGCCAGTTGGCTGTCACCGCTCTTCGCATTGCTGATCACCCTCGGCGTCATCGGCCAACTCACCACTTACATCGCCGGCAACACTCGCCTGCCATTCGCCATCGGACTCGATCGCTACTTGCCCGCGGCGTTCGCCAAGCTGCATCCACGCTGGCGTACGCCGCACGTATCCATCCTGACTCAGGCTGTTCTTTCCACCCTATTCCTGCTGTTGACGGAACTCGGCGAAAACCTGCGCGCCGCGTACCAGATCCTGGTCGACATGGTTGTCATCGCCACGCTGATTCCGTTCGTCTATATTTTCGCGGCCGGTTTCAAATTCGGGCAGCGCTTGGCGGGAACAGCCGGAGCTATCATCGCCGGGATCGCCATTGTTCTCTCCTGCAGTCCGCCACCGGGCATCTCCTCGGTTTGGCTTTTCGAGTTGAAGATCGTTGGAGGCACCGCGCTGCTCGCGATTGCCGGCCGCGCGATATTCGTGAATAGCCGGGGCGCGGCTGGATGAACTACGCCGAGTCCGTCCGTTTTCTTTATTCGCTGGGTAACGAAATTCAGACGGCAAAGTTCGGGCTCGATCGAATCACACGCCTCTTGAAGGCTCTTGGCGATCCGCATCGCACTGGCTGTTTCGTGCATGTGGCCGGAACAAACGGAAAAGGTTCCACGTGCGCGATGATCGAAGCGGGCCTGCGCGCCGCCGGCGTCCGCACAGGTCTCTATACTTCACCGCACTTGATCGAACCGGTGGAGCGTATCCAAATCGCCGGCTGCCCCGTTAGCGAACGCCAATTCGCGGAAGCCTTCAGCGAGGTGCACGAAACATCGGAGCAAATGCTGGCCGCTGGCGACCTGGATTTGCATCCCACCTATTTCGAAACGGTCACCACCATGGCGTTCCTGCTGTTCGCGCGAGAACGCACGGACATCGTGGTGCTGGAAGTAGGAATGGGCGGACGCCTGGACGCCACGAATGTAGCGACTCCGGCGCTTTGCGCGATCACACCAATCGACTTCGATCACGAAACTTTCCTCGGGGACACACTCGCGAAAATCGCCGCCGAAAAGGCCGGAATCTTGAAGCCTGGAGTGCCCGCCATCTTCGCGGAGCAGTCGCCCGAAGCAGAGGCCGTCCTTCGGGCACATGCCAAGGGATCGTACACGTTGGCGCGCGATTGGGCGATCGTGGACCTTCGGCTGGATGCGCGTGGAAGCCGGTTCCGGATGCGCGATCAGCAGATCGTTTGCCCACTCGCGGGTGAGCACCAGGCAGGAAACGCCCGCACTGCCGCGATTGCGCTGCGCGAGCTTGGTTTCTCCACCGCCGGAATCGCAGCGACGCGTTGGCCCGGACGACTGGAGCGCATATCGGCCGAGCCCGAAATCATTCTCGACGGCGCGCACAATCTCGCAGGCACGCGGGCGCTGGTGCAATACATTCAGCGATTCTACGCGGACCGGCGCATCTGGCTGATTTATGGCGTTATGCGCGATAAGGCCGTCGGAGAAATGGCTGCGATGCTATTTCCGCTGGCGCAGCGCATCATCGTGACGGCCCCGGCCAACTCGCGCGCCATGCCGCCGGCAAATATTCCGGCTCCGGGCGCCACTGTAACTCATAGCGTCCGGGAGGCCCTCGATCTGCTCCGCGAAGCCGGCCCTAGCGACGTCATCTTCATCACCGGCTCACTTTTCGTGGTCGGCGAGGCTCGCGCGCTCCTCGTACAATAATACGAGTGCCGTTTCTGCGTTCAATATTGATCACGGATCCACTGATTATCGTGGCGACCATCCTCTATTGGTCGGCCAGTCTGATTGCATCCTTGTTCGACGCCACGGGCCGCAAGCAGGCCAGCGTCGCATCGGCGTGGGCCCGAGCGCTGCTGCGAATTAGCCGCGTCAAAGTGAAGGTGGAAGGCTTGGAAAACATCTCAACCGCTAGAAGCTACGTGTTCGTCTCTAATCACCTGAGCTACATGGACACACCTGTTTTCCTTGCGAATATCCCGCTACAATTCCGTTTTCTCGCCAAGCGCGGTTTGTTTCAAATACCCTTTCTTGGATGGCACCTGAAACGCGCAGGCCACATCCCGGTGCCTCGCGGAGATGCGCGGGCGGCCGTAAAGACAATGAACACGGCCGCACAGATCGTTCGCGAACGCGGCATCTCCCTGCTGATTTTTCCAGAGGGGGGCAGGTCCCGAGATGGCTCGCTCGGTGATTTCAAGGAAGGGGCCGCCTACATCGCCATCCAGGCCGGCGTTCCACTGGTTCCCGTGGCCCTGAATGGAACTCGCCAGATCTTGCCGTTCGGCTCGGGACACATCAAAAAAGGCAACGTGACAATGCGCATTGGCGATCCCATCCCAACCGATCAGGCTTCGCCCCGCGATCGCGTGCGACTTACCGGCGAGCTGCGGCATCAAATTCTTGCACTGCGGGAGGAACAACCCATTCATGTTTAAGACGCTTCTTTTTGTTGTCCCCTGGGCCGCGTTCGCGCAGACCAGCATGTCGATCGAGGAATACAAACCGAAGTCGACGCTGGTGGTGCCGCGGCATCCGGTCACGCGCGCGAAGTATCCGTTCATCGACGTCCACAATCACCAGAATTCGCAGATGCCGGTGGAGCAGATGGACAAGCTGGTGAAGGACATGGACAGCATCAATCTGCAGGTGATGGTAAATCTTAGCGGCGGCTATGGCGACCGGCTGGAGAAAGGCGTCGCGAACCTCAAGGGCCGCTACAAGAATCGCTTCGTGGTGTTCGCGAATATCGATTTCACCAACCTCGACGATCCCGGTTACAGCAAGCGCGCGGCGGCTCAACTGGAGCGTGATGTTCATAACGGCGCGCAAGGCCTGAAAATTTTCAAGAACTTCGGCATGGATCTGAAAGACACCAAGGGCCAGCGCGTTCACGTGGACGATGCCCGCTTCGATGATGTGTTCGAAACCTGCGCCCGGCTGAAGATTCCAGTCCTGATTCACACTGCTGAACCCTGGTCGTTTTTCCAACCCATGGATCAATACAACGAACGCTGGCTGGAGCTGAAGACACACGCGGGCCGCGCTCGCCCGTCCGAAAAATATCCACCTTGGGAAACGCTCATGGACGAGCAGCACAGTCTATTCGCCAGGCATCCGAATACAATTTTTATCAATGCGCACCTGGGCTGGCTGGGCGGCAATCTCGCCGAACTGGGCCGGCTGATGGATCGCCTGCCGAACATGAACACCGAAATCGGCGCGGTGTTATACGATCTGGGCCGGCAGCCGCGTTTCGCGCGCGAGTGGTTGATCAAATATCAGGACCGGGTGATGTTTGGCAAGGACGCCTGGAATCGCGACGAATACTTCACTTATTTCCGCGTCCTTGAAACGCCCGACGAATACTTCGACTACTACCGCAAGTATCACGCCTTCTGGCAAATGTACGGGCTCGACTTGCCTGACGAAGTCTTGAAGAAGCTGTACTACAAAAACGCCCTGCGTCTAGTCCCCGGTATCGATCCAACCCCCTTCCCGAAGTGACAGAGGTGACAGGCACCTCTGTCACCGGAGGCCGCTCCAGCATAGTTGGATGCCTAGCGAGATAAGCCATAGCGACAGGGCTGCGCGGAGTATGCGCTGCGGGGCCAAGGCCGCGAGGTAGGTGCCGGCGAATGCGCCCGCCAAGCCGCCGATCACTAGTTTGACCAGGATCGCGGAATCGAAATTTCCGGCTGTCAGTTGAAATCCGCTCCCCACCAAGCCCACACAGAGCCCGAAGAAAAGATCGGTGCCTACGACTTGTGCGGCGGTCAAAGGGGTCATGGCCAACAACACCAGCGAACCCATGGCGCCCGCGCCCGCCGAGGAAAAGCCGACTTCAGCTCCAATCGGCAGAGTAATCAGCGGCAGCCAGCGCGATTGGTCCTGAATTGGTTTGTGCGAGGGCCGAACCCAGAGACGATAGAGATTGAGCGCCGCCATCACTACGATGGTCGAACCGAGCGCGGCGAACAAGATGCCTTGGCGCGAGGGAACATTGAGTTTCGAGAGGATCGCCGATCCAATCAGAACGCCCGGCAGACCCCCCGCCAGCATGTAGCCGAGCACTCGAAAATCAACTTGCCGGCGATAGAGCTGCATCGGCACGACTAGTAACTTTACGGCGACGCCAAATGCCAGCGCGGTTCCCACTGCATACGGAGGACTGACGTGAAAGAACAGAATCAGGACCGGTGCAGTGATGATTCCGGCGCCGACACCGGTAATACCGATAGCAACCGCAATCAAGAAACCGAGGGCAATCTCCATGGCACTACTCGCTGGCGATATGGATGCCGCATTCCAGCTTTTTGCCGGCCCAACGTCCCGATCGCATGTTCTCCGGATCGGACGGAAGCGATGTGCAAGGAGCACAGCCGATGCTGGTGTAGCCCTGGTGATACAGCGGAAGCACCGGGATATCGCGCCGCTTCAGATAAGCCCAGACGTCGGCGTTTGTCCAAGCCGCAAGCGGGCTCACTTTCAACAATTGCTTTCCCGTAGGAAGACGAAAATGATCGACCGGTTGCAGATTCGCCCGAGACGGCGATTGCTCGCGGCGCAAAGCGGTGAACCAGACGCCGTAGCCGTCCAATCCTCGAAAGAGCGGTTCGACTTTTCGCATTCCGCAGCAACGGTCCGGAGCGTCTTGATACAAGATTCCAAATTGCGATTCCTGCTGCTCCACCGTCTGTTTGGAAGCAAGGTTGACCAGGTTGAGGCGCAGCCGTTCGGTCATCCGATCGCGATACGCGTACGTTTCGGGGAAATGATATCCGGTTTCGAGAAACAGAACCGGTATGTTCGGCCGATGCGCGATGACCAGGTCCACCAGCACCATGCACTCCGTCTGGAAGCTGCAAGTGACGCAAGCGTTCGCGGCGTTCTCCGCGAAAACACTTCCGATCAGGCTCACTGCCTCTTCAATTTTCCCATCGAGTAACATACTGCTTAAATTCCTTCGCCCCAAATCAGTTCCTCTTGTGGCAGAAGAACGCCGGAATCGTGCAGGATTGCCATCACTCGATCGGCTGCCTGTTCATCGTCCTCCGGCAGATTCCAGTCGGCGGGCCGATCCGAAACCAGCAACACCAGCAGACCCGCGTTTTCCAACACAGCGCAGGTTGTCCGATCCGCGTTCTCGACAATCGCTACCGCGCCACTAGTGTCAAATAATCTACGCTCCAGCACTGCCGCAAGCTGCGGTCTGGGACCGAGGGAAACAGTTGCCGCCGTGTGCCGGTTGCGGACAATCCGTTCCGCGGGCGTCACGCGGCCTTGTTTCCTGACGATCGATCGTTTATCGCGCTCGACCACAATCGCTTCGCGAATCATGCCGGCGCCCGAGGTCGCGTTCGTCTCCGGATCGATCAGTATGAAACTTCCAGTGATACGGTTCTGCGAGTAGGGATCGAAGTAGATGGGGCGGCTGGTCTCGAGGCGCAGCACACCGATCGAGTTCATCTCCAGAGTGTCGGCCGCTTCGCGCTCGAGCGATGTAATATTCACCCGATGACGGATCGCCTTCACTTCGGCCGTTACGGTCTGAGTAGTGTGTTTCAGCAGATACGTCCGCCCCGGATCGAGAGGCCGCTCGTTCAGCCAGACTACGCCGGCTTCGAATTGCCGGGCAACTTCGGGAACTTGCTGTGCCGATGCGATCACGTCGCCACGGCTGATGTCCAATTCGTCTTCGAGCGTCAGTGTAACGGACAGCGGCGCGACAGCCTCAAAAAGAGGGCCGTCGAAGGTCTCAATGCTCTTCACCCGCGAGCGTTGTCCGGACGGAAAAGCAAGAATCGCATCCCCTGGCCGGATGACTCCGGAAGCGATCTGCCCGGCATAGCCGCGGAAGGTCTGATCGGGCCGCACCACGCGCTGTACCGGAAAGCGGAACGGTGTCGCACGCGTGCGGCTATAGACTGGCACCCTCTCGAGGTGCTCCAGCAAGCTTGGTCCGTTGAACCACCGCATGTTGCGGCTGGGGCGCACGACGTTGTCCCCGGCCAATGCACTGATCGGAAGAAAGTACGCATCCGGCGCGCTGATATTCGACAGAAATTCAGTGAACTCGGCTTCGATTGCGCGGAAGACTTCTTCGTCGTAATCGAGCGCATCCATTTTATTCACGGCAATGATGAAGTTCGGAATGCCCAGGAGACTCGCAATGTAGGCGTGCCGGCGGGACTGCGGCAACACGCCGTTGCGCGCGTCAATGAGAATGATCGCAAGATCGGCGGTGGATGCGCCGGTCGCCATGTTGCGCGTGTACTGCTCGTGCCCCGGCGTGTCGGCGATGATAAACTTGCGTCTCGCCGTCGCAAAGTAGCGATAAGCAACGTCGATGGTGATGCCCTGCTCGCGCTCGGCGCGCAAACCGTCGGTTAACAGCGAAAAATCGATCGGTCCGGCCGACCGGTTTACCGAGGCCTGCGTCACCGCCTTGATCTGGTCCTCATAGACATTCTGCGAATCGAAAAGGAGACGGCCGATGAGCGTGGACTTACCATCGTCAACGCTGCCGGCCGTCGTGAATCGCAGCAGATCCTTGGCCTGCTCTTGGGCCAGGAAATCTTCAATCTCAAATACCGGCTCGAACTTTAGGGTGGGATCAACGGCGGCAGCCATCAAAAATATCCCTCCCGCTTCTTGATTTCCATCGAGCCTTCCTGATCGTGATCGATCACGCGGTTCTCGCGCTCCGAGCGCCGGAAGGACACCAGTTCTTCGATAATCCTGGGCACGGTGTCGGCGTCCGAGCGTATGGCGCCCGTGCACGGACTGCATCCGAGCGATCGCATCCGGCAGCGCACCATTTGCGGCTTTTCACCAAGCAGCCTCGGAACGAACGGCTGTTCCAGCGGGATCAACGTGTCGCCTCGCACCAGCATCTCGCGGTCTTTCGCGAAGTACATCGGCACGATGGGGATTTTCTCGACATGGATGTATTGCCACACATCCATCTCAGTCCAGTTCGAGAGCGGAAAAATACGCAGGCTTTCGCCCGGATCGATGCGCGTGTTGAATACATTCCACAGCTCGGGACGCTGGTTCTTTGGATCCCATTGGCCCTTGGAATCGCGAAACGAAAAGATGCGCTCTTTGGCCCGGGACTTTTCTTCGTCCCGGCGCGCGCCACCGATAGCGGCATCGAATCCTCCGGCACGCAAGCCATCGAGCAATGCTTTAGTCTTCAGCAGTCCGCAGCAGCGTTGCGTGCCCAGACGAAATGGATTCGCGCCATCGTCGATCGCATCCTGGTTCGTGTGCACGATTAACTTCGCGCCGATTTTCCGCGTATACGAATCGCGAAATTCAATCATCTCGCGGAACTTGTAAGTGGTATCGATATGGAGCAGCGGGAAGAGGATCGGCCCGGGGTGGAAGGCCTTCTGCGCCAATCGCAATAGAACCGACGAATCCTTGCCGATCGAGTACAGCATGACCGGCCGCTGGAATTCGGCCGCCACCTCGCGCATGATGTGAATGCTTTCAGCTTCAAGCAGTCGCAGATGGCCGAGCTGTGACATCGGAAGTAGCTTATCACATTATCTACCGAATGTCTATAGAGATAGAGATGTTTACTTTTTAAGTCCTTCTTTTCTTATATCTTCCAAGAATAAATTTCTGGCATTACCAGGGTATCCGAAGTCCCAGAAAGGATCGGCTGCGGAGCTTTCCCACACGCGCTTGTCGCGGGCAATCAAGGTTGCTTCGAAGCGTCGATCGAGGTCGCGAACGTTGTCATCCAGTTCAATCATGGCCAGAATGCCGCGAATATCGAGCTCCTTGCGGTAGTCTTCGAGGCCCGATTTGTAGCCGTGTTCTACCTCTTCGACGAACTTGCGCCAACGATCGATTAAGCCTGCCGGGCCGGCGCGGACGACAGCCTCCGGATAGCCATTTTCACGGAGGTAGTCGATCAATTCTTCGGCGGTCACGCTACTGGATTGCGATGTCTACCAGGTCGGTAATGCCGTTGGCGGTTAACAGCGCCAACGGGACGGCCAAGCCTGGCGAAGTATTCATGGGAATGGTGACGTTGATCTGGTAGAGACCGGCGTAGGTCGGAGTCAGTCCTTGATAGCTGATGTTAGACGCATCGCAGGTTTGCCCGTCAGCGCTGCCACATCTTAAGTTCACGTACACGGCAAGCACTGAATTCGTCTTCGCAAGTGGCGAGGCGGGGGCCGGAGCGCCATCGACAACGGCCGGCGTCGTTTGGCCCAGGCCGGTGGCGTAGATAACTACGGTCTCGCCGCGCAATGCTGGTTTGGAGGCGGAGATCGGTGTTCCGTCGGCATGCTGGATCGCTCCCAGTCCGATGCCGCTCTGTAATACGGTTGCGATTCCGGGCGCGGTTGCCGCCACCGGAACTGTGATGGTGTTGGATCGGGTGCCGTTGTTATCCAGCACAATCGTCGCGGTTGAGCCACTTATGGAAAATGGCACAACGGCGAACACCTGGAATTCAGTAATCAAATACAGAGGCACAGGTTTGTTGTTGATCAGCAGTTGCACGCCGTTCAAATTCGTCGGAAACGGTGGCACAACCGAGCTCCTCAGCGGCAGACCGGTTCCAAAGATGGTGATGAATTCGCCGGGCGCTATGGGATTTCCCGGTGGCGCATAGCTGAACACGTTATCTACCGCCTGCGGATTCAGAAAAATGCCAGTTCCGGAAAGGCCCGGCATTCGAATCCCGAAAAATAACTCATAGTGTGGCGTTGCCTTGAACACGCCGCCGCTGACCACAAGGCCGCTACCAACGAAGAATTGGCTAGTGTTCGACACCGCGATTCTACTATCAACCAGTGTCCCGGAGC
>CATPCJ010000468.1 GCA_955652915.1 uncultured Bryobacteraceae bacterium
AGATCCAGGAGGAATGGAAATGGCAGAAGCCCTCTTCCCCCGGGACTCCGGTCTGGTCGCATGACGGCGGCGTGTGTACGGGGGAGTCGTACAAGCAGGTCGTGAAACTCACCTTCTACCGAGGCGCCTCCCTCCAGGATCCCCAGAAGCTGTTCAACTCCAGTCTCGAGGGGAACACGCGCCGAGCCATCGACATTCGCGAAGGCGAGAAGCTCAACGAGGCCGCCTTCCAGGAATTGATCCGGTCCGCGGTGGCCGCCAACCCCGCGGCTCGGGCCCGACGCGCATCCTCGAAGAAGTAGCCCGGACTCCCGAAACCGGAAATGCGCCGAGGCGACTAACATCGACGCATTCCTAACCACGGTCGCCTGAAAAGGAGGCAAACCATGGCGGTCACCAAAGTTAGTTAGCGGCTCTCGCCGCACTACGCAGTTCCCCCGGAACTACTCCCTTCCGGAACTTCTCGGCCGCCTTCTGGACACGCTCTTGCGGAATCGCCGCTCGACGGCTTTCAGAACTCCCTCCGGGGAGGAGAGATCGCGCTTGCCTTCGGGTCGGCTGAGGAGGGTCGCTAGATCCACAACTCTGCATTTTACTCGGAAGCGAAGCCGTGAGTAAACCTTCCGTGTACGCCTCAGAGCTGGGCGTGCCCTCCCCCGCCGTGGTCCCGGCGAAACGCGATTAGAGGACAACGAGCTTACGGGTAACACCAGGGTCACACCTCGGCCTGTGGTTCCGGTGTGAACGTCAAAGACGGCGACCTCTTTACCATTTCGATTCCCGTTAGCGCTACCAGGAAAACAATGACTTAGAGCGTTTCTGCTCGCCACGACCCCTTCAAACAGTGTTATAATTATTCACAGGAGTGAATAATTAATCAACCGTGCGCGTTGGCATCGTCGGATTTCGCGGCTATAGTGGTGCGGAACTCGTGCGTCTGCTCCAGCGGCATCCCTCCGTCGAACCCGTACTGCTGGAGCATCGGCAGGATGCCGAAGACCGCCCGCGGCCCATCCAAGGCAAGCAGTACCGCCGGACGCCGTGCACACCGGAGGCTGTGAAAGCCGAACAACTCGCGGTTGTGTTCCTCGCTACGCCGGCCGGCGTTTCCATGGAGCTCGCGCCGGCAATGCTGCACGCCGGCGCGAAGGTGGTGGATCTTAGCGGAGCTTTTCGATTCAAGGACGCCGCGACATACTCGCGCTGGTATAAGGAAGATCACGCTGCTTCCCATCTGCTGGCCGACGCCGTGTATGGGTTGCCGGAGTTTTGCCGCGAGCGAATTGCCGGTGCGCGACTGATTTCCAATCCTGGCTGCTATCCAACTGCCGCGAACGTGGCGCTGCAACCGCTCATCGCCAGGGGTGTCATCGATCGCGCTGCCGGTATTGTTTGCGATGCAAAGTCCGGAGTGAGCGGCGCGGGGCGGAAACCCGACCTCAAAACCAGCTTTTGCGAAGTGACTCAAAACCTCAGCGCCTATTCGGTCCTCGATCATCGTCACGTCCCCGAGATCTTGATGGTGTCGGGAATTGAAGAGGGCGAATTGAGCTTCACCGCCCAACTGCTTCCGATCGACCGCGGGATTCTGGAGACCATTTACTTCCGTTCCAGCCATCTTTCCAGCGCCGCCGAGCTTTTGGAAATTTACAGCCGAAGGTATCGGAGCGAGCCCTTCATCCGGCTCTACGCACCCGGCGCCTTCCCTGACATACGCGGCGTCGACCATACGAACTTCTGCGACATCGGCGTTAAATTCGATCCGGCCACCGGCCGGGCCGTAGTGGTCACGGTGATCGACAACCTGGTGAAGGGCGCCGCTGGACAGGCAATTCAGAACATGAATCTCATGCTGGGCGTCGAAGAGACGGAGGGACTGCTTTGAAGATCCTCGTCAAAATCGGCGGCACTCTGCTGGATTCGGTCGAATCGCGCCAGCGGCTCGCGGCGGAAATCACCCGCACAGTCGAAAGTGGGATTCGCGTAGTGGTCGTGCACGGTGGCGGGAAGCAAATGACGCGCTTCCTGGCCAGTCAAGGTATCCAAACCGATTTTGTGAACGGCCTTCGGGTCACCACGCCTGAGGTGCTGGACGCCGTGCTCAAGGTATTGGCCGGCTCGGTCAATCGGGAACTGGTGGCTTCGTTTATCGCCAGCGGCGCCCTGGCCGTCGGAGTGACCGGCATGGACGCCCTGACAACAGAGGCCCGCCAAATGAGCGAAGAACTTGGTTTCGTCGGCAAGCCCGTTCGATCGGACCCCAGGCTTCTTTCGCTCTTGATGGACAATGGCTATCTGCCTGTCGTGGCGTGTGTTGCGGGCGACAGCTCGGGCCAATTTTACAATGTCAACGCGGACCAGATGGCCGTATCGGTTGCCACCGCGATACAAGCCGATAAACTTCTATTCCTGACCGATGTCGATGGAGTCCGAGGTCAGGATAATGTGGTTTATTCCTCCATCACTTCCGGCGAATGCCGAGAGCTCATCGATTCCGACGTCGCCACCGGCGGCATGCGCGCCAAGCTGGAGGCCGCGATGGAGGGACTCGCGGCTGGCATTGGCGAGGTTGTGATTGCGCCGGGTGGTATTAACAACCTGATATCAAAGCTCGTTTCCGGTAAACAGATCGGTACCAGGCTGGTGTCCGCCGTTGGAGTACGCGATCATGGCTAGTCTCATATCTCCAGTGCTGCCAATATTTACAAATCCGGTACAATTAACGGTTCGAAAAGCCGCTATGCGCGATATTCACCCGTTGTTAAAGCTCATCAATAACTATGCATCTGACGGGATAATGCTGCCACGCACCGAGTTTGAAATGTCGGAGAACATCCGCGACTTCAGTGTTGCCCATGCTGGCGAGCAACTGGTGGGATGCGGTGCTTTGCATTACTATACGCCGACCTCCGGCGAAGTGCGCTCTCTCGCGGTCCACCCAAACATCAAGGCGCGGGGCATCGGCAGGCAGGTTGTTGAAGCTCTAGAAAAAGAAGCCCTTGAAAACGACCTACACGCAATCTTTGCTTTCACTTACGTCCCCGATTTCTTTCGAAGGCTGGGCTTCCGGGAGGTGGAGCGGGGCGAACTTCCACTCAAGGTCTGGAAGGATTGCCTGCGCTGTCCGAAGTTTCACTGTTGTGACGAAATC
>CATPCJ010000469.1 GCA_955652915.1 uncultured Bryobacteraceae bacterium
AGTTGAACCCCGAAAAGACGATTCAGAGATTGGTGCAACGGCTCGGAAGGCTTGGGGTTGAGGTCGCCATCGCGCCAAAGGAGGCGAACGCCTAACTATTGAATACAAGGACGCTAGCGGCCGAAGTTTTCTAAGGACTGGCCCGAGCGAGGAGTAGCCGGGCTTCGCTCCGGACGCGTTGCGCGGCGCTGGGACTTTGGACATTTTGGGTAACATGTTGCCAATCCTATCTCCTGTTTGGGCGTAATACGGACGAGTGAGTTATAAGCGTATTTGTCATCGCGGCCTGTGAGAGGGTGTAAAACAGACTGTGTAAACTATGTTCTCCTAATCTGAATGGGAGAACAATGGCAATCGATCCAGAACTGATAGACAAACTGCTGGCGGATTATCATCATCCGGAGCAGATCACCGGCGAGAAGGGACTGCTGAAAGAGCTGACCAAGGCGGTGTCTCCGCGCTGCCTCCAACTTCCGATCCCTCTCGGCATGGATCTCCTTCCGACACCCGCCGAGCATGTCCTTCGGCGTGATGCGGCCGATCGCACTGTTCAGTCGGACGTTGTTGTGATGGTCCACGTAGCCCTCCAGTCATGCGCTGGTACGGACTGTTTGCGATCTGGCTTCCGGATATTTCCCCGACAAGACCTGGCTACTCGTGCTAGAATTCCGCACAATGACGGCTTTCGACAGCAGCAGCAGCGGTGGAGTGGAGCTCACCAGTGGCGTCACGTGCGGCAAATACCTCAAGGCGGATACCGGAACTCTGTCGCTTTCGGCTGGGCGGCTGACCTTCGAGACCAACGGTACGCGCCTGTTCGACGTAAGCGTTGAATCGATCGAGAAGATCACGTGGCACTGGTACAGCTTCAGCGGCGCGTTTGAAGCAAGAATCGCGGGAGTCAGCTACTTCCTATCTTTCATGCCCCGCAACTCGGACTTGAGCTCGTGGCGCGACGGACTCACGATCGGGCGCCAGTGGCGGGCCGCACTCGAAGGCCGGCCGATTCCCACGCGCTCTCCGCTGGGCTTGCGCATCTTTCTGGTATTGTTCAATCTCATCGTAGCTTTCTTTGCGATCTGCTTCCTCATACTGACTTTCGGAGCTGCAGTCGACCCGCTCCAATCTACCAGCGTACGAATCTTAGGTGGAGTAAGCGCAGCACTCGCGTTCCTAATGATCGTGATGCGAGTATGGCAAGGCGTGCTATCCCTCAGGCGCCCGTGATCCCTTTTCGCGGAACGGCGAAGGAACCCGCACTTTGAAACCTTTGATTCGTACCTCTCTTTTGGGCCTAGATAGGAGGCGACGGTGGACAACCAGGAGCACAATGATTTCGTCAGCCGGGGAACCATCGGCGATTCCAGCAAAGCTGCGGCAGCTCGGCGAAACTTCGATCAGATCGGCCTCCGAATTCTGGCGTTTCTCAATGCGTACTTGAAGCGCGACGTAGAAGCCCGGGCAGTCCGGAAGAGGCACCGATGTGCAATACAAGCCTCCTCAGTTCATTGAGCCCACGGCCCGCCAGCTTGCGCGGCTCTTCCAGCGCGATGGTGCAGAAAAGACGCGACAGTTCCTGGCTGGTTTTAAGACCATCGCCCCCCCAATGTGCTTAAGGGTGCGGCGGCGGCTCTCTTCGCTGACGCCGCAAACAGGACACGGTTACATTCCTCAAGGATGCGCGGATACAGATGACCTTCTAGTACTACAAATCGATTTCCGAGCGCAAATACCTCCTTTTTCCCAGCGGAATTCCTTCCAAGCTGATAGTATTGGCCTAATCATGAGACGTCCAATGTTGAATATTCGCCGCCTGGCTCTTATTCCGATCTTGCTTTCGAGCGCGCTCGTTTGCTTCGCGGACAGGCCGGTCGACGTCGGCTGGCTTCCCGTGACGGACGGGCAGCGCAACATGAAGGCGCCCGTGGTGGAGAAGGACGCCGGGGTGGAAGCGCTCTTCTGGAATGTTCACATCCTGGACGAGTTCCTGGGGCAAGACATCCGGCGCGTCTTCTACCATTATGTCCGCCTGAAAATTTTCGATGAGAAGGGAAAAGAAAAAGCCGCCACCATCGATATTCCCGTCGGCGAAAACACTTCGATTCTGTATGTGAAAGGGCGGACGATCAAGGCGGATGGCACGGAGGTGGCACTCAAGAGCGACAGCGTTTACGAGCGCGATTTAATCCGGGTGGGCCGAACCCGCCTGAAGGTGAAATCGTTCGCCATGCCTGGTGTCGAACCCGGCGCAATCGTTGAGTACCGCTGGCAGGAATTGCGCAGCGACCCGCGGATACTCTACGCGCGCCTCCAGTTTCAACGGGAATTTCCGGTTCAAAAGGTAACGTATTTCATGCGGCCGCTGCCGAGGGACTATACCTCGTACACGATGATCATCTGGCCCTTCAACTGTACCCCCACAGCTCTGAGTAGAGAAGAGGACGGCTATCAATCCACCAGCCTGGAGAACGTTCCCGCATTCCGCGACGAACCGATGATGCCGGGTGAACCCAATGTGCGCCCCTGGGCGTTGCTAGCGTACCGGAACGATGGGAAGCGGGAGCCGGAAAAATACTGGAATAACACCGGCAAGGATTTGTACAATCACTTGCTCAAGCCCGCCCTTAAAGCGAACGATGAAGTAAAGCAGGCCGCGTCCGGCGCCGTTGAAGGAGCGTCCAGCGACGAGCAGAAGGTACTGGCTCTGGTAAAGTATATCCGCAAGAATCTGAGGAATCTCTTTGGCGCGGAGGTGACCGAGGCGGAACGAGCGAAGATTCTCAAGCAAATGCCCAAGGACCGTGAGCGGACCGCCGTGGAAGTTTTCAAGCAGGGCATTGGAGCGAGCGATGAGCTCAACATGCTGTTCGCCGCCATGGCGACGTCGGTTGGCTTGGACGTGCGGCCGGCCATGGTCGGCGATCGCGAGGATATGGTCTTCATGCCCGCCATGGCCGACAGATACTTTCTCCGGAGTATCGATATGGCCGTCAACATTGGAGGAAATTGGAAGCTGTATGACGTGAGCGCGCGCCTGCTGCCCGCCAATATGCTTTCGTGGCGCGAGGAAGGCATGCAGGCATTGCTCAGCGATCCCAAAAAGCCGGTGTTTGTCTCGGCGCCGCTCTCGCCCCCGGAGGCTTCGGCGGCAATTCGAACCGCTGGGTTCACTCTACTCGAAGACGGGTCCATCGAAGGCGACGTCGACCAACAGTACTCCGGCCACTTGGCGCTGGACCGGCGATCCGAAATGAGAGACGATACCGCGGAACGCCGCCTGGAACGTCTGAAGGAACACACGGCGAAGGTGTTTCCCGACGCCGAGATATCCGATCTTCGAATCGAGAATGCCGGCGATCCGGAAAGTCCGCTGAAACTGCATTACCACTTCAAGATGGCCGGATACGCGCAACGCACGGGGAAACGGCTGCTGGTGAATCCATTGTTTTTCCAGCGCGGCGTGGCGCCGCTGTTCGCGTCCGCCGAACGCCGGCATCCCATTGTTTTCCCCTATGGCTGGCAGGAGCGCGACACGGTTTCCATCGTTCTGCCCGACGGTTTTGCTTTGGACAATGCGGAAAATCCCGGTGGGATCAAGTTCGGCACTCCCGGATCATACGACATCAAGTTGACCGTCAAAGGTGGCCGTGAGCTGATTTGCGTGAGGGATCTCACCTTCGGTAAAGAAGGCCAACTGGCTTACCCCAAGGATATCTATCCGAAACTCAAGGTGTTGTTCGATGAAATCCACCGGCACGACGATGTGACCATCGCACTGAAGCAGGGGCCGGCGGTGAAGCAGCCATGAAGCCGATCCTTGCGATCCTGTTTGCCAGTGGACTCCTGGCAGCTAAAGATGCGCCGGCGCCGGATTGGGTGCGAGAAGCGGCGCGCCAACCCACGAAATCGGACTATCCGGCCAAGGTCACGTCCGTAGTATTGCTCAATGAAGAGCACCTGTCAGTGGAGCAGGACGGAAAGTGGGTGATGACCAAGCGAGGTGCGATCCGAGTGCTGCGGGCAGGTCCGCCGGCGCCGTCAGCTTCGCAAGCTTACAACACCAAGACGGGCCGCATCCGAGACTTCAAGGGGTGGCTGCTGTTCCCGTCCGGCAAGGAGATCGAGTTTCCTAAAAACCGAATTCTGGACGTTGCATTCAGCGATGACAAAACTCCGTACGACGAAGCCCGGATCAAAGTGTTGGAATGCGAACCGGACGCGCCCGCCGGGTCGGTGTTCGCATATGAGGTAATCCAAGAGGAAGGGACCATATTCACTACATATCCCTACTACTTCCAAGAACACACGCCGGTGTTGATTTCGAGATTTGTGCTGTCCATGCCCGTGGGCTGGGAAGCGCGGGCGACGGTCTTCAACCATTCCGACATCAAGGCGCAGGTGGATGGAAATCGCTATTCGTGGGAACTTCGCGACTTGCCCTGGGTGGAAGACGAGGAATACCGCCCGCGATTCGCTTCGTTGACCCCGAGGTTGGGCGTCACGTACTTTCCGAGTAGCGCGGCAAACCCGGCGTTACGTCCTCTAAAAGATTGGCCTACTGTCTCCACGTGGCTGGCTTCGTTCGTGGACCCGTCGGCCATGCCTACCACGGCGATTCGTTCGAAGATGGAGGAATTGACGAGAGCGTCGAAGACCGAACTGGACAAGATTCGAGCCATCGCCGCCTTCGTGCAACAGACCAACTATGTTTCGATCGACATGAATGTTACGCACGGGGGCGGGTACACTCCCCACTCCGCGGATCATGTCCTCAGCAAGAATTACGGCGACTGCAAAGACAAAGCAACGCTCATGCGCGCCTTGTTGAAAGCCGCCGGCATCGATTCCTACGCGGTGGTGATCTATTCCGGCGATCGGCAATTCGTCCGTTCGGAGTGGCCATCGCCGATGCAGTTCAATCACGCGATTGTGGCGGTAAGAGTTTCGGCGGACACTTTGCTTCCAACGGTCACGGACCACGCGCGGCTGGGCCGCTTGCTGATTTTCGATCCGACGGACCCAAGCACTCCAGTGGGCGGCTTGCCGAATGACGAGCAGGGCAGTTACGCGCTGGTGATCGCCGGCGCGGAAGGCGACTTGGTGAAAATGCCGCTGCTTCCGCCGGATTCGAATCGCGTGGAACGGACGGTGGAAGCTCAGATGGACGGGGAGGGTCGTCTCAAGGCACACATGCTGACCCGGTACTTTGGCCAGCCGGGCTCGGCCATGCGGTATGCGTCGCGGCATGGAAGCGCGGATGAGTTGAAGCGCGGCCTGGAACACTCTTTCTCGCGTCGTCTGGGCGGAGTGACTCTGGAAAAGATCACGCCAGCCGATCATGGGGAGGACGGACAGCTTGAGCTGGCGGTGGATTTCAGCGTGGCCAAGTTCGGCCAGTTCATGCAGGCACGCATGCTGGTTCTGAATCCTGGCGCGCTGGTGCCCACGCCGGACTATATTTTCGCGAACAAGGTGCGAACGCTGCCGGTGAAGCTGTCGGCCAGATGGCGCAAGGACTCGGTGACGATCAAGCTGCCGGCTGGATTCACCGTCGACGAGATGCCGGAGCCGATGGAGATGCAGAGTCCGTACGGAACTTATCACGCGTCGTGGAAGAGTGGAAACGATGCCGTGACGTTCGAGCAGGTGGTGGAAATCAAGGATGCGATTGCCGCTGTACCGGAGTACGCGAGAGTCAAGGAGTTTTTCGATAAGCTGGCATCGGGGCAGAGTGCGGCGGTGGTTTTGTTGAAG
>CATPCJ010000470.1 GCA_955652915.1 uncultured Bryobacteraceae bacterium
AGATATAGGTGGGCGCGTCGGAACCTACGACGAAGGCAGCCTCGAAATCGATCAGTTTCAACTGGCCGTCAGGAAGAAGCATCACATTGTTGAGCGACAGATCCATAAACGCGATGCCATTCTCGTGCAGCGTTTTCAGCAGTCCCGCCAGCTGCGAAAAGATCCTGCAATACTCCTCCCAGCATTCCTCCACTTGGGCGCGCGCCGGATTCGTAAGCAGCACGACGTCCTTTTTGCCGGAATGAAAACGCAGCGAGATAGCGTTTTCCAGGTATTCTTCGACCAGGTAGGAGTGTTCCCAATCCCGGAAGAAATTCAGCGGACGCGGCGCAATTCCCGTGTGCTCCAGTTTTGTCAGAAGGCGGTGCTCCTTTTGGAGCAGGGCCACGGCATCGTCGCCGTTCGGCGTGGTGTTGACCAGCGGTCGCGCTTCTTTAATAACGACCGTGCTGCCCGTCTGGCGGTCCTGGGCCAGATATACACCGCCGCAGTTGGAGTAATTCAACACGGATTCGATCGCGTACCGGCCGTTGTGCAGCGAGTTGTCCTCGCCCTCGGAAGCCTCGGTGGAGGCATCCACGAAAGGATCCCGCACCCATGGCGGCAGCACAAAATAAGGAAGCCGCTGGTCCGGAATCTGCTCGCCTTCGGGGGAAACCAAAACCAATTTATGATCGCCTTTAGCGGTCCGCACGCCGTTGGGAGTGATGCCGCCATAGCGATAGTGGACCGCGCGGCTATTTTTATAGCGCCGGTCCGAAAGAATATAAGGCCCGTCCATTCCGGCGGTGGCCGCGTCCAGACGTTCCGCGAGAAAGAGAAAGTCCCGATCGTCATCCGGGTAGACCGTAATGAATTTGCCGGCTCCGCCGCGCGCATAGCTGCGGCTGTTCATGATGGAGAGAATCCGGGAGTCCAGGGCGAACTTGAATGGCGTGGATGTTTCAAAGAGCAGGGGCGCCACGGTGAGGAGCATGTCCCGCGCGGTGCGCTCCGCCGTCGACAGGTGCAGCTTCCAGCCTTGCAGCGGCAAAATTTTTCGGGGCGGAACGACGTGAAACCACGTACCGCTCCGCACCACGCTCCACTCCGGAGGCAGAATGGCCTGGACAGAATCGTGAAATGCACCGTGGTTGGGGACGTAACGGTCGAGGGTCTCGTAAAACCGCTTGTCGGTTATGGTGTAGGAAGCTTTGGGTATGCTTGACATGGTATTCACGTAGGGCACGAAGCCCGGTTCGCTGCTCTGGGGGAACAGCGAAACCGGACTCCGAGGTTAAGATTGATACTAGCCGCAAAGGCCGGCGCTGACACTGGAGCAAAGCCCGCCGCTGATGGAGGAGCAAAGGCCCGCGCTGATCGAGCTGTCGCCCTGTTGATCCGGGGTGACGGCGTTCACCAGCTTCTGTAAACCGAGTACTCTATTCATTGTGATTCTCCTTTTTCTGAGAACGGCTTGTTTTTATTTCTAATTGCCGTCCTCGATATATTTATATATCGAAACAATTAAGATTGCAATTGAATACGATTAGCGTTAAGCGCTACGCAATTAGCATTTGACTGAATCCGTTTCCTGTAGGCGGTGGGGTTCTCGGAGAAGCGCAGGAGGAAGGCCCGTATAAAGCTGGAAGCGTGGCGGTATCCCACCGCGAAGGCCACGGATTTCACCGGCTCATCGGAGGAAGCCAGAAGGGCCGCCGCGCGGCCCAGCCGGCATTGAAAGACATAATCCCGCAAAGGAAGGCCGGTCTCCCGCTTGAACAGGTGCTCCAGCCGCGAGGGGCTTAGATTGACCAGCCCCGCCAGCGCGGACACGCCCGGCGGAACGTCGGCTTCCAGCGCCTGCAACACCGTCTTGATTCGTCGATCCCCCAGCTGAATTAACATGATTATTTCCTTCCATGATTCCTTATATCGTTCATATTAAGATCCGCTGGCCGGGCAATAATCCAGCGCGAAATCTTTTGTCTCCGCCGCCACCACTTGTCCCCGCTCAAAGGTCAATACCCGTTCGGCCCACTGGGCCGCCGAAGCGCGATGGCTGATCAGCAGGATGGTCTTGCCGCCGGCATGGCTTTTGAGCCGCGATAACAACTCCGCTTCGACCGTGGAATCGAGCGCCGATGTGGCTTCGTCCAGGATCAGGACCGGCCGGTCCTGCAGTAATGCTCGAGCCACCGCCAGGCGTTGCTTTTCGCCTCCGGACAGTCCCCCGCCGAACGGGCCCAACGCGTGGTCCCAACCACCCGGGAGTCTCGCCAATACCTCGTCGAAGCAGGAGACGTAAGAGGCGAACCGCAGCTCGTCGTCATCGGCGAAATGGCGGCCCAGGCGCAGATTTTCGCGGAGAGTTCCCCGGAACAGCACAGGATCTTGAGGAACCAGCGCGATGCAGCGCCGCAGATCGTGCGGATGCAAGTCGAGCGAATTCGCGCCGCCGAGACGGATCGATCCGGCCTGCGGATCGTAACAGCGCACCAGGAGCTTCGCCAAGGTGCTTTTGCCGCTGCCGCTGCGTCCTACCAGGGCGACTTTTTCCCCTTCCCGCAATTCCACGCTCACTTTGTTCAGCGCGGCCTGTCCGGCCGGATATGCAAACGTCAAGTCCTCGCACTGGACGCTGGTGAATCGGGTTTCGCCGACGGCCATCGGGCCTGCATACGCGGGCTCCTGCTCGTCCTCGATTTCCCGTATCCGGCGGATACTGGCGCCAGCCCGCTGGAACCGCGCGTACATCTCCAGCGCGGCGCCCATCGGCTCGAAGAGCCAGGTTAAATAGCTGTAAAAGGCCACGAATCCACCCACAGTGAGCGCCCCCCGCACCACCTCGAAGGCGCCCGCGCTCAACACGCCGGCGCTCACTGAAGAGATGATTGCGAGAGAGCCGAGCGTATAAGCCAACTCCGTGCGGCGCTGTGCCAGGCTGGCACGGACCGCGGCAATGGCAAAGGCCAGGTATTTGCGGCGCACCGTGCGCTCCGCGCCCAGCAATTGAATTTGCAAAGCGCCGGTGAGCGTCTCGGTAACGAAGCTGCTGCGATCGCCGGCGGCGCCGCGTGCAAGATTGGATGCTTCCTCCAGCGCTCCTTTGAATCGGATTCTCACCACCAGGAAAACGGGCAAGGAGAGCGCGCCCAACAACGCCAGGCGCCAATCCAGATAGAACATTGCCGCCAATACAAAGATTGTGATCATCACCATCCGCAAAACCGTCGGCGCCACCTCGGTTCCCAGTTGCGCCACCTGGTCGATATCCTGTTCCAGCCGGAAAACCAGATCGCCAACTGGCCGGCCATCGAAGAATCCCGCCGGCATGCTTTGCACCTGCTTCAGCAACCGCGCGCGCAACCGCAGCACGATGCGCTGCAGCACGCTGGCGGCGATCAGGTGGGAAATTCCGAGCAGGGTCAGCCGCACCATGGCGCTTGCCAGCAGCAGAGCGATCAGGGCCAACGCCGGCTTGGCCCGTCCCTGCTTGAGGGCGTTATCGATGAGCCACCGCAGAATCAGCGGGTCGCTCAACGAAAGGGCACTCGAGGCCAGCATGCACGTCAAACCCGCGAGCTGCAGCCGCAAGACCGGACGCAGACGCTCAAACAGCCAGTTCCACTGCTTGGTCCGCGGAGAGTTCTGTTGGTTATCTTGATTCACGATTCCTCGTTACGAAGCTCGCGGCCGCGAAGCCACAGCTCCAGCAAAATCAGGCAGCGCAACTGCGGCTGGTTGCATTCCAGGCCGCCGGCCAAGCGCCCCAATCGAACGGCGACGCTATCGGGATCGACATACCCCAGCTCCACCAGACGCATGCGGCGAGTGTTGCGGCCAAGCTCGCTTGCGATGGGACGAAGCGACTCGAGAAAGACGCCGCTATAAATCGCCTTGGAGCGCCTTCCGAGAACCGGTTCGGGAACCAGGCCGGCGAACGCGCGGCGCATCAGCCTTCTGGGAGATCCGGGCCGGCAGACGATGCGGGGCGGAATCGCCATCATAAATTCGACCAGCGGACGATGCGAGAAAGGATGAGTGTAGGCGATGTGGCCGACGGTCTCCGGAGTCTGCAGTGTGCGCGCCTCCAGGACCTGCGACAGCGCCCACAGATGTTTGCGGCGCGAGGGTCTTTCTTCCTTCAGCCAAGCGTCGCTGCGCCGATGGCAGCTCAGCGAGCGCGCCGTCCGGCGAAGTCTTCCGGTCAGCGATCCGCCGTCAGAGGGCCGCTTCCCTAAATCCGCGCTCTCCGGCATAACACTCGGCGAAATCGCGGCCCGCAGTGCGCGCCAAAGAAGGGGATAAATCGTGGTTCCGAGCGCTTGGCTCCAGGCGAGCGTCTCGCGCAGGGCCTGTGCGATCTTACGTTCCCGGAGGTAGTCGCCCGCCTGCTCGGAATCGTCCATCCAGTTGCCCATCACCAGGTCGCCCAGTTGCCCGGTCAGCAGCACATTGGCGCCGGCTGCCGCCATGCGGCGCGACACTTCCTGGAAGCGCGGCTCCCAGAAAACCGGTTGAGCGCGGCCCGCGAGCGCCGGCGTCAGAAAGGGATGCTCGGATGTCTCCAGGTGAATGCCTTGCAGCCCGCAGCTCCGCTCGATCGCCTGGTAGAACTTTGGGTCCGTGGAGCCGTGCTGGCGGTAGCTCAAAGTGATCAGCTCCGGCGCTTCCACGCGGCGGCGAGTGACGAGCTGGTTGGCCATGCAGACGATTGAGGACGAGTCCAGGCCGCCGCTGAGCTCCGCGCATACCGGCGCGGACGTGCGCATCCGGACGGCGACCGCCTCTTGAAACAGGGCCCGCAGCCGCTGCTCATATTCGCTTTCCCGCGCATAGTCGACCGTCTTGGAAACGGGGATGCTCCAGAACGCTTCCGTCCACTGCCGGCTGGCCGATACTTCCAGAACTTGGCCCGGCGGGACGGGGAGAATATCGCGATAAGGCGTTCGTCCGCCGGCGGAGCCGCGAGTCAGGAAATGCGCTACGTATTCCTCGTCCAGCGGCTCGGCGCCGGTCCAGTCAACCAGACACTGCAATGCGGACGACCAGACGATGCGTCCGTTGTTGAGGCAGTAATAAAGGGGGCGTACGCCGGCGTAGTCGCTGGCCAGCAGCAGAATGTGGCGGGCGGCATCCCAGATAACCAGGCTCCAGTCGCCAATCAGATCGCAAAGTCCCTCTTTGCCCTTGGTCTCGTAGATGGCGAGAGCGATTTCGGAATCCGAACAATCCCGCGGGAAGCAGCGGCCGGCCTTCGCGCGCAGGTCGTCGCGATTATCCAATCGTCCGTCCCACGCGCATAGGTTTCCGGTGGATGAGCGAGCTGCATGAGCCATTAGCAGACCGGGCGCGCGATGGAAGGCATCGGCCGACTGGTCAGGCGAGCCGCAAATCCGACCCTCATCGCGCGGCGGAACCGGGCGCGAAGGGGAATAATAAAACACGCCCGCCAATCCGCTCATGAATCCTCCCACCCATGCCCCATCGCAAAACGATAGGAAGTGTTGACCAGCTCCAGCACCACAGCAAGCTCATGCTGGTCCCGCGGCGCGTAGACCATAACCAGCGTTTCGGGGAGAAAACCGGCTTCCCCGCACGGATGAAGCTCCGCCCACCCCTTACTCACCACCTCCGTCCGCAACGGATCGGCTAGCGTGAGATGCAGGCTGCCTTCCGGCAACGGGTGCAGATGGCAGAACTCGTGATCGTCGATAAAAGCCTCGGCGGGTCCATGAGCGATTCCGTCGGGCACGTAGAGAGCGCAAGTGTCCGGGAACGCCATGCGGCTTTGCCGGCCCCGTACATTGGGAAGCCGTAAGCTTTGCTGTTGGAGTTCCCGGATAATGGCCTCGGGCGGCCATTGATCGAGTTGGCGATGCGGAAGCGTCCGTTGGGTTCTCGGACGAGGCTCGGGTCTCCGGGCCGGGACGACTACGTAACTCCCATCTCGTGTCACTCCTATACTTTGGATCAGGAAGACTTATTAAACAGCCCCAAAGTTGCGAGTCTGGGTATAGTCAGATTTGATGATGCCGGGGTAACGTCTACAGTTTGATAAATCCGCGCCGTAATGCGGTGGTTACCGCGTGGGTTCGATCCGAGGCGTTCAACTTCTCCAGAATGTGCTTGATGTGGGCGTTCACGGTGGCTTCCGAAAGTGACAGCTTGTAGGCAATCTCCTTGTTCCGCATCCCGGCTGCAATTAATTGCAGGACTTCAATTTCGCGGGGGGTCAAGCCTGGCCGAGGCAGGTTTTCCGCAAGGCGGGCGCCGACCTGCGCGGGGACAAACCGGCGGCCGTCGTAAACCGACCGGATGGCCTGGATTAGTTCCTTTCGCACCATGTCCTTAAAGAGATAGCCGCGAGCTCCGCCCTCCAGCGCGCGGTAGATTTCCTCGTCGCCGCCCATGGAGGTGAGTACGATGATCTGGGCCGCGCTCGATTCGGCGCAGATGCGCTTGATGACCTCTACACCGGATAGATCGGGTAGCAGCAGGTCCAGGAGCATGACGTCGGGCCGCAGGCGGAAATAGGATTCAATCGCCGCAGTCCCGTTTCCGGCCTCGCCGATCACTTCCAGCCCCGGCTCGGAAGAGATTATGGCATTAAGTCCTTCGCGGACAACAGGATGATCGTCCACAATCAACACGCGAATGTGTCCATTCGTGTCCATTTACACTTTTCTTACATTTCCCCGCAGAATAAGCCAACTAAATTGTGAATGTTACGTGAGTATACCACATATATTCCGAAAAACCGAAAAGAGAGGGGTTCGCAACGAAGGGGGGGAGGGGGGCACGGAGCCGGAAGCGCGGCGGGCGGAAATCAATTGCCATCCGCCGCTCCTCGCGGGTTAAGACGTTAGATCCCTTCGAGATCGAAGTCGGACGCGAACTCGAAATCGACGACTACCGCTTGGCCGTCGAGATCGTCGCCTGCAAAGGCAATGCCCAGAACGACATCGCTAACATCACCCACTTCATTCAGTACTGGACTTTCGTAGTTGGTATTCATTTTTCTTCTCCTCTTTTGGATTTGGTTTCGGTGTAACATCGAGCGGAACGCGCTTAGACACGCTCCAGAATCTGTAGCCGCTGCTGGTAGACTGGGGAGTCGTTGACTACTTCACCGTCCAACTCCACCCAGGCATGGCTGAAAAACGGTACTGGCCGGTAGCCGATCACGACCTGTGCGTCGGCGCGATGCTTGCGCAGCAGACGGGCGGTCCCCACGGAACGCTGCAAGCATTTGACCGGCCTCCAGTAAAGGGACATGGCCCAAACCATTGCCTGGCAAATGGCGGTCTCCATTTCGCGGCAGCGCACGGGCCGGATGCAACGAAGCTGGGACAATCCCTTGCGGACGCCCCGGAATCCGGCCATGGCCGTGACCAAGTCATAGCGCGCCAGCTCCCAAAGAGCCCTGGCGACGAGCGTCGGCTGGAAGCCCTGCATCGGTGTTTCCGGTTCATGGTTTCGAAGCATTTTGTGGCTCACTTTCGGCTTAAATGAGAGCCTAAGGCACATTCGTTTTTTTGCCGAGACCGAATCCTGGCACCCGTATGTCACCATTCCTAACGACTGTCCGGTGGGTGAATATGGCGATATGATTTTGAGCGGCTCACGCCTCGGTTGCACGAATTCCGGTACCATTTTGAGGGAGGCTGCCAAGCGCACGTTGCCCAGACCACGCACATATCGAGGGCGTCCGCCCCAAAATTTATGCAGGGTCGGGCTGCTTTGCGCTTTCATTCTTTTGTTCCTGTTCGCGAATCCGGCCCGCGCCGTCGATTCGACACTGGCACTAACGCAATATATCCACACCAGTTGGACGGAAAGAGAGGGGGTCGCCCTGCCTACCGTCCAAGCCCTGGCCCAGACTTCAGACGGCTATTTGTGGCTGGGTACGAGCGCGGGGATCTATCGCTTCGATGGCGTTCATTTTGTGGCTTGGAAGCCCCTTGAGGGCGAAGTTCTGCCCAACAATGAGGTTCGGGCACTGGAGGCTTCCCACGACGGAACGCTGTGGATCGGCACTGCTTCCGGCGTGAGTAAGCTGACGCGTGGGCGCCTCCAGAACTTTACCGCAAAGAACGGCTTGCCGGCCGGAAAGGTTGTCACCATTCTCGAAGACCATGCCGGACGCTTGTGGGTGGCTACCACCGGATCCACAGCCGGAAGCCTCTCGGTGATTCAGAACGGCTCGGTGAAGACTTACACAACGTCCGACGGATTGCCAAGCTCCTCGGTCTTGTCTCTGTTCGAAGACCGGGCCAACAATTTATGGATTGGCGCGAGCGACGGTCTGTGTAAGTGGCGTCCCGATGCGGGAGGCTGCTCGCAGCGCTTTGCAGCTACGGCTCTTTCGGTGGGGGAAGACGGCGGGGGCAACCTGTTGGTGGGGGATACCGTGACGCGGACCGTGCTTCGCCTCTCCGGCGGTGCGCTGAAGCCCGCCATCAGCTCGGAGAAAAACGTATCGCTTGCTGCTCGAGTTCTATTAAGCGACCGGGACGGCAACGTGTGGATCGGCACCATGGGCCAGGGTCTGATTCGACTGCGCGACGGCAAGGTGGAGCGATTCACGCGGCGCGACGGGCTTTCCGGCGATCTGATCGGCACGCTGTTCGAAGACCGCGAAGGCAATCTATGGGTGGGAACTACGAACGGGCTGGACCGCTTCCGAAATCCGAAAGTTCCGCGGCTGTCGACCATTGAGGGACTCTCAGGCGATTTGATCACGTCGGTCTACGCCACCCGTAACGGCGACACCTGGGTAGGCACATCCGGCGGCGGACTCAATCGCCTGCACAACGGGAGCATCACGCGCTATCTCCTGGCGGATGGGCTGCCGAGCACAACTATTACGGCCCTTTATGAAGACGCCGGGCAGCGCCTGTGGGTGGCCACGACGGCCGGACTCGCCTGCTGGTCGCACGGCAGATTCGCTCAGGTCCGGGCCCCGGATGGCGGCGCGGTGGATCGCGCATTCGCCATTACCGGCGATGCCAACGGGACCTTGTGGCTCGCCGACGGACGGAGAGGGTTGCTGCGGGTGCGAGGTGGACGGATAGCGCCGCACGCGATTCACGACTTGCCCAATCAGAAGGACATCTATCAAATCTACGCGGATCGGCACGATTCCTTGTGGATCGGATACTATCATGGCGGCGTGGCGGTGGCCCGCGATGACAAGGTAACGTCTTACTATCCGCCGGAGCGTTTGAATGCAGGCGCCGTAAATGCCATCTACGAGACCCGGGCGGGAATCATGTGGCTGGGCACCGAGCGCGGCCTGACCCGATTGCGGAACGGACTCTGGACCACATGGACGAAGCAGCAAAACCTGCCGGAGGGCGGGATTTACGGGATCATCGAGGACGAACATGACGGGTTGTGGCTGACCACTTCCGGAGGTCTGCTGCGCGCGCCGGTTTCGGCATTGGACGCGTCCGCGGATGGCTCGCCGCAAGCGCTGGCCCTGTCCGTCTACGGTCTCAGCGAGGGAATTCGACTGGGCAGCGGGGCAAAGATGGCCAACCCCCGGCTGGCGCGGACGAGCAACGGCGTCTTGTGGATCGCCACCGAAGACGGAGTCGCGTTTATCGATCCCGCCAGGATGCACAGCAAAGCGCTCGCTCCGCCGGTGATCATCGAGCAGATGATGGTGGATGGCAAGCGGCTGGACGTAAGTGGCTCCACGGAGCCTCTCTTTCAGGGGCGATTGGTACAGGTTCAATTTGCGGCATTGAGTCTGGCGGATACCGAAGGCGTTCGTTTCCGGTATCAACTGGAAGGCGTCGATCCGGGCTGGGTGGAAGGCGGGACACTTCGCAATATCAGCTACGCGAATTTGCGGCCGGGACGATATCGCTTCCGCGTGATCGCCAGCAACGACGATGGAGTGTGGAACACCACCGGCGCCAGTCTCACATTTCACGTCCAACAGCGGTTCTATCTCACGTGGTGGTTTGATGGCTTGTGCATACTGGCGCTGGCGTTGCTGGCTTGGGGAGTGCACTCTTTGCGCCAGAAACAACTGCGCTCCCGTTTTGAATTGGTGCTGCGGGAGCGCTCGCGGCTGACGCGCGATCTGCACGATACCCTGCTGCAGGGCTTTGCGGGAGTCTTGTACCAACTGGAAGCGGCGTGGCGCCAGTTCGACAACGCGCCGGAGCTGAGCCGCCAGAAGCTGGAGCGCGCGCTGGAGCAAGCCGACCAGTCATTACGGGAGGCTCGCCACGCCATAGCGTTCCTGCGCCTGCCCGCGGTGGAGAACAGCACTCTCCCGGAGGCGCTGCTGGTGGCGGGAAAGCAATTCACCGACGGCACACCCATCCGCTTGAGCCTGGATGTAAAGGGCGAGGCCCGCCCGTTTCCCTACGATGTGCAGGCCAATCTGTACGTGCTGGCGCGCGAAGCCGTTAACAATGCCGTGAAACATGCGCGGCCCGCGCACATCACGATCGAATTCGAATACACTCCCGACAGCCTGCGGTTAGTGGTGCGGGACGATGGCGTTGGCTTCGATCCGGAAGGCCCTCCGAAGAAAGACCGGTGGGGAATTCCGGCGATGAAGGAGCGCGCGGAACACATCGGCGCCACTCTGACGGTAAAAAGCTCGCCTGGGCGCGGAACCAGTATCGAGATCGACCTGGGCGGCCGGCAGCGGCGCGCTTGGCGGAAGACCGATGTCCGAACCGCCGGCTAATGCAGCATGGGAAAAAGCTGGCGGATGCGCGCTTCGTTGGGTTGGGCGCCATACTCGCACCTTCGAACGCCTCATAATACTTCGCAGTGGATCCCTGGCACAAATTTCAGCATGTCAGCCGAAATCTCTATGAATTCCGCTTTTAGTAGTTAATGATCTGTCCGGTTTCCTTCCTTGCGCCCGCGGCTTCCGGGGCGGTGGAAAAAGTGGGAACCCTGCCTTTGGATTTCCACTTTTCCACGGCCTAAATCAATATTCTTTCTTGCTGTTTTGGGAGGCGAGGGGGAAACAGCAGAAATGAATTTGCTTTGAGCGGGCGCACGGGTTGAGCCGCAGCCTTACGGCATTAGATAAAAAGGATTTGGAAGCTTGAAGGATCGTTGAGCACAGCACCCGGCCAAGTCGCTAGCTTGATCTCCGATGTTGAGGACGATGGTATATCCTTTGTCGACAATCGCCTGCCGCTTACCAGACTTAAAAGTCCTCGCCGGCTCAGTGCTCCCGTTGGGCTTCATGCCCAAATCCTCCCAGCCGTCGTAGCCGACCTCATTAAGATTCTTGATCGTGAAGTCGCGCTGGCTCTCGGTTCGCCCGGTTATGAAAAATGTCTTCACCCCGAGCCCTTTAGCAAACTTGTACAGTTCAAGCACCGGCACGATTGCGGGGGCCTTTACATTCGCGTAGTCCCTGGCCTGAATTTTGTAGGCGCAGAATCCGCAATCCGACATCGCAAACCAATTTGACAGCGCGGTCTCATCGATATCGAAACCGGCTGCCAGCTTCGCGTCCTTCTTCGCGTCACGGACCGCCTTCTCCAGGTGATCCATGGCTGCCGCCGCGACCTGATGAACCTCGTAATCATATTGCCCGAAGTCGTGATATCGGACCAACTGCAAAACAACGTCGGCGTGGTTATTGGCCGACAGTGCCGACTGCCAAGTCAGCACTGGTCCTGCCGCGGAATCTTGGGCGGATAGCATGCCGGCACAAAACATCGGCGCCAGCAGCGCAAGTTTCAGAAGAGATCGCATTCTAAACTCCTCGACCATGTTTTTCGCTTATTTGGGCTTCGCCCGTGCCGGCGCGGCCGGCGCCACTTTATGCAGCAGTCCGCGTGCGATCGGTTTTGGGGATAACCCATAGTCGCTCGCCCAGCCACCCTGCAGGAGTGCGCTTTTCACGTTGAAGAAATTCTGCAGCGCGATCGCTACCTGGAACGAAAAATCGGTCGAATACGTGCGCGGATCCATCGACGTCGCGCAACGGATGTTGGCGAACCACTTCATCCACTCGTCGGTGCCCCCCTCGGCGGGTGGCTTCGGTCCACCGTCGGGAACCGCCCCTTTGGGAATCAGGCTGGTGACAGCGGGATACTGAGCCGTAGTGTGGCAGGACATGCAGGATGTCGTATTCAGATCGGCGGGCCCGTTGAGTCGTCCGTTCCATCCCAGGTGTTGCGGTGGGAGTTGCGGCGTGTCGAAGATGACCGACTCTTTAAGATCCTTGTTGATTCTCGTCTTCACCGGAGGGAACGGATCGGTCTTGTTGATGCGATTCTCCGGATCGTTGCCCCACATCAGGCCGGCCGGGACAAGATTCATAAACTTGTTGGCATTCTTGAGCTGTCCGTTGTAGACGAAAGTCCCAAACACCCAACCAGTGAGATCCGGCGCATCGGCGCGCGCGTCGCGCACAGCGATATCCATCTGCAGAAGGTTGACCTTCCCCACCACGCGGATGGGCCCGGAGCCGGTGGGAAAGAAAGTTGGGGTGATGAAAGCGATCCATTGAAGAGGATTCTCGAGAAATGGAAGATGGTCCCCGCCCTGCGGAGCATCGGTAAACAGGAGCTTGGCGAACACCGTGCCGACAGGAAAACCTCCGCCAAAGCGCGCGTCGGTGGCGCCCGGATCCGGGTGCTCGGGATCGCGCCACATCTTGCCCATCGTGTATCCGGCAAAATCGTTGACCAGCGTAATTGCGTATACCGAGTAGTTGCCCTCTTTGCCCTTCTGTCCCGCTCCCAACTGCAGCGGAGCGATCCCGGCTTCCTTGATCAGGCCATGGAAGCCTTC
>CATPCJ010000471.1 GCA_955652915.1 uncultured Bryobacteraceae bacterium
CCGGTCTGCGGGAAAATCAGGTTGCCTTGCGTGCGGTCGTGAAATGTACCGAACCCGCCGCGGACCACCAGCGCTTGCCCGCCGAGCGGCGACCAAGCGAAGCTGAAGCGCGGCATGAAAAGATTCGCCGGATTGTAGAGTCCGCGCGGCGCTCCCGCGGGAACGGCGAGCGCAGCAGGACTGGTGGCCCCTGGAACGCGGCCCACCTGGTCCGCCGGAACCCCGTTGCCGGCACGAATCAGTCCGTTGAATGGATTGCCCGAGCCCGGCACGATCAATCCGCCCGGCGTGACTGTCACGGCTTGCGAGGGATCGTAGAGCGACGGAACAAAATTTACAATATTATTCGCGGCGGTATAGGTCGGAGTGAAGTAACTGTAACGCATTCCGGCCACGATGCTGAGCGATCGGGTGATGTGCCAGGTGTCCTCGACGTAACCTTCCATTTGCGTAAAACGGAAGAAGCCGTGCGGATCGCTACCCGCCTCCGTGTACGTAAGGAACTGGCCGAGCGCCGCATCCGCCAGAGAGAAGCCCGTCGTGTTGGCATTTCCAGTGCTGTTGAACGCGGCGCTGCCGTCATACACGGTGGCTGCGTTTTGGTCCTTGCGATTACGAATAATCGAACCGCCCGCCTTGATCGCGTGGGTATCGTGGATATAAGTGAAATTGTCGGATATCGCGATGTCGGTGGTAGGCGACGCCAGGAAAACACGCGCGGGTCCATTAAAGCTGGCGAAGCTGTTGACGGTGACGTCCGGAATGCCGGTGGGATATTCTCCGTTGCCTCCATAGGTGCGGGGGAATTGGAAGCCATAGGTGCTTCGTTGCCAATTCGTACCTTGGAGCGGTGTTCGCTGGCCGTTCCAGGAACTATTGATCTTGGCTTCGTTCACCAGTGTCGGCGAGATAATCCACGTGTAACTGAATTGGGGGCCATATCCAGGACGGTTGCGTTGCGTGGGTGTAGTCGGCAACTTCGACGCGTTAAAGGTTCCGAACGGATCGATGGTGTTGTAGTTGTCGTGGATATAGCGAAAGTAAAACAAGTGCTTCTCCGAGGGCCGCCAGTCGATGCGGAGGATGTCCTCACGGAAATTAAATGGATTCAGCACCTGGAAAGTGGCGTTATTCGTTGTGGGTGTATTGGTGTACCGGGCCGCGTACTTGATCATGGCGCCATACACGTTCATGATCGCCCGGCCATCGGCGGTCATCAGGGTGGAGAGGTCCTTGTTCGGAATCGGCGTCTTGGTTCCGGGAAAATCGATGGTCGACGTGGGGCGGTCTGAGAAATCTCCAGCGATTTCGGCCAGCGTCGGCAGGGTTTGCCGCGAGGGACTGGTGAAACGGCGGATCTTCTTCCACTCCTGTCCGCCGAAGAAGAACAGCTTATTTTTCTTGAAGGGACCGAAGGCGATTGGGCCGCCCAGGCTCCAGCCGAAATCGTTGAAGCGCAACTCTGGCTTTACGGGGGCAAAATAGTCCTTCGCGTCAAGATAGTCGTTGCGGATGGTTTCAAAGAGACCGCCGTGAAAGTGGCCGCCGCCGCCCTTGGTGACTACGTTGATGGAGCCACCCGAATTCCTTCCGTATTGGGCTGAAAACGCCGAAGTCTGGACCTTGACCTCCTGGATAAAATCGACGCCAACGTTATTGATCTGACTGCCATTGCTGCCGGAATCCAGATTCATCCCGCCATCGACCATCAAATGATTGCTGTCCGTTCGATTTCCGTTAATAGACTGGTTGCCGACGCTCAGGCTGGTAGTGAGCGCCATCTGATCCAAGCTGGTGAGCGCTACGCCGGGAATCAAACTCACCAGTTGCATGTAATTTCGCCCGTTCAGCGCCAAGTCCTGTACTTGTTCGGCATCGATGGTTCGGGATATTTCACCGGAAACGGTGTTGATGGTGTCACCGGCAACCGCGGTTACCTGGACGCTTTCGCTGAGAGATCCCACATGCAGCGGGAAGTCGGCGGTGATGCGGCCGTCGTCCACGAGATCGTAACCTTGTTTCTCGGCTTTGCGAAATCCCGAGGCTTCCACCTCGACGTCGTAAATTCCCACCGGCAGATTGGTGACTAGATAAAATCCACCGTTATCGCTGACAGCCTTCCATTTGAGCGCCGTGCCCTGATTCGTGATGGTGATGCGGGCGCCGGCTACGGCGGCGCCGCTACTATCCGTAATGTTTCCTGAGATGCGGCCGGGAATGGTTTGAGCGGAAGCAGTAAGGAGGCCTAGAGCAGCCGTGCAGAGCACACTAAGTCGTCCACTGAGCATGAAATCCCTTCCGTGCAACTTTGGAGAGAGTATAGCAAAACAGTTAGCGCTAACCAAAAAGACAAAAAGGCAGCGCGCCCGCGGGCTTGCTGCCTTATGACTCGAAGCTTTTTTCTACGAAGAAAAACTACTGACGCCGCTCGTCTCGATAGTCGTGATAATGACGCCCATCGCGGTTATATCCGTTATCAGGCCCCTCCACATACTGCAAAGGCCGCTCCAGACGGAACGTCAATAGCGATTCGGCTGGAATGTGAATCTCCCGCCCGCGTGTCAAGGTCTGAGCTCCGGCTCCACTAGCTGCTCCGGCCGCGGCCCCAATCGCAGCCCCTCTTCCGCCGCCCGCGATCGCGCCAATGATGGAACCGATGATGGCGCCACCGCCTACGTATTTAGCCGTGCGATTATTTCCACCAACTCCTTGACGGTCGCGGATGTTGAAATCCTGAGAACTGGCACTCACCACGAATCGACGGCCGTTGGCGTAAATGGCTTCCAAGTCGATCACCATGTCGCGGTCACTGACCTGACGAATAATCAGTTCAGCTTCCGCCCCGCGCGGAAAAGCGATGTCCCCGTCGGTGGCGTATACGTCCCGAGCTATTTGTCCGCGATAGATTCGACCGCGGTCCCAAGACTGAATATCAACCGGTTCGTTGGTGCGAACTGTAATTTCGGTTCCAGGCGCCACTCGATCTACCTCTGCCGCCATAACGAAAAACTGAGCCCCTAATAGTAGGGGAAGAAATAAAAGCCCTTTGCGCATAGTTAACCTCCAACCACTGAACTAAGCAATTCAAAGGCCACCATGGTTGTAACGTGGCTACAAGGGCAACTCGCTGAGAAGGCGGGTTCCAGGAGGGATCGGCCGGGGCATCCAGTGGGAATTCTTACCGCCAATCCCCTTCAATCTACCTTCAACTCGCGGAGCTGAGCCACCATTGCACGTAGGGCTTGGGCGCGGTGGCTGACCTCCATTTTCCGCTCCAACGGCACTTCCCCAAAGGTGCATCCGAAAGGCGGATAGAAAAAAAGCGGATCGTAACCGAAGCCATTCAGACCCCTTGGCGCTTGAAGCAATTGCCCGTTCACCAGGCCGCGGAAAGTATCGATCAATTCACCTTGGGAGGCGAGCGCGACGACGCACACAAATCGCGCGCTGCGATCGGCGGCGCTTTGCATCCTTTCCAACAGCAGGCGATTGTTGGCCTCGTCCGAGGCATCCGGCCCCGCGAAACGAGCGGAGTAAACGCCTGGTGCGCCGCCCAGGGCCTGCACCTCCAGCCCGGAATCGTCCACAAACAACTGTCCTTCGCAATGTCTCGAATAGTACAAAGCCTTTTGGATAGCGTTCTCTTCGAACGTCGAGCCGGTTTCGTCGCAGGGGGGAATGGATTTGAGCCCCGGCAGCGTTTCCAGCGCGCATGAATCCTCCAACGCTTTCCTGAACTCTACCAGCTTCCCGGGATTTGTGGTGGCGCAAAACAGCCGCACTCAGAAATCCAGGATCTGCTTCTGAAGAGCGATGAGCTCCACGACGCCCTGCCGTCCGATGGCGATCAGTTCCGCCAATTGCGTGTCGTCAAAGGCGGACTTCTCGGCCGTTGCCTGGAGTTCGACGAAGCGGCCGGCGCCGGTCATGACCACGTTCATGTCGACCTCCGCGTTCGAATCCTCGTCATAGCAAAGATCCAGTACGGGCACGCCCCCCACCACTCCGACGCTGGTGGCGGCGACGTGATCCAGAATCGGAAGAGCCTTCAGTGCCCCGAAGTGAACAATTTGCTTGAGTGCCAGCACCAGCGCCACATATGCGCCGGTGATGGACGCGGTGCGCGTTCCGCCGTCCGCCTGCAGCACGTCGCAATCCACAATCACGGTGCGATCGCCCAGGGCCGCCATGTTGACGACGGAGCGCAGCGAACGCCCGATCAATCGTTGGATTTCCTGGGTGCGGCCGGATGGATAACCCTTCGTCACTTCGCGCGGAGTGCGCGTGCCGGTCGCGCGCGGGAGCATGGAATACTCCGCCGTCACCCACCCCCGGCCGGTGCCACGCAAAAACTGCGGCACGGTTTCTTCAACCGAGGCGGCGCAGAGCACGCGAGTGTTTCCAACCTCAATCAACGCGGAGCCTTCCGCGGTCATCAGGTAATCCGTTGTTATGCGAACCGGACGCATCTGGTTCGAAAGCCGTTTATCTATTCTCATGAAGTTCCGGACTGCAGCGTGAAATAAAGTAGCAGGCACATGCCGCCAATCCCAAGAATGATGATAATCAGGCAGGGGATGGCGCTTCGCGCGGATTTGACCGGTGCTTTCTTGCTTCCGGCCGGCTTGAATTTTCCCATGAAGTAATTTTGACTTCTTCAGTGTAGCCGAGCCACAGGCGTAAGCGAACGATCGCTATTTCCGGGCAGGGGCGCTGGACGTAGCGCCGCGTTCTGCAAAAACGAAGCCATCCCCGCTCGGATTGTAGAGAAGACCCGAACCCTCATGCATTTTGATGAGTTTAGCGCCTTCTGGCATGTCCCCAGTCTGTGGCCCAAGGTGGCTTTGTTCGACAGGTATCGATGTTAGTGATGCTCCTCGCCATTCGCGATTTGGTTCGTTGAAATGCCGGACACTCCTCGCTTCCTCTGTCATTGTTTTACCACGTGACGTTGTCAATGTGATACGGCGTTGAGGGGATATTGTTGAAGGGAAGCGCGTAAAAAGGATGTTGAGCCTGTGACCCGACCGAAGGAACTTAATAACCGGCATGCTCATCGAGACTGAGCTGTTCGAGCGACAAACTCCCGCGCCCTCCGCGACTCCGCGGCGCCGGAAAGCAAGACAGGGAAAAACGAACCGAATCCCAAGAACGGACACCCAACCCGCCGTCATCCATGGAGTTAATCACACGCAAAAATTCCCATCCCGCCGCACCGCCTTGGCGATTTTCTCCGATCCAGACTCGCCCCTTCGAATCCTGTAAAATAAAATTTCATCTCGCGAGCGCGGCTCATTCGGAACGAATGACGGCAGCTCTAGAACAGGGGACCAAACGATGGCAGTTACACAAGCGGGGCTCGAGGGCATCATCGCCGCCGAGTCGAATATTTGTTTTATCGATGGCGATCGCGGAATCCTCAGTTACCAGGGCTTCAACATCCACACCTTGGCCGACAGTGCAACATTCGAGGAGGTCATCTACCTGCTTTGGCACGGGAGTTTGCCGAAGCAATCCGAGTTGGACGCTTTGAAAGCGGACCTCGTACGCTTCCGGCCCATTCCCGAACAGGTCGTCAGCTTTTTGTTGCAGTCCAGCAAATTCGCGCCCATGGATGTGCTGCGCACCGCGGTGTCCATGCTCGGCCTCTACGATCCCCTGGGGCGCGACAACACGATCGAGGCCAGCGTCGAGAAGGCCGCGCGGCTCATGGCCCAAACCGCCACCATCGTCACCACGTTCGACCGTTTGCGGAATAGCAAGCACGCCGTGGAAGGCGATCCGAAGCTGGGCTTCGCCGCGAATTTCCTGTACACGCTTACAGGCAACCGTCCGGATGAGGTGATGGAACGCGTTTTCGACATCGCCCTGATCCTGCATGCGGACCACGAGTTGAATGCATCCACGTTCGCCGCGCGTGTAACCGCCGCGACGCTTTCCGATATTCACTCCGCCGTCACGTCCGCGATCGGCGCGTTGAAAGGTCCGCTGCACGGCGGCGCCAACGAAGATGTGATCCGCATGCTGCTGGAAGCGGGCGATGAGAGCACAGCGCTGGCGCACGTGCAGGCGATGCTGGCCGCGAAGAAGAAAATTCCGGGCTTCGGCCATCGCGTTTACCATGGCGAGGATCCGCGAGCCACGCACCTGCGCGCGCTTTCTGAAGAGCTCGGCCGCAGAACCGGCCACCTGGACCTCTACCTCACCTCGAAAAAGATGGAAGAGACCATCAAGGCTCAAAAAGGCCTGAATGCCAACGTGGACTTTTACTCCGCTTCCACTTACTACTCATTGGGTATTCCGATCGACTTGTTTACGCCGATCTTCGCGGTAAGCCGCATGTCCGGATGGACAGCGCATGTTTTGGAACAATACCGCAACAACCGGCTGATCCGGCCGCGCGCCGACTACACCGGTAAGCCTGTTGGCCAAGCGTGGGCCCCAATCGCCCAGCGGTAACATGTAGGGCGGACCCCTGGTCCGCGCGGGTCCCCCCGGACCCGCTATCCATTCGAAGAATTCAGTTCATAAAGGCGGGCGGGGGGCCGGCGCTATAATATCCATGCATGACTTGTCTCATTTTCGAAGCAACCTCGACAGCATAGCCCAAAGGCTCGCCACGCGCGGCTTTCAACTGGATGTCGCCCAGTTTCGCGAACTCGATTCCCAACGCCGCGCCGCGGTAACCGAATCCGAGCAGCTCAAAGCCCAGCGAAATAGCGAGAGCGCCGAAATCGCGAAGCTTCGCAAGCAGGGCCTCGATACCACGGAGCTTCAACAGAAAACTCGCTCCTTGGGCGACGGCATGGCCGCTCTCGACGAACGGGTAAAGACGCTGGACGAATCGTTCCGCGCTCTGCTGGCAGGCGTTCCCAACATTCCCCACGAGTCCGTGCCGGTGGGAAAGTCCGAGGCGGACAATGTCGAAGTGCGGCGCTGGGGGCAGCCCCAAAAATTCAATTTCGAACCCAAAGCCCACTGGGACCTGGGCCCGGAGCTTCACATTCTGGACCTGGAGCGGGCCGCCAAGATCACCGGCGCGCGCTTTGCCGTCTATTGGGGCATGGGCGCGAGGCTGGAGCGCGCGTTGATCAACTTCATGCTCGATGTGCACACGCGTGAGCATGGATACACTGAGGTGCTCCCCCCTTTCATGATCAACTCGGCCAGTCTTTTCGGAACGGGCCAGCTTCCGAAATTCAAGGAAGACTTGTTCAAGCTGGAGAACACCGATTTCTGGCTGGCGCCGACGGCTGAAGTTCCGGTAACCAATCTGTTTCGCGACGAAACGCTCGACGCCGAAAAGCTTCCTATCTCGCTGTGCGCCTACACGCCGTGCTTCCGCAGCGAAGCAGGCTCCTACGGCCGCGACGTACGCGGCATCATCCGGCAGCACCAGTTCCAGAAAGTCGAGCTGGTGAAGTTCGCGCGCGCGGAACAGAGCTACGCGCAGCTCGATAGCTTGACGGCCGATGCCGAAGACATTTTGCGGCGCTTGGGTCTGCCGTTCCGCACCGTGGTCCTCTCCACGGGCGATACGGGCGCCTCGGCCGCCAAGACTTTCGACATCGAAGTCTGGCTTCCCGGCCAGAACGGCTACAAAGAGATTTCCTCCTGTTCGAATTTCGAGGCCTACCAGGCGCGCCGCGCTTCGATACGCGCGAAATCCGGAAATGCCAAGTCCGAATACGTTCACACCTTGAACGGAAGCGGGTTGCCGATAGGGCGAACCTGGGCCGCCATCATCGAGAATTTCCAGCAGGCCGACGGCAGCGTCATCGTGCCGGAAGCGCTTCGTCCTTACCTGGGGACGGACCGCATTCGAGCCGAGTCACAACCGTTCCACTAATAATTTTGGCTCGCAAGACCTTCAGGTTCAGAAACTTCCGCAATTTGCCTGTCCATCGACAATGCGCCCGGGTACAAGCTGCCAGCTAATCTGGAGGCGGGATTGGAGGCAGCATGTTTAGTATCAGACGGTGGTTGATGTGCGTGGTGCTGGCGTCGGGATCCAGCGCGCTGGCTGCAACCGCTCTCACCACCATTCAAGACGTTCTTTACACGGCCACCGGAAGCCGTTTCAACGGAGTCGTGACCATAGCCTGGAGAAGCTTCGACGCAGCCGACACCTCCAACGTCACCGCTCAGACGTACCGGATTCAAGTCGGCAACGGAATTCTCTACGTGCAGTTGGTCCCCACCACCAACGCCGTCCGGGCGGCTAGCTACACGGTTCAATACAGCAATGCGGGCGGAATTCATTTCTCCGAGATTTGGGTGGTTCCCCCCAGCGCGACCCCATTGCGTGTGCGCGACGTGCGCCTGGCGCCTGGCGCTGTCGCGGCTCCCGGACCTCCGGCAGCCACCACGGTTCAGATTAGCGATGTGGTCGGGCTTCAAAACGCGCTAAGTCTGCGGCCCTCGATGGGCACTGGGTTTGCTGTGTCGCGGGCGGCCGTGCTGAACGCAATCGGGTCGGTGGACGGCGCGGTTGGAAATCTGACAGACTGCCTGCACGTCGATGGAAGCTCCGGCGCTTGTGGAACCGCCGGCGGCGCTTCCATCACGTTCGTCGACGCCGAGATTCCCTCTGGGGCGGTCAATGGTTCGAATGTCACGTTTACTTTGGCAAACCTACCCAGTCCCACCGCCAGCGTCGCCCTTTCGCGAAACGGTTTGCTTATGAAGCAAGGCTTGGATTACACCATTTCGAGCAATACCGTTTCGTTCCTGACCGGGGCGGTGCCCCAGCCGGGCGACACCATTCTGGCCTCCTATCGTCTCGGTGGGAGTCTGCCGGGAGTCGGTTTCATCGATGGGGAAACGCCGGCGGGGGCGATTAACGGTGTCAACACCTTCTTCACGCTAACGCAATCGCCCAGTCCCGCCGCGAGTCTGGCGCTATTTCGGTCCGGTGTACGGTTAAAATCCGGCGCCGACTACACCATCAGCGGAAACGGCGTCACCTTTGTCACGGGGCACGTACCGCAAACAGGGGATGTACTCCAATGCTCTTACCGAGTTTCACAGTAAGTAGCCCGTACCGACAGTCTAAGGTTGTTTACCTACCCAACTTACAGTTATTTCAAGATTGCCAGTTTTCCCTTCGAGCCTCACTATGGAATTAACCATATGAGCACCTTGCTAAGGCTGTGGAAGGAAGAAACCGGGCAGGATTTGATCGAGTACGCTCTCTTGGCGGCCACTCTGGCGGTGGTGGTCGCAGGCCTGCTGCCGGCCAGCTTGATGCCATCGGTCAGCACCATCTATTCCAAGATCACCAGCACTCTGAACCTCAGCTAGAGCGCCGGGAACTATTCAAGATATTTTTTCAAGTCCGGATGCAACTGCGCATCAACGTCGGCATCGTTCAAATTGTGTAGTGTCACCAATCGCGGCGCAAGATTCACGATCTTAGTCACCCGCTCGCCGCGTAGATGTTTCACGGCGGATATCACCGATTGATAGCCCATCGTGAACGGATCCTGAATCACCAGCGAATCCAGCAATCCGGATTTCAAGTCGTCCAGCAGCTTAGGGCTCGAATCGAAGCCGACCAACTTGGCTCTTGCGCGCCGGTCTTGCAGTGCCTGCGCCGCGCCAATGGTGCTGGACTCGTTCGAAGAAAAGATTCCGTCCAGATCCGGATGCGCCGTAAGCATGTTCTCGGCCACTGTCAGCGACGTTGCGACCACCGCCTGGCCGTAGCGCTTATCCAGAATCTGAATGCCGGGGAATTTCTGGTGAAGGTTATCCTCGAATCCCTTCTCCCGCGCTTCGGTGGAGGCAGCCCCCGGCTTGACGGCAACAATCACGACCTTGCCCTTACCGCCAAGGATGTCGCCCATTCGATCGGCCGCCATCTGGCCGGCTTTGTAGTTATCGGTGGCGATCTGCGAGACGAAGCGTTCCGTTTCCAGGCCGGAATCGAAAATGATCACGGGCACTTTCTGATCGGCCGCCCGCTCCACCACGCGCACCATCGCCTGGCGGTCGCTGGGCGCAAGAGCGATGGCGTCCACATGCTTGTTGATCATCGCCTCGACGATTTGTAGCTGGGAAGTATAATCGCTTTCGTTCGCGGGACCGTCCCAAAGAATCTCCACGCCGGTCTCGCGGCCCGCTTTTACCGCACCGGCGTGCACGGACTGCCAGAAAATATCGGCATTGCCTTTGGGAATGACAGCGATAACCTTCTTGTGTTCGCGATTGCAGCCTCCGAGCAACACCGCGAAGAACAAAGTGACCGTAAGAACGCGACGTGGCGCGGCCTTCAGGCTGCCGCATCGAGACTCGTCTCGATGCTCCGGGGAAAGAGCATCGAGACAAGTCTCGATGCCGCAGACACGAATGTCCGCGCCACGTGCGCAACGAACCGCCACTACTTCTTCACGTAGCCCTGAACGAAGATGGCTTTGTAACCGCCGACCGAAGTCTCGGTGCCGGTCACTTCCATGATCTTGGCGAAATTGTCGATGGAGGCCTGCCTCAGAGTTGTCTGCCCGTCACGCCGCGGATCGTGTTCTTCGTCCATCAACATGTAGATCGCGCCGCCTTTGGTAAGCAGCCCGATCGGTTGGCCGGCCTGAAGGCATTTGGTTCCACACGGTTTATGTTTGTCACCGTGCTTGCCGAGTTGAAGGTAGCAGGAAAGATCTACGATCTCACCGGTCATAGTGACTAATTTTCCAGTCAGCGGCTTTTTGTCGACGCCGGCCGCGATGGTGGTTGCGGTCCACGGTTCCGCCGGCTTCTCACCCAGCGTTCCGGCCGGCTTGTCGAACGTTCCGGCGTCGGGAGCCACGGTCATCTCCGGGTGCAAGACTGCACCCGATCTCGCGGGAGCGGCTTTCTTAGGCGCATCTTGCGCCATCAAAGCCACCCCAATCGCAGCCACGCAACACAAAATCGATTTCGTCAACTTACCCATAGTTTCCCCCATTTGGTTTTTTGTGCTTCAACGTCTCATTAGCCCCGCACGCTCGCCGCGGGGATTTTCCGCAGAAGATCTTCCATCTCCGTCCGGCTCTCACTGCCGATGGTGAAGCAGTCCACGCAATCCAGAGACAGCGCGAATTGCAAGCTTTCGTCCACCTTATTCCGCAGCGCGCCGGCGCCGAGAATCTTCATTCCGATGACGCCTTTGCCGGCGGCTTTCATTTGTTTGAGAACGGAAATAACGGTAGCCGGATTGGCATCCATTTGCGCTTGAGCCGGATTGATACGGGCCAGATCCACCTCTACCCAAGGATTACTCGCGGCCGCTTTGAGCGCGCCCAAGGTGTGGCAGGATGTTCCATGTGTGCGCACGATGCCCTTCTCTTGCGCCTCGGAAATAACCGCCATGGCGCCCTTCTTGCGCTCCGGCCAATCGTCGTCCGTCATGCAGTGCAGCAGCAGAATGTCGATATAGTCCGTGCCGAGCTCGCGGCGGAAGCGATCCAGATCCGCGCGCATTTCCTTCTCGGTGGATGCATGTGTTTTGGTCAGAATCGCGATCTTGTCGCGCTTGGCTCGCTTCAGAGCTTCCTTGACGTGCGGATGCGTGCCGTATTGATCGGCGGAATCCCACAGTGTGACGCCTTGATCGGACGCGGCATCGAACAAGTTAGCGAGTCCGTTCAACCCCAGCTTGCGGGTTTGATTCGAACTGCCGCCCACGCCGTCCGTTCCGGTACCCATCGCCAGGCGGCTGACCTCAATTCCTCGCGGCCCGAGTTTGATTCGATCGGTGGCGTATTTCTTGTCGCCGGATGCAAAGAGATGATACGGGAAGGAGTGGAGCGCGATGGTGCCGGCCGCTGCATTCCGAAGGAAGTGACGCCGATTCATGGTGCCTCCAATACTAATGCAAAATTAGCACACTGCCGGGCGGCGCACCAATACTACGAGAATTGCCGCGGCCGCGGCAATGACGCTTAAGAACAGAACGCCGCTCGCGTAACTGCCACCGCTGTGCGTGCTGAGGAATCCGAGGACGTAAGGTCCGACGAATCCACCCAGATTCCCGACGCAATTGATCGCTCCGATGCACGCGGCTGCGCTGGTTCCAGCCAGCAATGCCGGCGGCAGCGCCCAGAAAGCTGGCAATCTTCCATTGATGCCCATGGCGGCGATCGAGAACATCGCGATTCCAAGCGTGACGTTGTTGCCGGTCAAGAGGCTACCCGCGAGCCCGGCGGCGGTCGCAAGATAGGCACAGGCGGCATGCCAGCGCCGCTCGCCGGTTCGGTCTGAATTCCAACCGACAAACAGCATGGCCGGAAAGGAGACCAGGAAGGGAATGGCGGCAATCACCGATACCTCCACGGAATTGAAACCGGAAAGCCGCTGAATGATTTTGGGCAGCCAGATACCGAACCCGTACTGTGCCGTGGCTCCGAAGAAGTAAGCCAAAGTGAGCAGCAGCACGTCCCGCTGAAAGAAAGAGCGCCACGCGCTCAGATTCGGGCCTTTCTGCTTGGCCTGTTTCTCGCGCTCCAGTTCTCCCACGATCCAGGCACGTTCGTCATCGCGAAGCCAGCGGGCCTGCTCTGGCCGGTCAGTGAGGTAAAAGAGCGTGACTACACCGAGAATGACCGCGGGCAGTCCTTCCAGAATCAATAGCCAACGCCAGCCGGAGTAGCCGAGCCAGTGGATCTTCATCAGCGCTCCGGAGATGGGAGCGCCCAGCATCTGTGAGATCGGAATAGCAGCCATGAACATTCCGATGGCCTTGCCCCGATCCTGATTGCGATACCAGTGCGTCAGATAAACGATAACGCCGGGAAAGAATCCAGCCTCGGCGACACCCAACAGAAAGCGGGCCCAATAAAACTGGCGGGCATTGTGGATCAATCCCGTGAGTGCCGCCACCAGGCCCCAGGAGATCAGGATGCGTGCAATCCATTTGCGCGCGCTCCATAATTCGACCAGCAGCGTTCCCGGAATCTCGAGCAGCACGTATCCAACGAAGAAGATCCCGGCGCCGAAGCCGAAAACTTCGTTGGAGAATTCGAGTTCACGGGTCATCTCCAACCCGGCGAAGCCGACGTTAATACGGTCCAGAAACGCGACGATGTACAGGAGAAAAAGGAACGGGATCAACCGGCGGTTGATGCGCTTGCGCGTTCGGTCGGCGAGACCCAAGGGTCAGGATAGCATCGGGGCTGGGGACTGGGGGCTGCCGGCTAGGGGCTGAGGCCTACCCGTGGCGGACGGCGTCCATCGGATTCATGCGCGTCCAGCGCCAGCCCGCAGCGAAGGCGATCGCCAGCGAGATCGCGAGCATGGCCGTTGCAACCGGGCCGAGCACATACCACTCCAGGGGGTGAATCCCATAGAATTGCGAGCGAAACATTATGCTCGCCGCAACGCCGAGCGCGAGTCCCGCCAGCACACCTGTGCCCGCGATGATCAAGGTCTCGCGAAACAGAAGCTGCATCAACTGGGCCGGGCGTGCTCCCAATGCGATGCGAATCCCCAGCTCTCTCCTGCGTTCGCTTACCGAGTAAGAAATCGCTCCGTACAGGCCGATGGCCGCGAGCAGCATCCCTAGTAGGCTGAGCCCGGCGACCCAGGCCAGTGTCAGCCGTGGAAGGAACAGCGTCAAATTCATCCAGCTTTCCATGGTGGCAGGAGAAACCGGCAGCTTGACGCCGAGTTCCCGGATCGATTTCGAAATTGGTTCGGCCCACAACCGCGGATCTCCTGTGCTGCGCGCGATCAGCGCAACATCGGATTGATAGCGCTGGCTCAGCGCCTGGTACATGAAGGAAAGCTGCTGCTCATCGAGATCGCCATACTTACCGTCGGCGGCCACACCTATGATGGTGAGGAGCCGGTTTCCCTCTACGCTTCGAATGGTCCTCCCGATGGGGTCTTGATGCGGCCAGAATTGCTCTGCCATGAAATGATTGATCACGATTACGTGGGGATCTTTTTCCAGATCGGAGGAGCGGAAAGAACGGCCCGCCAGAAGCCGTATTCCAAGCGTTGAGAAATAGTTTTCGTCGACTTCAGTAGAGTAAACAAAAGTTTTCTGGTTGCCCGCGGGACGATCGGTAAAGCGGATTTCCTCGGAATCGAAATTGTTCCCGCCGAATCCGCCGAGCGGCAGACTGCGCACCAGCGACACGGATTCAACCCCGGCGATTTGCCCCACGCGACGGCGCAGTTGGTCATAGAGCCTGACGCCCTGCTCTTTCGAAAGGTCGTGAGTATCGGGAAAGATCATGACAATCCTTCTCTCGGAAAACCCCGGATCCACTTGCCGCAGGTTGTGCAAACTTCGCAAACACAGCCCGGTTCCCACCAGGACCAATGTGCAAACCGCCACTTGTACCACGACGACCGTATTGCGAATCGCTCCGCGGCCCGTACCGCCAATCGCGATTTCTCCGCTAAGCGCGCATGCAAGGTTTGGTTTGGACGCATACAGCGCGGGCGCGAGTCCGCTGGCAACGCTCGCCAGAAGAATCAATGCCAGCGTTAGAGCCGTTACCAGCACACCCGGATGGAGGTCCGCGGCGAGTTGCAAGGACCCCAGGATGGGCACCGGCGCATTGAATCGCGAAAAATACGCGAGCACGGCCGAAGCCATCGCATATCCCAACGCTCCGCCAGTGGCGCACAGCAGGATGGTTTCTTTCAGGAATTCGCCAATGAGCCGCATCCGCGAGGCTCCCAGCGCGGTCTTGATCAATGCTTCCTGCCGTCGTTGTGTAGCGAGCGCCAGCAGCAGATTGGCCGCGTTCGCGCACGCGATCAACAGCGTCAGCAGAGCGGCTGTGATCAGCACGGCTACGAGTAGGCGAGCTGTCTGAATGTCATCCGGGTGCACCAAAGTGGCGCTGATTAAATTCGCAGTCCGGTCTCGTTCGGCGTCCGGATATGCAGTCGCAAGCTGACGCCATAGCACCTGCACCTCCGCGCGAGCCTGCCCAAGCGTGGAGCGTGGATGCAAGCGGCCGAGCAGGAGGAAAGAACGGGATTGGCGATCCTCCAGCGAGGGTATCCCTAAATTTACTGGGCCGCCGATGTTCACGATCACGTCGGCGGCGATCCCGAATACGGGCGCGATGAACAGCTTGGGCGCCACTCCAAGAATGGTCAGCGCATGCCTGTTTATGGTTACCGTCTTTCCAACTATTCCCTGGTCGGCGCCCCAGCGTTTCCAGCACGAATACGTGAGGACCGCAAATGCCGCGCGCCTCCGATCGTCACCGGGAGCAAAACACCTGCCGAGAAACGGCTGGATTCCCATTACTTCGAAATAGTTGTCCGACACGGTGTTCGACTCCGCCAGTTCGTCGCGGTTACCGTAGCTGGTCTGGTCTTTTGAGACGCCATAACTCAGCGCGGCGACTCCGGAAAATACGCGGTTGTGATCGCGGATGTATTGGTAGTCCGGATAGGAGAAACTTTCCTTGGCGCCGTTGCCCGCGACAGTGTAGATGGTGACGAGCCGCTCGGGATTATGCGCCACGGGCGGGCGCAACAGGATCGCGTTCGAAAGGCTCAACACGACCACGCTCAGAGCCATCGCGATCGCGAGCGAGAAAACAGCGATCGAATTGAGCTTCCAGTTCTTCAGCAGCGAGCGGATCATTCCGCGACTCATGGCACGTAGCGTACCAGTTTTCTCGCCGCAGGCTCAAAGGGTCTATCCGCGGAGTCGCGCACCGCCCATTTCTGGGAGGTACCAGAAGCCGGAAAGTTAGTAGAATGATGGCTCGTGCTGAAACTCCGGTTCTGGTTCGCCGTAATCTCCTTTCCTTCCCTGGTGGCCGCGCAAGACCGTTCGCAAGCCCGGTCGATGGTGATCGCAAAACGCGGCATCGTTGCCACCGCCCAGCCGCTGGCGTCACAGGCAGGGGCGCAAATTCTGGCGCGCGGCGGATCGGCTGTCGACGCTGCCATCGCGGCCAATGCAGTGCTCAGTTTAGTGGAACCCATGATGAATGGGCCGGGCGGCGATCTGTTCGCTTTGATCTGGGATGCGAAAACCGGCAAGCTAACCGGGATCAACGCCAGCGGCTGGGCGCCCAAAGGTCTCAGCATCGACTACCTGGAAAAAGCGGGACTCAGCAGCATTCCTTCCAATAGCATTCATGGCGTGACCGTGCCCGGCTGTGTGGATGGCTGGGAAAAACTGCACAAACGCTTCGGTAAATTACCGTGGCGCGATCTTTTCAAGCCTGCGATTTACTACGCCGAGAACGGCTTTCCCGTCACCGAGCTGATCCAGTGGGATTGGGACAACGCCAGTTCCAAACTGGATGACGAAGCGCGCAAGGTGTATCTGCCGAACGGCGCCGCGCCGAAGGTGGGCGATGTATTTCGCAATCCACAGCTCGGGCACGCGTTGCGGCTGATCTCGGAGTTGGGAGCGGCGGCGTTCTATGGCGGTCCCATCGGTGAAGCGATTCTCAAGACGTCGCAGCGTCATCAAGGCACCATGACCGCGGACGATCTGCGCGAGTATCAGTCCGAATGGGTGGCCCCAATCTCGACCGGGTATCGCGACTGGAAGGTTTATCAACTTCCGCCGAACGGTCAAGGCATCGGAACTCTGGAGATGTTGAACATCATGGAGAATTTCCCGATCGGCAACTATTCGCAGGACAGCGCCGACGCGTTTCATCTCAAGATCGAGGCGCAGAAGCTGGCCACGCAGGATTTGAAACGCTACGTCGGCGATCCACGATTCTCCAAGCCGCCGGTTGCCGGATTGCTCTCGAAGGCTTACGCCAAGGAGCGCGCGGCGTCGATCGATCCGGCGAAAGCGCATTGCGACGTGGAACCGGGCAAACCGGAAAGCGGCCACGGCAACACGACTTATCTAAGCGTGGTGGATAAGGACGGCAACGTTGTGTCGTGGATTCAGAGCATATCGGACATCTTCGGATCGGGGATCGCGGTGGAAGGCATGGGATTTCTGTTGCACGATCGCGGCGGCGCGTTCTCGCTTGAAAAAGAGCACCCCAACGCGCTGGGGCCGCGCAAGCGCCCGTTCCACACCATTATTCCGGGCTTCATGGAACACGGCACGCAGCATATCGGATTTGGAATTATGCGCGGCATGAACCAGGCGCAGGCGCAGGCGCAATTCATTTCCAACGTCGTCGATCACAAGATGAATATTCAGCTTGCCCTGGAAGCGCCACGCTTCACCAAGCCGTCGTTGGGTGGATGCGACCTGCGGATCGAAAACAGAGTGCCGGAAGCGGTGCGCGACGAGCTAACCAAGCGCGGGCATCAGCTTTGGGTGATGGGCGACTACTCGGGTATCATGGGCGGCGGGCAGGCGGTGATGCACGACTCGGCCACCAAGGTGAATTACGGAGCGTCGTCACCGCGCAAGGACGGGGCGGCTATTCCCGAGCCGGATCCGTATTTTAAATAGGAACGTTCACGACTTCTTCCGTACCGCCCGATCAAGGCTTAACGGCCCCGCGCCAGCATATACGAGGTACAAAAACACAAAGCAATAAATCACGGACAGTTCTCCACCGTTCGAGATGGGCCACAATCCTTTGACGGCGTGCTGCTTGAAATAGGCAACCGCCATCTCGCCGCACAGCAGAAACGCCACGGGCCGGGTGAAGAGGCCGAGCATGATCAAGATCCCGCCGAAACACTCCAGGACGCCTGCGAACCACATCAGGGAAAGCATCGGGGCATGCGCACCGTGGCCGAGACCTCCGAAAAATCCGAAGAGCTTCTGAAATCCATGGAGCGAGAATGTGAATCCGATTACAACGCGCATTAAAGCGTGGGTGTAAGATCCTAGCGGGCTTTTAGCCAATGGTGATTCTCCCAGTGGATAGACACGATTCGTGCGCGGTAGGTTACGGGCAGGATGCCGCTAAAAGCCGGCTGCGGGGAGGATTGCCCGCCCCACAACGGCATGCCATCATTTACCTAGCGGCTAGATTTTTACCAGGTGAATATTGCCGTTGGACGTGCTTAGATCGATTCTTGGACCACCACCGCCGATGGTGCCTTCAATTCTGTGCTTGGAAATTTCGCCATGCATCAGTATGTCGAAGTCGCTTCTTACGGATCCGCCGGAGTTTGTGGAAGCATTCACGCTTGCGTTCACACTTCCAGGGAGGCGCACCGTGATGGAACCGTTGCTGGTGGAGGCGATCACGTCGTTCTGACGCGGCGAATCCAACTGCAGATCGATGGCGCCGTTCGAACTGGAAAGCTTGATC
>CATPCJ010000472.1 GCA_955652915.1 uncultured Bryobacteraceae bacterium
CCTTGTACACCTCCTGGTGTCCCACAAACACAACTACCCTGTAATGTTCTGGAACTGAAGTGTGGTGGTCTACTTTTCGACCGCCACCAATCGCCGCTCACGCGGCGCTTCGTGGTCTATTATTGCTCCGCCGTTTACAGGTTCCTGGCGAAAGGAATCAGTTTGTCGAGAGGCCAGTGCTCAATGCGCTGGGCCATGGGATTCGCGAACATACGCTTCCTTCCAAATTGATCTTGGGGGATCTTTCGGAGGATGCGCCTTTGGCGCCGGCCTGTCGAACCGAGCCTCTGGAACTATGCTAAGCCACGCGGCACAGTTTGTAAACGAAAAATCGTTCGAGGGTCTGCGCGGGCAGTTCGACTTTAGTTTTGGACCCCAAGCTTAACCCCCCTGTCAACAAACGCGACCTGTCAACAAGAGAAAACGGAGAATATTGGCCATTAGGACTCCGCACACAGCGTCGAGCATGGCCAAGTAGAGCTTCTCTGTTCAAACTGAAGAAACGAGGTCGGCTCAAAGAACGTGTGGAATGTGTACGTTAACGGCGCGAGGCTGGCAAAGTGATGCTGTCAACAAAACAGGGGCATCAGTTCGAACTTCGAAGTTGTGGCTCCCCGGCATGGATTCGAACCACGATTCACGGCTCCAAAGGCCGCTGTCCTACCATTAGACGACCGGGGATCTGCTGCAAGGTGTGTTGCTAGCAGTTAGTTTAACATCACCACTCGGAATACGGGGTGCCTTCCAGGCTGGTTTTATCCGAACCGCTGCGCACATCGAAGATGCCTGGCTCGCTCTGATTCACAGTGTTGCTGGCGTCTTCGTTGATTAGCTTCCAGGAATCGGACGACTTGGTCATCGGGTCGATCGGCACTTGCCGCAGGTAGCCGTCGCTCACCAGGTCGTTCAGGGTTTGCGGAGCTTTCTGCTTGTCATACGTGTACTCGTCGATCACCGTGCGCATGGTGAACAAGTTGTTCTTTAGCACGCTCTCGTTGGCGCGTATGATGGAGCGATTGTAGATCGGCAGCGCCACGGACATCAGGACGGCGATGATCGCCATCACGATCATCAGTTCGATGAACGTAAAGCCACGGCGATAATTCTTACCACTCAGAGTATGGTGTTCCATCTTTGGCTTTATTCATGCTTTTCGTGTACACGCTGAAAACATTCTGTCCGCCCCAGGCCTGGGCTTTCGGATCGTCGCGAGTGCTGCGCATGCCCCATTCTTTAGAATTGGTCATGGGGTCCTTGGGGATGCGGCGAAGATATTTTACCTTCTTATCCACCGCGCCTACCGCCTTCACGCCCTCCACCAATTGATCCAGGCTTTCCGGATAATTATCCGAGTCCAGCTTGGGCGGGCCGATTTTCCCGGCATCCATGTCGTCCTTGAATTTATCGATGGCCGCGTGAATCTCGCGCAACGCATAGAGTAGATCCCGCTCTCTATTGCGCTGGACTTTATAGCGCGCCAGAGGCACCGCCATGGTCGCCAGGATCAGCAGGATGGTGAACGACACGATCAATTCGATGAGCGTTAAGCCACGTTGTCTTCGACGTTTCATCTCTACCTATTGCACCACCACATTTACCGTGGGCGCAGCCACGGGGATCGATTGCCCCTTGGAATTCTTCAGAATCGCATCGCTGGCCGTAACCGCGGTGGATCCTTTCGCCACCGCGATGAACGTGAACTGCATCAACGGTCCGGAGCCGCTCACCCCAGCCGTACCGGCGGCGCGAGTCATTTCAATGGAAGCCTCTCCGGCATCGTTCCGAATATCCAGAGTGGGCTGATTCACGGATCCATCGCGGGTTAGCAACATGCCCGCCACAGCCGAATTCAATCGCAGAATCTTCGGATCCCACTTCAATTTTACCGGCACGCCTGTCAAATCAGTGAGTCCGTCAGCCTGCAGAACCAACACCACCGGAGCGCTCAATTGCGCCTGGACCGCCGGTGGAATGAACGAAAGCGTGGGCGTTGTGGCCGGAGTGGCAGTTGGCATGGGAGAAGCTGGCGTGGCAGAAGCGGGCGCGGTTCCGGCCGGCCCGGGAGTGGCTGGAGCGGCAGCCTGCGACCGCGAGCCATAACTCAATTTCACGGTCTGGTCCGTTCCCGCGGCGATTCCCTTCAGATCCAGCCCGCTTACGTCCGGAGTCCTGAGAATGTGCGGGATGAGCGCGACCAACAGTTCGCCGCGCTCTCGATTCTTCGAATTGCTTCCAAACAGGAACTTGCCTAGGATCGGGATATTCACCAGCCCTGGAATTCCGCTGGTGGAGTCTGTATTCTGATCCTGCATCAAACCACCCAGCAAGCTCACTTCGCCATCGCGCACGCGTATATCCGCCTCGTTCTTGCGTTGCGAAATCACGGGCTGATCTAACCCGCCGATGGTAACCGACCGGCTCACGTTCGACACGTCGATACTGATGTGCATGGTGATCTCGTCGGTTCCGTGCACGTGCGGCGTAATCTCGACATTTACGCCCGTCTCCGCGAATTGGAACTGCGTGCTTACCAGCGGACTTACTCCGACGCTGCCGATACCAGGCTGAAAACTTCCCGTTGCATACGGCACTTTATCGCCGATTTTCAACGAGACTTTTTGCCCATCGGATGCCCGCACTTGCGGCGACTGCATCACGCGGGTGCTGTTATCCGACATCACCGCCTGTAAGAGGGCTCCGGGCAAAGTTGTCGAAAAATCGTTAGAGGAAATTCTAAAGATTCGTGAAAGCGGAATCGCGCCAGGGCTGGAAGACGGCGTCACAGGGGTAACGGCCGCGGCACCGGCCGCCGGAGTCGCTGGAGCGACTGCCGTCGAGTTGCGCGAGAACGTAATCGGCACCGTAAGTCCGGTCTGGCCGCCTGAAACCAATGCGGCTGCCAAGCTGCGCGTCTTGCTGCTGTTGGCTTCCATTACGATCAAATCCACGACCACCTCGGCCTTGGCTTTGTCCATGTCGTGAAAAAGCTTTTCCACCAGCGCAACCTTGTCGATCGTGTCGCGAACCATTACCGCGTTCTGCGCGTTATACGTGAACATCCGGCGGACGTCCGTTACCGATCGCACTGAAGTCACGATCTCCTGAAATTCCTGAACCGAAGTTGGATTCTTGAGATAGAAAACCTTGACGACTTCGTCTTCATAATCGCGCCTCTTGGTGACGTTGTCGTCCGTTACAAAGATGGCGTTGGCGCTGATCGGCTTCCAGAACGTCTTGGTCAACATGGCGATGTAGTCCAAGGCTTCTTCCAGCGTGGCATTGTTCAAATCCAGGTTGGCGTTTTTCGTGGCTTGGTATTGGGGATCGAACAAGACATTGATGCCCGCCAGTTTCCCAACGGTTTCATACAGCACCTTTGGCGGTTGGTTATTCATCTTCAGCAGGTTGATCTGGTTAGTTACCGGCTTCAGCTCCGGTACCGGAAGCAGCGACTGGATCATCGTCAAACTTTCCTTGCGCGCCTTCTCGGCGGAACTCATCGGTTGCTCGCCGGGAGGCACCGCACCTTTGTTTTTCTGATCGAGCGCCTCCTTGGTGCGCTGCATCTCCTGTAAGGCGACGGCCGAGCCCGGATCGATGTTGAAAGCTTTTTGAAACTCAACCAATGCCTGCTCGAGCTGACCTTCGCGGCGGACTCTTACGCCGTTCTCGACGTGCACCTGGGCGGCCTGAAACCGCACTCGCCGCGCTCCTAACTGGTAGGCCGGATCCTGGGGATCCTGCGAGACGGCTTGATTATATAAGTCCAACGCCAGCTCGTAGTCTTTCCCGGCCTCGGCTGCGCGGCCCTGTTTCAGGAACTTGTCACCCTTGCGGGTACGCGCTTCCAGGCCGTCGACAGGCAGGAGCAACAAGATGGCCGCAAGCGACACCAGTTCTCGTAACTTATTCCAAGCAATCATCTTATTCCCTTGAAGGCCCTTATGGTAGAATGAACCTGCGTTGGCGTTAGGTACCACCACATAACTGCTTGACGCACCGGACTTTCCTAGCGTTGAGTACAAAAGCTGCCCACCGTGGAGCCAAAGATCAAAGTATTGAGCGACAACCGGCAAGCCGGCCACAACTACCACCTTCTGGAACGGTATGAGGCCGGGATTGTGCTGACCGGGACCGAAGTGAAAGCGGCCAAGGACGGCAAGATTCAACTCAAGGATGGTTTCGCCGAAGTATCGGGAAATGAAGCTTGGCTTCTAAACGCGCATATCAGTCAATACTCGCATGGAAATCGTGAGAACCACGAGCCTACCAGGCGCCGCAAGCTGCTGCTGCATCGGCGCGAAATCGACAAGCTGCTGGGAACGACGCGCGAAAAAGGGTTGACCCTCATCCCGACCAAAATCTATTTGAAGAATGGCCGGATCAAGTGTGAATTAGCCGTGGCAAAAGGGAAAAAGCTGCACGACAAGCGCGAGAGCGAGCGCAAGCGGGAGATGGAAGCGGAAGCTCGAGCGGCGATAGGGCGCAGAAGATAGCGAACCGCGCGTGTAAGCAAGCGTGACCATCGCGGTAGGGCGCGGAAGATAGCGAATGGAGTGACATGGACATAAAACTGGAAACGAAGCCAATTGCGGAAGTTGATGCTGATGCGGTGGTAGTCGTTGGATTTGAAGGCGACGAAGCCAACGCGGGTGGAGACGCGGCGAAGGAGTTGTACTCCACGGGCGAGTTCAGTGGGAAGGCCCTGGAGATCGCCATTTTGCATCGGCCCAGTGGGATGAAGGCCAAGCGTTTGGTTCTGGCCGGTGGCGGCAAGCGCGAAAAGTTCGACTCGGCCGTTCTGAGAAGAGTGACCGGCGCGGCGCTGCGAACGCTGAAGTGCAAAGGCGTCCGCGGCATTGCACTCGCCCTGGATGAGCCGTTCCGATCGGATGAGTTCACGGCCGCGGCGGTGGAAGGCGCTCTGCTTGGCAATTTCGAAACGAATACTCATAAGACCGATCCCAAAAAAGATGAGAAGCAGGTGGCCTGGTTTGCGGTTCTGGGCGGCACGCAGCGGGCTTTAGACCGTGGCAGGATTCTTGGCGAATCTCAGAATTTCTGCCGGGGCTTGGCCGACGAGCCCGGCAACGTGATGACACCGACGCTGCTCTCCGAAAAAGCGCGCGCCATGGCGGCCGAGCAAGGTTTGGAGTGCGAAATTCTGGATGAAGCGCGGATGCGTGAGCTGGGCATGGGCGCGCTGCTGGGTGTTTCGCAGGGCAGCGATGAGCCTCCGGCGATGATAATTATTCGATATCGGCCCGCGGTTGCGCCGTCTTCCAAGGACCATCTGGGACTTGTCGGCAAGGGCGTCACATTCGACACCGGCGGCATCTCCATCAAACCCGCGGAGGGAATGGAAAAAATGCGGTACGACATGGCGGGCGGCGCATCGGTGCTGGGCGCGATGCGGGCCATCGCTCAGTTGAAGCCGTCGATTCCGGTTACCGCCATTGTGCCGACGGTGGAAAACATGCCGGGCAGCCGGGCCCAACGTCCGGGCGATATTGTGAAATCGCTATCCGGAAAAACCGTGGAAGTGCTCAACACGGATGCGGAAGGACGAATGATTTTGATCGACGCGCTGACGTACGCGCAACGCCTGGGCTGCACGCACCTGGTGGACACGGCCACGTTGACCGGCTCGATCGTGGTTGCATTGGGAGGCATCCGCGCCGGCGCTTTCACCAACAATGAACCGTTCCTCAAGAAGCTACTGGCGGCGGCCGACAGCGAAGGCGAGAAGATGTGGCAGATGCCGCTGGATGAGGAATACAAGGAAGCGCTCAAGAGCGACTTTGCGGATCTGCACAACATCGGCGGCCGCGCGGGAGGATCCATCACGGCCGCGATTTTCCTGCGCGACTTTGTAAATGAAACACCCTGGATTCATCTGGACGTCGCCGGCACGGCCTGGCTGGATGAGGCGAAGCCATACCTTGCAAAAGGCGCGACCGGGATCGGCGTACGGACCTTTGTGCACTTGGCTGACAAGTGGTGACAGGCTCGGCTGTCCCAAGCCACTGAATCCTGATGGAAACACTGAACGCCCCTGGCGCGTGGACAGCCGTGTGCCTGTCACCGCTTTTACCCCAGCACTTTGAACGCACCCTGATCGGCCCGCAACGGCGCCTTCGGGATTGGCATTTGAAGGTCCGGCATCAGATTCGCCTGGAACAGACGTCTGCACGGCTTCGCCATCCACTTCGCCCACTGATTCGCGCGGCTTCTTCTGGCGCTGTCGGTTGCGATGCCCGTGGTCGCGTACATCTGCCGGTAGAGTTTCGAAATAAAAATAAACGCCAGCCTCGCCCGCAGGTTCGGCGTGCAACTTGAGCGCTTCCAGATATTCGAAAAGCTGTAGAACCGATCCCAGACGCCCTGCGTCCGCCCGCGCATTTCTTCCGAACTCATGCTGGGATGCGGCATGAACATCTTGGGACGCAGCTCCGGCGGAATCAGCCAATAGCGCGTGATCGGAATCCCATCGATTTTTTGTACATTGTCCGCCTGCGCTTTTTCCCAGCGCTCGAAATCCACCGTCCCGCAAAACGGCGTCAACATCACGAATTGCGCGAAGGTTACGCCGGCTTTCTCCGCCACCTCGCAGGTTGCCGCGAACGTGTCTTCGCGATCCGTCGGCAAACCAAAAATGAACGAGCCCAGTACGTGAACTCCATGCTCGCGAAACGTCTTGAGCCGCTCTATCAAGCTATCGCCGGAACAATTGAAATCCTTGTAAACCGCTTTCAATCCCTCGGCGGTGACGGCTTCCACTCCCACCAGCGCGCCTTTGATTCGGGCGTTGCGCATGGCATCCAGAAATTTCGGATCTTCGGCGGCCTCCATCGTAATTTGCGTGAAGAAGATCATGTCCTTAGGCAGTTCCGCCAGCCGCTCCATGAGTTCGAAACGGTCCTCGCGAATGGACTGGAGCTCCTGCACCCTCGCCCGATTGTTCTGCCGCTCGGCCAGTTTGATATCGGTCAACGAGACTGGGTAGAAATTGTCGTCGGCCAGCGCGATGAAGCGGAATCCCTTGCGTCGAAGCTCGACGATCTCTTCCACCACCGGGTCACTCGCGCGCTGCCGGGGCTTCTGTCCGTCGGTCCGCCAAACCGAACAGAAGGAGCAGTGCTTGGCGCATCCCCGGACAGTCTGTACCGACGCCCACATGTACGCGTTGTCCGGCATCAGATCCCAACGCGCCCGCTTGAACTGGCTGGCATCCACACGGCCGCCGTCGTAAATACTCAGAGGTTTTTCAACAGCGCAGTCCGCCAAGACCTGTTCCCAGATTACATCGCCATCGCCCTTCACCACCGCGTGCGCGCCTCCGCGCTCAAACGCCTCTTCCGGATAGAGCGACGGATGTATGCCCCCAAACACCACCCAAGCTCCGCGCTCACGCAACTGGCGTCCGATGGCGTACCCACGAAGCGCATTGCCGGTATGAATACCTATGCCGACTGCATCGCCGGGCTGCACCTGTTCAGGATCGATTTGCTCTAAGGTTTCATCCCAGATTACGGGATCGCCAAATTTTGCCGGCGTCGCCGCGGCAAGTACGTAAAGCCAACGAGGAGTGATCACTGCGGTCCCAAACGACATGTCGCTTGGATTAACCAGATGAACTCGAATACAAAGCCTCCGATCAAGAGTCGTCGCCGACGCAGATCCAGTCTAGCACTTCCTGGTAAAATTACTGAACAGACGATCTCTGATCGCTCAAAAACGACTGTTGCGCCGAAAGTAATATGTGAACGAGGCAGTGACATACGAGCGTAGCGGGAACCCAGTGACTCGGTCGAACGCGTTGCCTTCGCCGGGTAGCGCCAGTGTCTCCACAGTCTGACCTCCGTACCCGCTCGCAATGAACACGTTCATACCGATATCAAAGCTCTTACTCACAAATGGTCGAATGACCGCCCCGCGGAACTCGCGCACCGGCACGGAATCGAACCCACCTCCCAACGGCTTTATTCCCACGTGTTCGTACTCGCCGCGCGCGACCAGGTGGAACGGCAGCTTGTCGATGGTACCCAGCACATCCCAGATCAGCCGGGGAGCTTCGGGTGTTGGTTCGCCGGTGAGGCGATCCCGAGCATCGGCGCGCGCGTACAGGCCTTGCACAAAGCCATGCGCGAAGTTGTGACGCGCCGTTACCGTTAATGACTTCACAACACCCGGTCCCAAATCCTGCTGCAGCCCGGTGTCGTTCGAAATACGCGCGAGCTGCTGGGCCGTGGTCACATGCGCGAGGGTGACACGAAATTCTGTTCGAGCAATGGCCTTGCTCACCACCAACTGGTAGGCGCGCGCTTTGCTCACGATCGTTCCGCAGAAAATCGCCGTGGTTCCAATGCGTGGATCGTTGATGTGAAACGCTTGCCCATAGCTCAGGGAAACTGCCGGCAGAAACCAGATCCGTTCCGGAGGAAGCAACGATATTGTTCCTTTGGGCGAGTTGATGCCGGCGTGGCGCGAAAAAGAAAAATACGGCCGGTAAAGATCGCGGTTGTCAAAGCTCACTTCATCGCGCCGGTATCCCAGGTTGTAATGCAGGACGCGCAGCAGCGTTCCGTCCGCCGCGATGAACGGGCTGTAGAAATTGAGGGTGATATTGTTGCCTGTCACGGGATCGAACGTCCCCGCGCCATTGACACGGTCCAGGTCCAGGGCCCTGGGCGCTTCATGGCGGAAATTGACGCCGGCCATGAGCGAGAAGGCCTTGCTGTATTGTTCCGCGTAGAGCGCATCCTCCGAATTGACGTTCCGATGCTCGCTCTGCCGGATTAAACCATCGCCGAAATTCGGACGAACATCCAAGGTGTAGTAGCGATAAAATCCCGAAAACTGCAACTGGCTGCGCTCGGTGAGATGCCAGACGTCATTTAGAATCAGGGCGCCGTTGGAAGTCTCTTCCTTCTGCCGGGAATCGTACGTGTCGTCCGGAACATGCGTATCGATCGGGATCAAGCCGGGCTGGAAAGCAAACCCGTAGTATCCAATTCCATAAACCGTTAAATCGTGCTTGCCAAACTTGAAGACCTTCGAGACATTGCCCTTGTACTGCTTGCGATGCTCCATGCGATTGAGATATCCGTTTCCATAGCCGATCTCCAGGCCTAGCCACATTTTGTTTTCCGGATTCTTGGGACTCCAGGCTGTGACCAGGTTCAGGTCCCGGAAGTCCGCCGTCAGGCGAACCAGCGGCTCCACGCGCTCGCGCAATCCAAAAATTATGGCGGAGTTCACGGAGTTGTTGCCCTCCCGCACATTGAAAGCTCCTCCATCGGTTTGAACACTCTCGATCGCGATAGGGATGATCACATTCGGGTCGGCATAGCCATTGCCGTGAGCGTTGGAAGGGAGGTTGTTCTGGAACAGAAAACCGCCGATCTGAAAGAACATGGCGATCGGCTCGCCATGATCGCCGGCGACACCGGGTACAAAGTATTGTGGGGGCTTGACACCGCCCGCCGGCGATTCGACAGGCATGCCCGGGATTGAAATCGGCATGCCTGGACGGCCTGGATTCGCATCCAGAGTTTCGTCACGAATCATAATACGCTGTGCCGGGTCGGGTGCGAACAGTCCAACGTCCGCTACGTTCGCCGAAACCGTGACCGACTAATTCTGAGAAGCGACCGCTGAAAACTGAACGTCTTCGACCTGTGTGCCGGCATCGGAAACTTGAATCGTCCGGGTGATAATCGGGAATCCCGAGGATTCTACAGTAGGCCGGTATTCACCAGAGTCAATGGCTCCGAACGAATACTGGCCTCGATCGTCGCTCTTGGTCTCGCGCCGCGACGAATCAGCGCGCCTGAGCAGACTGACATTCGCGCCGGGAACCAAGTGGCCCAGCGGGTCGGTGAGTATCCCCGTCAGGGCCGATGCGGCTGACACAACGGGCGCGAACCCGCAGAATCCTGACAACAGTGCTACGTATTTCACAAACGTGATACGATCAGAACCGGTTCCATGGCTGGGTACAAGAGAATGTTTGGAATTTTGCTACCACTTCATGCCCACAACTCCAGGGCCTCAATTGATCGTGTGTCTCGTTACAACTTGAACTTGTATCGGACTTGCATGTAGATCTGCCGGGGATCGGCATAGTGCGTGCCGCCGAACGTTGCGCTATTGTCCAGCAGGAAGCGCTGGTTCGCCGCATTTAGAGCGGTCACCGACAGAGACCAAGCCTCTCCGATCGCTTTGCCAAGCGAAAAATCAAAAGTCGTGTGCGGATCAAGATGCTTCGGGACATCGCTCGCCCCGTCTGAAAACCCCGACCCGTAATACAGGCCGCCCGCCGCCCAGGTTCCCCACGGCAGGCTCGCGTTGAAGTTCGCGTGTAGCGTGTGGCGCTGGTCGTGATCCAGGAAGAAGTACCCGTCCCTGGGCGGCGAGAAATTGGTCAGTCCGCCGATGATAGCGCCTTGACCCTCGGCGTGCTGGTAGGAGTACGCGATGGATACTTCGCCGCGTTTCAGAATGCGTGGGGATCGCGCGGTGAACTCCCAGCCGTGGATCCGCGCGCCCGAAATCGAAAGCGGGAAGAAGACGTTCGAGTTGCCGATCGCATTGTGATCGAAGAAATTCCGGGCTCGCTGGCGGAAGCTGTTTATATCGAACGTCCAGCCCCGAACCGGAATCGTCAAGCCCACTTGGTTCTCCTCGTCGCGCTCGCCCTTCAGAGGGATGATTCCGAGTCCCTGGTTCACAGCGAAATCCAGCAGCGGACCTGAAACCGTTGAAAGCGGCGGGGCCTGATAATAGCGTCCATAGAAACCGCGAAGGACCCAGTTCAGCCGCGGAATACGTATCGCCGCCCCCACCCGTGGACTGGCTGCGTTTTCCGGCACCGCGCCGGTAAAGTGCGTCAGCCGCACGCCGCCGGTCAGTGTGAGCCACGGCGTAACCTTGAATTGGTCTTCTACAAATCCCGCTTCCAAATGGCCCGCCGATGACCGCTGTTGCAGAACATTCGCCCCGGAGCCGTCATTGGCCAGCAGGTGGATGAACTCGTTGTCGCGCTGTCCAAAACCGTAGATCCCCGCGCGCGCGTTGTGTTGCACCGTCACCACGTTGAAAACGATCTGCGCGCCGGCATAAGTGGAATCCAGATGCTGCACCGTGCTGACCGGTGTGTCGTTCGGATCGCCGTCGTAGTTGGCGCGATTGAAATGCAAGAACGGCGAAACCGTCAGCAGCAGCTTTGGTGAAAACGTGTGTATCCAGGAGAAGTCCGCCACGGCATCGCGTTCGCGCTCCACGTCCCGAATGCCGGCGTCAGCAGCTTGCTGGTCATTAGGAATCTGGTAATCGTCGCGCCGTAGCGAGGTCACGAAGCGAAACTGGTTCGATGGATCTGCATTGAAGATCAGCGAACCGAATCCCCCCAAACCCCAGACGCGATCGTGCAGCACAGCGGGGCCAGGTGTTTCCAGTCCGTAGCCGCTGCGATTCCCGTTCAAGCTGCCGTAGTAAGCGAACCGCTGGGTGTGGTCGCCAAAGCTGATCTGATTGTTGGTTTGACGGTTGGTTCCGTAGGTCGTGTTCACTTCCATCTCGCGATTGCGCTCGAAACCGGTACGGGGAACCACGTTGAACACTCCGTAGGTGCGGTCGCCGTATTCGGACGAGTATCCGCCGCGCTGCACTTCCAGGTAGTCGATATCCTTGGGATCGATCTGCGGTCCGACGTTGCTGGCGATGTTCGTGTTAGGAATGGGAACGCCGTCAATCGCCCAGGTGACCTGGTGCCCTCCCCGCACATGTAGCTGGTCGTGTGTCACGTACACGCCGGGGACAAAGTCGGTGATCATCGTCAGGCTATTGCTCAGCGCGGCCCCGGGTGTCTTCTCGATATCCTGGCGCGTGACCAATGTTTCCGGAGTGGACGACGACGGATTTACCGCCTCGGGGCTCCCGGACACTTCCACGGACTCCCGTTGTTCGGGCAGCCTGAGCTGGAAGTGCAACACTGGTGCGCTCCCGGACACGACTACCAGTCGTTGCTCGGAATCGGCGAACCCTGGATGGCTAACGGCCAGCTTGTACTCGCCAACGGGCACCGCGGAAAATTCGAATTGTCCGGCATCGTTGGTGCGCGCGGTCTCGCTGTAGCTTGATGCGGCGGCGCGCAACGTTGCCTCGGCCATCGCAATAGGTCGATGGCTGGGATCGTGTACAACCCCTCGAATCACGCCGAAAATGGTTGCGCCTGCCGGAGCCGCCGGCAAGAGCAGACACAGAACTATCTTGCACGTAAATGACTGCATATTATTCTCCTTTTCATGGATAAAACACCAATTGCACAGGCATTTCCGCCTGTATCG
>CATPCJ010000473.1 GCA_955652915.1 uncultured Bryobacteraceae bacterium
AAATCCGTCAAGACAAATGATGCGTTGGAGCGGAGGGTCGCGAATCCGGAAGAGGCATTGTAAGCCAGCAACGGCAAGGCGCCAAGGCAGAACCCGGTTGCCGCCAAGCCAACATTCTTCCAGGTCAGCCGCGTCCACACCTCCCGGTGGAATACAACCACCGCTGCCACCGTTAATCCTCCCAGCATCCAGATGAACAGCGCCTTGTCCCACATTCCCAAGCCAAAGCAGAAGAATCCGCAAAACAAAGCCAATGCCCGGCCCGACGCCGAAAACTTCAGGACCAGCAGCAGGCCCGCAAGCAGCAGGAAATGCTGAAGCGCCACCGGTCCCCAGTCGAAGCAGGTGGTGAGAATGAATAGGGTGTCTGTGCCCAGCAAGAGCCCTGCAATCCAGGCTGCCCGCCGGCCATGCATCGATGCAGCCAACTGGACGGCTAGCCAAACCGTCAATCCACCTAGTAAAAGGACCGGTAATCGGACGCTGAGGTAGGACGGCTCGAAAAGAGCCAGCACCGGCGCGTACAGCCAGGCTTTTAAAGTCCCGAGATACGTCATCAGCATCAATGGGATGGAGTGATGGAAGATGGCGGCCTCGAATTGCACGGCGCCAGGAAGATGAAACTGTGGACCAACGAACAGCACTTCATCGTTATGTAGGCCGGGATAGGGCAGCAGGCACCAGCCCGTGCCAACAAAAAGGAGAGGAAAAACGAGGCCGGCCCACCATCGTAAAGTAACCTTGCGTGAAGAATCGGCGCGACGGGATTCGGGCTTCAAGCTGGTGTTTTAGGATCTGGGGAATAAATTACTGTCCGCAAGGTAATCAGTATACATCGGGAACCAGGGTGGCAAAAGAGACCGCGACTTTCTCCGGCGGAATGCCATAAATATTTTGAGGTTTCAAGTCGATAAGAATCAGATGCTGAGGCCACAACGATTTCCGGGGATGTCTGAAGCTAAAAGGACTTTAATGAGGTTTTTACGCTTGGCACTTGAATTGCTCAAGCGTTGTGGTATGATTTTGAGAGTCAGAACGCGACCTTCGCTGAAAGATGGCTTGGTCCACCTCTCGTTAAGCTCAAGAGTACATTACAGTTTAGTCATTTACTGGAACCATTTGAACCTTTCCGGAGGATCGCACGTCTAATCGACTTGATCAACTAAGCAGCAAAAGATAGAAGGAGAGTTAACCCTATGACGAAGACCGAGTTAAACAAATTCAAAGAAGTCCTGGAGAACAAACAGGCCGAACTTACGCAGGTGTTGAGAAACCGTGACGGAATCGCGATCGAGAAGAGCCCCGACGCCTTGGACGAAGTCCAAAATGCGGCCGAGCGCGAGCTTGCAATCCGAAATCTGGACCGGGAGTCTAACCTGCTACGCAATGTGCGCGGTGGGCTACACCGTATGGCAGAAGGCACATTTGGAGTGTGCCTGCATTGCGAGGAAGACATCAGCATCAAGCGCCTGCACGCTGTACCGTGGGCAGCTTATTGCATCCAGTGCCAGGAAGTTGCCGATCGGAATCAAGAAGTAGGCAACGATTCCCTCGACGACATGCTGGTGCATGCGGCGTAAGCACGCGGTCGGTTGCAGACGATTTTGAAAGGCGCGAGAAGCCCTCGCGCCTTTCGTGTTCTAGCGGCTGGCATCTTGAATTCGAATGGCCGCTACCATCCGGCCGGCTTGTTCGCGATCCCGGCGAAAAGAGTGGAAGAGCTCAGGTTTGCAGACCGTACACAAATCTGCTGTGGCAAAAAGCTGCACGGTGCCGAAATTTCGTCGCAACTGACGACTGATCGTCTCTCGCAAATCCACTTTGGTTGTGCTGGTCAGATCGCTACGCTCAGGAAACCATTGCTGGAACTGGATAGCGACCTCAGGCCCAACCTCAAAACAACAAACACCAATTCCAGGCCCGACGGCGACGACAAGATCTTCCGGCCTCGTGCCAAATCGATCTGCCATGGCCTGTACCGTTTTGGGGACGATACCCAGTACAACACCTCGCCATCCGGCATGAACCGCGGCGACGGCGCGGTTGCGGGGGTCGGCCATCAGAACCGGCAGACAGTCCGCGGTGCGGACCGAGAGCGTGATCCCCGGCCGGTTGGTGATGAGAGCGTCGCCTTCCGCCAGACATCCGGAGTGCTCCGCGGCTACGACTACATCCGAGTGAATTTGACGAACCGTGGCAAGGTCCGTGGTATCCGGCCACCCGGAACTGATCCGGGCGCCAAAGCCATGCTCCAACCAGGATTGCTCGTCAAGCTCCGTGGCGTGGAAAACGTTGCGGTTGTCGAGAGAAAACACTCTTCAGCTTAACGCTTGAGATAGTTCAGCTTAACGCTTGAGATAGTTCCACGAACTTTTCCACCGTCGACACCAGTTCGCGAGGTTGCACGGGCTTCGCGAGAAAACCCTGCATTCCCTGTTCGCGGCAAAGATCCCGATAGTCTTTCGAGCAATTTGCCGTGACGGCTATAATCGGCGTTTTCACGTAGGCCGGCAGCCCGCGAATGTGCTTGGCGGTTTGAAACCCGTCCATACGGGGCATCTGCAGATCCATCAGGATGACGTCGAAGCGGGACCGGGATGCCTGATCGATGGCCGCCACTCCATTGCCCACGCATTCCACATCGTAAGAAGAGCGCCGCAGAAGATGTCCGAAAATGGTCTGCGCCATGGTGTTATCATCCACCACCAGGATACGGCCCCGAACGCGTTTCAGGTTGGCGGGACCGAATGCTGCATCCGGAGACAAGCGAAGCGGCAGGCCTACCGCGAAAGTGCTTCCCCGGCCCACTTCACTGGACACCCGGAGCTCACTGCGCAGCAAGACCGCGAGCTTCTGGGCAACCGCCAATCCCAGGCCCAACCCCGAATAATTGCGCGCCAGTCCGGTCTCCAATTGCCGGAACGATTCGAAAATGGAATCCAATTGTTCGCCGGCAATGCCGATCCCGGTGTCACGCACCTGAATCGATACCAGAACGCCGCCGGTTTCTCCGGTGGCCTTGGCCACCGCGCTCAGCTCCACCTCGCCGTGTTCGGTGAACTTGACGGCGTTGCCGATCAGATGACATAGCAGTTGACGAATCCGCATCGCATCGCCGACTAAGGCGGCAGGCAGGCTGCTGTCCAGATTGTGCCGCAGCCGCAGACCCTTCTCGCGGGCCTTCGGCTCAAATTGCGACACTACGCCTTCGATGGTTTCCCGCACCGGAAACTCGGCCTCATCGAGCTCGATGTGATTCGCGCATAGAGCGGAAAACTCGAGCGTCGCGCTGAAGATCTCCAGCAGGTTTTCAGCGCAGAGCCGCGACGCGCCCACGTATTCCTTCTGCTCTTCGGTGAGGTGCGTCTCCAACAACAGGTCGGCCATGCCCAGAATCCCGCTCAGCGGTGTTCGAAACTCGTGATTCAGATTGGCCAGGAACTGGCCCTTCATCACACTAAGCTCGTCGATTTGCAGCATGATACGCCTAGCAGATCCATCGGCAACTCGCCGGTGGACTTTAGTTCCTGGGCCCTGGGAAAAGCCTACAATGGAGCTAACTTGTGACAATGAGTCGATACCCGGCAGTTCTATTGGCGGCGTTCCTTGTGCCTTCGGTGCTGTTGGGACGGTTGGAACCCACCGTTTGTGGAACACATGCCGACAAGACCCAGGAGGAGTTGTTCCTGCATAAGCAGGCCGCGCGGCGCCGGCCGTCCGGCAGGACCCAAACGCCGGCGGTCCTGCCGCCACGCGATGCCGGGAATATCGCCCTGATCGACGATTCGAACGGTGTAATCGGGCGCTCGAATCCCTTCGACCTGAACGGGAAAACGCTCCGCTTCACGCCGTCCAAACCTCAGGCCGCCGGCTATCGCTTCGAGCTTGGCGATGCCAGTTACGATGCCGCCGCGGCGGCGTCCGGCGCGCCGGTAAAGCTCGCGGACGACGACTCGCGCCCATTCGACCTGCCTTTTCCTTTTCCCTTCTTCGGCGCAACCTATCGGCAGATCTTCGTCAATTCGGATGGCAACGCGACGTTCACGGCAGGCGACGCCGACGCAACGGACCGCTCCTTCGGCCGCTTCACCGGAGGATTGCCGCGTATCGCTCCCCTGTTCACCGATCTCGATCCCTCGGCAGTGCAACATCCCTCGACAGAGCAACCAGGCGTGTTCGTTACCTCCGAACCGGGCCGCTTTGTCGTGAGCTGGGTAAAAGTGCCGCTCTACAGCCAATCCGGAACCGGACGTGCCGAAACATTTCAAATGCAATTGTTTGCGGATGGCCGAATCGAATTCGCCTGGTCCGACGTGTTTGTTTCGAGCGCCGTGGTGGGCATCGCGCCGGGGCGTTTACAAGGCCCCAGCACCGTGCTTTCCTTCACCGCCGGCAGCACCCAACAATTCAGTGGCGCCGTGGGAGAGCGCTTCAGCGCGGGCGATTCGGTGGACATTGTGACCGCCGCCCAACAATTCTATGCGTCGCACGAAGACGCTTATGATTACCTTGTAATCTTCAATGCTGAAAACGTAGAAGCGGCGCCGGGTGCGGTAGCCTACGAGGTGACCGTCCGAAATCAACGTTCCGGTTATGGGGATTCGATGTTCGATAACGGACAAGATTTCGGATCGGCGGGCAGGCTGCAAGCAGTGCTCAATATGGGTCCGCTGAGCCAGTATCCAGTGGACCCGAACGCGGTGGTGCCGGCGCGGTTCCTGAGCCGGGACACGCCCATGACCGTGCTTGGCCACGAAGCCGGTCACCTTTTTCTGGCGTATGCCAGCGTAAAGGATCCGAACGATGCCGGCGCGAAGCCAATGCTGGGACGGCAGCTCGCGCACTGGAGCTTTCTCTTCAATTCGGAAGCATCGTTTCTGGAAGGTAATCGCATTCGCGACGACGGGCCCAACGCATCGCCTCGTTTCACGACGGTCGCCACGGTGCAAGGCTACGCGCCTCTGGATCAATATCTGATGGGCTTCCGCGCTCCAGAAGAGGTGTCGCCCACTTATCTGGTTTCGGATTCCCCGAATATCTCATCCGCCATCCGCTCGCCGCAGGTAGGCGTGGCGTTCGATGGCAAGCGGCGAGACATCGCCATTCAGGAAGTGATCGATGCCGTGGGACGCCGCACGCCGGACTACACCGTGTCCCAACGGCGCTTTCGATTCGCGTTTCTGTTAATCGTTCCGGCGGGCCAGGCGCTGCGCGCCGATCAGATCGCCCAACTGGAGACTTATCGAAGTCTGTTCGAGGGATTCTATCGACACGCGGCATCCGATCGCGCGACGGCCGAGGCAAGTTTGAAGCGTGCGCTGCATCTATCGACTTTTCCGGCCGCCGGATTATTGTACGGCGGCTTGGCGGCAGCTTCGATCACGCTGGATACGCCCGCGGCTGCTCCGCTAATTGTGCTGCTCGATCCCGAATCGGGCGCGGTGGATGTGCCACGCTACACGATCATTCCGGCGGGCGAAACGCGCGGCGATTTTTTCATGCTGGGGTTGCGGCCGGGGGTCGACACGCTGGCCGCGCGTCCTCTGGATAGCGGCTACGAAACCGCGATCTCGAAAATCCAAGTTGCGGAGAGCGCTGCCGGCTTGCAGCTCAAAATAATCTCGAGCGATCCGATCGTGCTGCGGGCCACCGATATTAACGATCTGCCGTATCCGAATATCGTGGTGAAGGCTTCGGTAACGAAGGGCAGCTTGGAATCGAACATTGGGATCGCGGATGCAAACGGATTGATTCGTTTTCGCTGGGTCGATCCTGGAGGCGTGTTTACCGCGGCGATTGTGAATGGTGGGCCGGCCGTGGAGATTCGCAAGGAACGGGCCGACGTGGGGTTTAGCGGGCTGAAAGCCGGCTGCTCGAGTTTGGACATTCCTATGTGGGGCAGGATGGCATCCTGCGGCGAATTGGTAATCCGCCTGGAATTACTTAAGGCCGATTTCCAATCGGCGGCAGGTTACCAACCTGCCCCACGATTGCCAATTACAAAGGTTGCACCAGCAGAAACAGGGACAGGGACGGGATACTAGGGTGGCCAGGCGTCTGGACCAAACTCAAGACGGAAGCGGGCCCAAGCCTCGACCGGCTTGGCTTCGATACACCGTGACCCTCGGCGCGGTCGCCATTGCCTTCGTTCTGCGCTATTATCTGCACACTCGTTTGGGCGGGCTCGCTCCCTTCATCACTTTCTTCCCCGCTGTCATATTCGCGGCGTGGTTTGGCGGATTGGGTCCGGGATTACTGGCAACGGCCCTCAGCGCCGGGTTAACGAAGTACTTCTTCCTCGCGCCGATTCACTCGGTCAAGATCGACGATCCTTCCGATGCCGCGAACCTGGGGCGTTTCCTGATTGGATCGGTCCTGGTTACGCTGCTCACCGACGCACTGTATAAGGCGCGGAGGCGCGCGGAGCAGCAGCAACAACTTGCCGAAGTGATTCTATCCAGCATTGGCGACGCCGTTCTGGCGGCCGATGTCGAAGGCCGCGTGACGTTCATCAATCCAGTCGCGGAGGCGCTTACGGGCTGGCCGGCCACGGACGCAATCGATCAAAGTATCGATAAGATATTTCGGATATTCAACGAGGCGACCGGTGAGTCCCTTGAGAATCCAATTGCCCGGGTGATCCGCGAAAGCACGGTCGTGGGGTTGGCAAGTCATACCGTCCTCGAGACCAGAGGCGGACTCAGGATTCCGATTGACGATAGCGGCGCCCCGGTGAAGGACGAGCGGGGCCGTCTCAAGGGCGCTGTTTTGATTTTTCGGGACATTACCGAAAGGCGCAGGATCGAGCGCGAGCGCCAATCGGCCCAGGCAGAGCTCGCCAGATCGCAACAGCAGCTCAGCGGCATTCTGGGCAGGATCAGGGACGGCTTTGTAGCGCTCGACCGCGATTGGCGCTATGTTTACGTCAATGAAGAAGCGGCGCGGCAGCAGCACCGGAATGCGGCGGACATGCTCGGGAAGTCCATTTGGGACCTCTTTCCAGACCTGGTTGGAACAAGCTTTCAAACCGAGCTGCAGCGCGCCATGGCCGATCAGGCGCCGGTGGTTCTGGAAAGGATCGACCCGCGGAACGGTCATCGTTTCCGCCTCCGCGCCGATCCGTCCACACACGGAATTTCGATATTCAGCGTGGATGTCACGGGGGAAAAGGAACAGGCCGCGGCCCGCAACCGGCTGGCCGCAATCGTCGAATCGTCGCAAGACGCTATTATCGGCAAGGATCTCAACGGCATGGTGACGAGCTGGAATCAGGGAGCGCAGCAGGTCTTTGGCTACACCGAAGCCGAGATGCTTGGAAGACCCATTGCCGTCCTAGCCGCGCCGGAACGAGCTGAGGAGATGCCGCGGATCCTGGAACGAGTCCGACGAGGCGAGGTAGTCCATCATTACGAAACCCTCCGCATTACCAAGGACGGACGGGTGCTGGATGTATCGCTCACGATCTCGCCGATCAAAGATGAGGAAGGGCGCGTGATCGGAGCCTCGAAAATCGCACGCGATATCACTCGACAGAAAGCCGATGAGCGGGCGTTGCGAGACAGCCAAGCGAGGCTGAACATTGCTCTCGAAGCCGGCGGGATGGGCGCGTGGGAGTGGAATATCGAAGAGTTGAAAGTAATCTGGTCGCCGCAACTGGAAGCCATTCACGGCCTGTCCCCGGGAACCTTCGGCGGAACTCTGGAAGACTTTCAGCGCGACATGCACCCCGAAGACCGCGCCCGAGTCCTGGAAGCAATCGAAGCAGCCGTCTCCAGCGGAACCGACTATCGCGTGGAGTATCGATTCTTGCGTCCGAACGGTTCCATCGGCTGGCTGGAATCCCGCGGGCGATTGCTGACCGCGCCGCGCCGCATGGTTGGTGTTTGCCAGGATATCAGCGATCGCAAGGAAATCGAACAAGCGTTGGTAGACCAGGCGGAGCTCCTGTCGCGCTCCAACGCCGACCTCCGGGAATTTGCCTACATTGCATCGCACGACCTTCAGGAACCTCTTCGAAACGTCACGACTTTCACTCAGTTGCTGGCGCAACGATATAAAGGCCAACTCGATTCCGACGCTGAAACGTTCATGAAATACATCGTGGATTCGGCGATCCGGATGACCCAGCTCATCCGCGACTTGCTGGCCTACTCGCAGTTGATCCATGGCGCGGAGGCCGCCGTCGGCGAAGTGCCCCTGCGGGAAGCGGTGGAGTGGGCGCTGGACAACTTGCGCTCTTCGATTGAGGAGAGCGGCGCGGCGGTGGAAACCGATTCGTTGCCGACGCTGCCTTGCGACAAATCGCAAATCGCGCAAGTCTTCCAGAATTTGATCAGCAACGCCATCAAGTATCGAAGCGCCGATCCGCCGCGGATTCATATTACGTCCCAACGGGACGAAGCGGGCTGGATTTTTTCCGTTCGCGACAATGGTATTGGCATCGCGCCCCTGTATCATGACAAAGTTTTCGGTGTCTTCCGCCGATTGCATGGGACGGATTATGCCGGCACGGGGATCGGATTGGCGATTTGCAAGAAGATCGTCGAAAAGCATGGGGGCAGGATTTGGGTGGAGTCGGAACCCGGCGACGGTGCGGCCTTCAAGTTTTCGATTCCGGCGAAAGGAGGATCCGGGTGGGACAGATAACCCCGGTTCGCATCCTGATGGTGGAAGACAATGCACCCGATGCGTATCTGATGAGAACGGCGCTGGAGGCGGCGAAGATCGATTTCGAGCTGACCCATGCCAAGGACGGCGCGTTGGCCTTGGCAATATTGGACAGCGCTTCCGTGAAGTCAAGCGGGACTGTCGCCGATCTGATTTTCCTGGATTTGAATATGCCCAAAATCGACGGGCTCGCGTTGCTGACCGCTATGCGGCGGCATCCGGCGTCGGCTGCGGTGCCGATCGCCGTACTGTCGTCATCGCTTTCCCACGACGATATGGCGCGCGCGATGGAACTCGGCGCGAATCGATATATCGTCAAGCCAATTGAATTGAACGAATTCATTACTTTGATCGCCAACACCGTGAAGGAGATGCTCAGCCTCTAAGTGGCGCGGGCGAAGGTCTCACCGGAAGATTACAAAGCGGTCAACGGACCCGGATTCAGATCCGGAATGATGCGCCCTCCTGATGCGTCCCCTTAGTAAATTGCTAGGGTAGAGCTATGCGAGACGCCAGCACGTTTTGGAAAGGTATGATGTGCCAAAACGTGGACCGGCAAGCGCACAACAGCTTGCCAATGTCGAAGCCCAACTGGTCGAAGCACTTGAGCAGATTCGGAAACACTGATCCACGCACGGTCGCCGCAATATAGAAACAGCCAAACGCTGATCGAAAGTTTGCCAGGGAAAGTGACGGCGATGGCTACGGCTAACAGTGCGGGCAGAGCAGGATACGACGCGAATGGCGACCGATGAGAGGCAAAGCGCCCTGAATCGGTTCCGTTCAGCCGTTCACGTAAGGCCAGGAGAATTTGAGGGAGGCATAACATGGGTAGTCAAGCAATTGCGTCGGACAGTGCAACTTCATTAGAGTCGGTCATCATCACTCAAGAGTTGAGCAGCCGCGCCGCCCGGCGGCCAAATCACGAAGCCGTTAACCGTGCCTTGGTTACACTGGCGCAGACCATGGCCAATTCGCCCGAACGCATCCTTCAACATCTGGTTGAAACCGCGCTGCACCTCTGTCAAGCGCACTCGGCTGGAATCAGTTTGCTGGAGGAGGAAGATAGCCGGCAGATTTTTCGCTGGCACGGCGTAGCGGGCCAATACGCGCCTCATATCTGGGAAACGACTCCGCGCGACTTCAGTCCTTGCGGCACCGTATTGGATACGGACGCGGTGCAATTGATGTCCAAGCTCGATCGGCACTTTGAGTACTTCGCGCAAGTTGAGCCTCGGATTGAGGAAGCTCTGCTCATTCCTTTTCATGTGGGCGGCCAGGCAGTGGGCACAATCTGGGTAATCGCGCATGATCAGAGCCGGCGCTTCGACACGGAAGATGCCGGAGTGATGGGCACACTCGGAGAGTTCGCGGCCGCGGCCTATCAGGTTTTGCGCTCATTGAGCGCCTTGAAGAAGGCTAAAGCGGACGTTGAGGAGGCAAATCACGATTTGCTTCGCACCAATGGGGAGCTTAAACAGGCAGAGGTGGCGCTGAAACTGGTGAACGGCAATCTGGAACAGTTTGCCCATGCTGTCAGTCATGATCTCCAAGAGCCCTTACGCACCGTTACCGCATTCACACAACTGGTCCGCGGGCGGATTGGAGACAAGCTCGATGCCGGCACGAACGACCTTTTTAATTGGATCGCCCAAGGAGCAGCTCGCATGAAGAGTCTCATTGACGATCTCCTGGTGTATTCACAACTAGGTCAAGACAGCCCGCAAACATTTCCATTGACCAATTTGCAAGACGTGTTAACCGAAACTCTGGCCAACCTGCAAAACCTTATAGAAGACCAACGCGCGACGATTTCTTATGACACGCTGCCAACGGTTTACGCAAATAAAGTCCAAGCGACGCTGCTTTTCCAAAACCTTATCGTCAACTCCATCAAGTACAGGCGGAAAGAGGAGGCACCGCGGATCCATATCTCCGCCGAGCGGAGTGAAGGCTGGTGGACGATCTCGGTCCGAGATAACGGGGAAGGTTTCTCACCGGAGTATTCTGAGTCGATTTTTGGAGTACTAAAAAGACTACATGGCGGAGAAATTCCGGGAACGGGCATGGGACTCGCGCTTTGTCAAAAGATTGTGCAACGGCACGGAGGAAAAATCCACGCGACTTCCGTTCCGGGCGAAGGTTCCACCTTCTCGTTCACCTTCCCTACACGGGAAGCGAGCTAAGCCGCCCAATCCTTCCCGCGCGGCGCAATACAACCGCCATCAGGCGGCGCGCCGGAAGATCATGTGATAAATAATCAGGAAGAGAACGGATCCTATCACCGCCACGAACAGGCTGTATAGGTTCAGTCCGGTCACTCCCGAAGCCCCAAAGGTAGTGAACAACCAACCCCCGAGCACAGCGCCAACGATCCCCAATAGAATGTCCCGCACAAAGCCTTCACCCGTCTTATTGACAAGTTTGCTCCCGATGAATCCCGCGATGAGTCCGAGCACTATCCAGGCGAGAAATGACATTTGCTGCTCCTTTGTTTGAATGTATTTTTGATTGAAAGAGAGACCCGGCCTTCCACGGCCGATCCTCCAAAAACAACTTGCGATAATGAACCGAATTACGGTCTTCTGTATTCCGTGCCAGCGCCTGGGTGACGTACAGGTTTATCCGTCGCCACGCCGTGTGTGCTTGCCGCTTCGTCGCCCGTCTGCTTCTCAGAAGCACCTCAGTGGCCAAAAACTCAAAAGTAATTGCTCCACTGACCGTTACGTCAAAGAAACAACCGCTAGGAACGCCTCTAGGTTCATCAAAGCAGAACGATTTGAGCTCGGTGACAATTCGGATTCAGCGGTTTACTTTCGAGCTCGATTCGCCAAACTCGTTTGGCGGATGCAAACAGGTCAAAAGAACTTAAAGCAGTTTTTCTTACAGCTTGGCCGCGGGCACGGGATATGCTAACAACTGATGAAGTCCAAACACGTGAAGCAGTCGCAACGAGCGGCGATTCTCAATGAACGCCGGAACCTCAAAATGGCGCGATCGGCCCACGCCTATGTTCGTGGGAACACGCTGAAGTTTTACGACTGGCTCGAATCGGCAACGGGGAAGCTAATTCCCAATGGACCGCCAGTGGGGATTTGCGGGGGCTGCCACATCGGAAATCTCGGTCCGGTAGCGAACGTCAAAGGCCGCGTTGAGATTGCAATCCGAGATCTTGATCAAACCGTTATCGGCAATCCTGTTCATGATCTTATTCGGCTTGGGCTATCGCTGGCTACCGCCGCTCGTGGTTCGGACTTGCCAGGCGTTACGACCGCGGTCGCCCTGGAACAGATGATCGAGGGGTATAGAGAAGCGCTTGCTCACCGAGGGAGCCATTACAAAGACTTTGAGCACATGCCCAAGCCTGTCCGGCGCATTCTCAAGCAGGCCGTGAAGCGGGAATGGAGGCATCTGGCGGAAGAACGCATCGAGGACGTCGAGCCCAGCATTCCGCTGGGTAAGTGCTTCTGGGCTCTATCCGGAGAGGAAAAGAATGAGATCGCCCGTCTCTTTGAAACCAAGGAAGCACGCAAATTGATCACGTGTCTCCATGGCAGGTCTGATAGCGCCAAGATTCGAGTGGTGGATGCGGCCTACTGGATGAAAGGATGCAGCTCGCTCGGCCGGCTTCGTTATGCGGTATTGCTTCGCGTAGGCAAGGGACGATATCGAGACGGAGGATTATGCCTGGTCGATATCAAAGAGGCAACCAAGGCCGCGGCGCCACGAGCCGCGCACAGTTCGATGCCACGAAACAACGCTAAGCGCGTAGTGGAGGGAGCTAGCAAGCTATCGCCTTTCCTCGGTGAGAGGATGCTCGCCACAAGTCTTTTGAATCGGGATGTCTTCATCCGGGAACTGATGCCCCAGGACTTAAAACTCGAGCTGGACCAGTTGACCTTTAACGAAGCGACCACCGCTGCCCGTTATTTGGCGACGGTGCTTGGAAAAGCGCACGGCAGACAAATGGATCTGGAAACCCGAAGGAAATGGCGAACAGAACTCGGACGGCATCGATCCAAGGGATTGGATGCGCCTTCCTGGCTTTGGACGAGTGTCGTCGAACTCGTGTCCACGCACGAGGCTGCCTATCTGGAACATTGCAGAAATTACGCCTTGCAAAAAGCTGCGACGAACGCTCGCTGACCTGCATCGCCAGACCAAGGGCTGGATTTGGTTCCGGCCCGTCGCCCTACCTTGATTTTCCGTGGGTTTCTGCGACGAAATGCCCGCGCCTAGTCCAGCCAGGCGCAAACTCACGGCTCCAAATCCGATTGCAACACATAAAGACGGCGAGTCCCAAGCATCGCCAAGACGAAGAGCATCTGTCCGGTCGCGAATCGGGACGACATAGCCGATAAGAGCAGGCGTGCTTGGAACGGGAGTTTTGGTAGTGGCGTCTTAGCGAGGAGATGACTAGACTGAAGTTCGTTTCCACTGATGCAACGGCCAACGTAGCAACTCGATTGCAGAGCCAACTACGGCGTATACAGCGCCGTTGAGGAGAATGAACCAAAGCACTCCGAGCGGCATGTCCCGACCGAAGAGTGACGCAGGAGCAGTAATCTTAACCACGGTCCAAAAAATCCCGGAATTATAAGCGTGTGGCATGTACGGCGCTGCCACCGCCCAGCAACAGGCGACCGCAAGGCCAAGTAACATCCAGAGACCGATTCTGCGAGTCATGTGTTCACCTCCACTGCAACTATACAACTTTTTGTAGCTCACGCAATTAACTCAGCCAGCGTCCACACGTGATCCGTAATTCCCGCCGCCATCGCCGGGGTGATCCGAAGTGATCCGTGAATCCGACAAAAATTGTAGTGCGCGAAATGCAACGCCAGCGCCGCTTTCAGATTGTCCCACTTTTTCGAGAAAGCGTAGGTGAGCGGCGTGAGTCGCTTGCACCACTGACGCAGTGTTCCATTCTTGCGCTCGACGTGCGATGTACTTGCTCGACTCACGTCAGGCGCTCCGAAGATTTCCTTCTTCTCAACCGAAACGAAAGAGCCTGGACTATAACGGTGGGAGTCGCAGGGAGTGCTGCAATTTGATCAGCCCAGGCGCATCGTCTCAGTTTCCGACGATGGTGGCTATGCCTGCGTGGAGGGCAGCAATACAGGATTGCCTATGGCTGAGTTAACCGTCGTAGAACCGCCGTCTGAAGAGAAGGGCAAACAGCCTCCCGCGCCTCCAGGTGGTGTAAGTACCCTCTGGCTGGTGCTGCGGGAACGCCAGCAAAGATGCGCTCCTATTCCTGGGCACTATCTGGAGAGTTCAGCGCTGCCTTGAACCTGTTCGGAGAAGCCCACACCGAAGAGGACATCGACGCCCTTGCCGACTACGTGGACATCACGATCAAGGCATTGAAGCGGTCGCTGAAAGCCAAGCAACCAGAAGGAAGAAAATAGATCCATGTCCACAAAAAGCAAACTTGTGCCATCCAAAAATGAGACGCCACCAAAGACAGTGAAAGAAGTTGATGGTCTCGCCAAAGCCGTTGAGAGTGTTGCCGACGAACTACGACCGCTGTATCATCTAGAACCAGTGGCCGACCATATCGGGTCGCTTGCATCGGCCCTAAACACCCTGGCAAACGCGACTGCGATGTCCGTCATTGCGAAGAACGGAACAGAAGAGGATCGCGCAGTCGTGGTCGCATATCTCAAGAACTGGTTTGAAGAGTTCCGGGGGTAGCGTATCCCCGCTAAGACCCCACTACCGGAGTTTTGCTGTTGAGCCCACCAAGGGGCTATCGCGCTATAATGATAGCGGAGTCCACCCGTTGTCAATTCAAACTCTTCTGCGGTTTACCGCACACGTGCAGATGCTGCCCATTCTGGAAAGCGGCGAGGAAACGCTCGTCGGCGGCCAGGCCGTAATGGAAGGCGTCATGATGCGCTCGCCGCACAGCTATTGCGTGGCGGTGCGCAAGGCCAACGGTGACATTGTTACAGAGCAGCATGCCCAACCCAAGGCTTCCGATATTTATCCCATCTTCAAGCTGCCCGTTTTGCGAGGCTTGGGAACGCTGGGTCAGGCGATGTGGCTGGGAATCAAGGCTCTGCAATTTTCAACCAACGTGCTGCTGCAGCAAGAACCAAAATCGGAAGGCGCGGCGCCGGCGGAAAAACCCGCTGAACTTTCGCCCTGGACGATGGGCGTCACGCTGGGCTTCTCACTTCTATTTTTCCTCTTCATGTACAAATTTGTGCCGTTGGTTCTAGCCACGCAGCTCGGCCACGCTTTCCCGGCACTGCACGGGCGGCTGGCCATCAACTTGATGGACGGCGTCATCCGGCTGGCAATCTTCCTGGCGTTTCTATATTTGCTTTCGCGCATGAAAGACATTCGCCGCACCTTTGAATATCATGGCGCGGAGCACAAAGTGGTGTTCAACTACGAGTCGGGACAACCGGTCACCGTCGAAAACGCGCAGAAGTTTGTCACCTTCCATCCACGCTGCGGAACCAGCTTCCTGATCGTGGTGATGCTGGTCGCATTGCTGGTTTATGCGTTCCTCCCGCTCGACGGCTTCGTCGCCAAATTCCTGGCTCGTATCGCGCTGCTGCCGCTGATCGCGGGCTTGAGCTATGAACTGATCCGCTTCGCCGCGAAATATCGAAAAGGCCTGATGGCGACGCTCACCACGCCCGGTCTCTGGCTGCAGCGGGTAACCACGAAACCTCCCTCCGACGATCAGACCGCCATAGCAATTCGCGCGCTCGATGGCGCCTTTGAGCTGGAAAAAGCCCAGGGCGGCGAACTGGTCATCGCTTAACGCGCGCCTAAGCCCCAGGGGCCTGAAATGGAATTCTCGCAAAGACTCGACGGCATCGAAGCTCGCTTTGATGAGCTCACTCGCCAGATGACCGATCCGGCTATTATTGGCGACTCGGACACCTATCGTAAGACTGCCAAGTCCCGCAGCGAACTCGAACAAGTTGCGCTGAAGTACCGGGAGTACAAGCAGGTAAAACACAATTTCGACGAAGGCAAGCAGATGCTGGACGATCCCGATCCCGAGCTTCGCCAGATGGCAACCGATGAGATCCAGCGCCTGGAGCCGGAGCTGGCGCGTATTGCGGAAGAACTCAAAGTTCTGCTGCTGCCCAAGGATCCGCTGGACGAGAAGAACGTCGTGCTCGAAATTCGCGCCGGTACGGGTGGCGACGAAGCGACTTTGTTCGCGGCCGAAATTTTCCGGATGTACAGCCGCTACGCGGAGACACTGCGCTGGCGCGTGGAAGTGACGTCGGTCAGCGAATCGTCCGTGGGCGGATTGAAGGAAGTTATCGCGCTCATCAGCGGCAATAAAGTCTATAGCCACTTGAAATATGAAAGCGGCGTTCATCGGGTGCAACGCGTGCCGGCCACGGAGCAGCAGGGCCGCGTGCATACATCCGCGATTACGGTTGCGGTGCTGCCGGAGGCCGACGAAGTCGAAATCAAGATCGATCCCAAGGATATTCGGATCGATACGTTTTGCTCGTCCGGTCCGGGTGGCCAGTCGGTAAACACCACGTATTCGGCGGTGCGCATCACGCACTTGCCCACCAACCTGGTGGTTTCCTGCCAGGACGAGAAATCGCAGATCAAGAACCGCGCCAAGGCTGAGCGCGTGCTGCGTTCCCGCTTGTACGAAATCGAGTTGCAAAAGCAGCGCGAGGCGATCGGGGCCGAGCGGCGCAGCATGGTGGGATCCGGCGACCGCAGCGAAAAGATTCGCACCTACAACTTCCCGCAGAATCGCGTGACCGATCATCGAATCGGGCTGACACTGCATCAACTGGACCAGGTGATCGAGGGCCGCCTGGAACCGCTGGTATCGGCGTTGACCACTCACTATCAAACTGAAAAGTTGAAGGATGAGAGCGAAGTAGGCTCGCTCGTCCCGTAAACAAAGTGACAGAGGTGACAGGCACCTCTGTCACCAATTGTTTTTCAATGAGCCGCCTTTCCATCCAAACCGCCTTGCTCCAAGGAGTGAAGCTTCTGGAGGAAGATGCGATCGCTGTACCTCGACTGACGGCGGAGGTGCTGTTGGCCTTCGCGCTGGGCCGCGAGCGATCCTATTTGTACGCGCATTCTGAAGAGGAACTCAGCGAAGCCGGTTGGCTGCATTATGGACGCTATTTGCATGAGCGGTTGAAGGGAAAACCGACACAGTACATCACCGGGCGGCAGGAATTCTACGGCCGCGAATTCCGGGTGACGCCCGATGTCCTGATTCCCCGCCCTGAGACCGAGCATCTGGTCGAGGCTGCGATCGCTCGCATCCGGCCCGGGGACTTGGTTTTGGATGTTGGAACTGGCTCTGGGGCCATCGCAATCACGTTGGCGCTCGAAACCGCCGGACGCGTTTATGCCACCGATATTTCGGCCGCGGCGTTGCGCGTCGCCGGCGAAAACGCTCAGAGACTCTCGGCGAGTATTCAGCTTGTGGCTGCGGATCTTACATCCAGTTTCCCGGATCGCAGCTTCAACCTCGTGGCCTCGAACCCGCCTTACGTACCGCAAATCGATCGACCGGCGTTGCAGCGCGAGGTGCGCGATTACGAACCGGCGGTCGCTTTGTTTGGCGGACTCACCGGCCTCGAAATTTACGAGCGGCTGACTGCTGAAGGTCGGCGCGTGTTGCGGCCCGGAGGCTGGCTCCTGCTCGAACTTGGCTACAATTCATTAGAACGAGTGCGGGAAATGCTTCGATCCGGATGGTGTGAAATCACGGTCGAGCACGATCTGGCCGGTTTGCCGCGGGTGCTCGCGGCGAGACTTGAGTGATGAGAACTTACTTCCACGTCGACATGGATGCTTTCTTTGTCTCCGTGGAAGAACTGTTCGACCCGTCGCTCGCCGGTAAACCCGTGGTCGTTGGTGGACAGGCCAACCAGCGCGGCGTCGTCTCTGCTGCTTCCTACGCTGCACGCAAGTTCGGCGTTCATTCCGCG
>CATPCJ010000474.1 GCA_955652915.1 uncultured Bryobacteraceae bacterium
CTCCGGTTCGCTCTCCAGCGCCTCCACCAGCGATTCCAGCGCCCTACCCATGTACTCGCACACCCGCCCCGGCTCGATCGGCGCGGCCACTTGCGCGGTCAGCAGGAAGCCTTCGCCCAGATCGTCCACCGACATTACCAGTGGGTAATTGGTCCGCTCTTCGCCGTACAGAACCTGGATGCCCTCCCAGGCACGCAGCGCTTCTTCGGAAGGAGGCTGCGCCGCGCCCGAACTATGGCGGTAATTCAAGAACGCTGAAAACAACGGCGTAGGCGCAGCGACGGCGCTACAGCGCTGCGCCAAGGCGAGCGATGCGTGTTCATGCTGCAGCAGACCGGCCAGCTGGGCGTGCATCTCGCGGACGCTCGCGTTGACGTCCTGATCGCCCAGGCGCACCCGCACCGGCAGCGTGTTGATGAACAGCCCCATCACGCGGTCCGAGCCAGCGGCGCCTCGCATCCGTCCAAACAGCACGGTGCCGAAGACCACGTCGTCTCGCTGCGAAACTCGCGCCAGCACCTGCGCCCAGGCCACATGACAAAGACTCGCCGCGCTCACGCCCAGCCTGCGTGCGCGTTCGCGCAATCGCCGCGCCAAGGCTGCGTCGAGTTTGCGGCAAGCTTCTTTAATGCCGGTCCCGTCCCGCTGCACATCCAGCAATCCGAATGGCGTCGTCGGTTCCGCCACATCGGCCAGCATTTGCCGGAAGAAGGCTGCGTGTTCTTCCCGGCTCACTCCCAGCCGCGCCTGGGCCACGAGGTTGCGGAATGGCATCGGCGCCGGCAATTGGTGTACTCGTCCGAGCAGACACGCCTGAACCTCCTCATGCATTACCTCGAACGTGGTGTGGTCACCGGCGAGATGGTGCAGGAGCTCGACAACCAGCCAGCGGCCGTGGGCGCGGTCAGGAGCGATGTAGACCCGGAACACAGGAGCCTGGCGTATATCCATGCGGTAGCGCAGCGGGTTGAACCGCTCACGCAACTGGTCAGCCGCAGCGCCGCCCGCCGGATCGAGACTCACCTCTTCCACCGGCAAAACGGCCTTACGCAAGACCACCTGCACTGGCTCCGATAAACCCTCCCACACAAAAGCGGTTCGAAGAATATCGTGGCGGTTGACTACCACCTGCATTGCGGCCAGGTAGGTATCGAGGCGGGCGCGCGTGTCGAAACTGAACTGAGAAGCCAACAGGTAGGGATCGCCGGCTCCGGCCGTCAGCAGGTGATGGAAGAGAATTCCTTCCTGTAACGGCGCCAGGCCGTAGATGTCCTGGACGTTCGCCGCTCCGCCCGGCACAGCGCTGATAATCCGGTCGATTTGCTCCTGTGTGAGCGCGGCCAAGGGCAGCATCTGCGACGTGATGGCGCCGCAGCCCTCCGGAATCCGGTTCGGCGGGACGTCAAAAGCGGCTGCTTCCGGACCTGCCGCGGCAGCCAATTGCGCTACGGTAGGTGTCGCGAACAGCGTACGCACGTCGACCTGCAGCCGGCTGCGCCGCATGCGATCGATCAGTTTCACAGCCACTAGCGAGTTTCCGCCAAGCTCGAAGAAATTGTCGTGCCGTCCCACGCGTTCGAGCTTCAGGACCTCGGCCCAAATCTGAGTCAGCGCCGTTTCCACCTCGCCTTGCGGCGCCTCGTAACCGCGTACCGCATACATGTGCCTGTCCGGAGCGGGCAACGCGTTGCGGTCGAGCTTGCCGTTAGCGGTCAGCGGCAGCGATTCCAGAGGAACAAACGCCGACGGTGTCATGTAGTCCGGCAGTGTGGAGGCGACGTGCGCACGCAAGACGTCGGCGGCGATGGCCTCGCCGGGGTTCTTCAGCGTGTAATAGGTTACGAGCTGCTTGTCTCCATTCGAATCCTCCCGAGCCAGCGCCACGGCATCGCGTACACCCGGGTGCCCGGCGATGCGCGCTTCAACTTCGCCGAGTTCAATGCGGAATCCGCGGATCTTGACCTGATCGTCGTTGCGGCCCAAAAACTCGATGGACCCATCGGTCAGCCACTTTCCCAAGTCTCCGGTCTTGTACATTCGCGCGTCACCGCCCGCGAATGGGTCGTTTCGAAAACGCTCGGCGGTCAACCGCGGGCGATTCAGATAACCGCGCGCAACACCTGCCCCTCCGACGTACAGCTCGCCGATCACTCCGACGGGAACCGGTTGCCCACCGGTATCCAAGATGTAGACCCTGAGATCGGGAATACGCCGGCCAATCGGACTGGCCCCGCAGCTCTCGGTATCGGCAGGTTCGAGCGGACGGTAGGTCACGTGAACGGTGGTCTCGGTGATCCCGTACATGTTCACAAGCCGGGCCCCGCCGTTTACGCTTTGTCCGTACCAAGGCTTTAGAATGGCGGGGTCCAGGGCTTCTCCGCCGAAAATCACGTACCTCAATTCGTGCGGCGCCGGGTTCGCAGCTTGCGCAAGCATCAGTTGGCGGAACGCGCTCGGCGTCTGATTGAGAACCGTTACGCGTTCCCGGCAGAGGAGCTCGTAGAACTCGCCGGGCGACCTGGTGATCTCCGTGGGCACGATCACCAGACGACCGCCATAGAGGAGCGCGCCCCAGATCTCCCAGACGGAAAAATCGAATCCGTAGGAGTGGAACAGCGTCCAGACGTCACTCGCGCCAAACCGAAACCACTCGCCGGTAGCAGTGAAGAGCCGCGCGAGGTTGGCATGTTCGATCATCACTCCCTTGGGCTCACCGGTGGACCCGGAAGTATATATCACGTAAGCCAAATGATTCGGAGCAAGCCCCACGCCGGCTGGATCCGGGTTTGTGTCCGGTTGGTCGCGCCACGGTACGTTTGGCGTGTTGACATCAATTACGGCGTCCCTGGAATCGCTGAAGCGCTCTTTGAACTCGCTCTGTGTTAGCAGCGCGACGGGCTGGCTGTCTCGCAGCATGTAACGCAGACGCTCCGGCGGATACGCGGGATCGAGCGGCACGTAAGCTCCACCCGCCTTGAGCACGGCGAGTATCGCCACTACCATCTCCAGACCGCGCTCCAGGCAGATGGCGACGCGTGCGTCCGGCTGGACGCCGATCTCCCTCAAATAGTGCGCCAGCCGGTTCGCGCGGGCGTTCAACTCACCGTAGTTCAGTTCCCGGCGGTCGTGTACCAGAGCCACGGCTTCCGGGTTCCTGCCTACCTGAGCTTCGAACAACCTGTGGATGCACTTGTCCTTCGAATATTCGTTTGTCTTGTTCCATTCATAGAGCAGCCGGGTTCGCTGACCGGGCGGAAGCGCCTCTATGTCCTTCACAGCGCGGGTTGGCGCCGTCTCAAGCGCTTCCGCCAGGGACGACAGCGCGGTCTCGACATACTCACACACGTCGAGAGGCGAGATCGAGGCCTGGACTTGCGCGGTTACCGCGAACTTCTCGCCATCGTCATCCACCGAGACCACTAATGGATAGTTGGTCCGCTCTTCCCACGACAGGACTTGAATCCCGTCCCACGCTCGGGTGTTTTCCTTCGAAACCGAAGCCGGCTCCGGGCTGTGACGGTAATTGAACAGCGCCGAAAATAGAGGCGTCGGAGCCGGTACGGCGCTGCACCGCTGGGCAAGTTCGAGCGGCGCATGCTCGTGACGCATGAGCTCGGTGAGCAGCGCGTGCGTTCGCCGCACATTCGCCTCCACGCCTTCCGCACCAATCTGGATTCGTATCGGAAGCGTGTTGATAAACAGGCCCATCATCGCGCCGCCGGCCCGCATGCGGCCGAACAGGACCGTGCCGAAGACCACATCGTCGCGTCCGGAAATTCGGGCGAGTGCGCGCGCCCACGCCAGGTGACACACGCTGGCAGCGCTCACACCGAGCAGGCGCGCGCGCTCCCGGATTCGTCTCGCCAGGTCTGCCTCGAGTTCGACGCGCGCTTCCTTGACGTCGCTGCCATCCCCTTGCACATTCAACAGACCGAATGGTGAAGTTGGCTGATCTACATCGCCGAGCAGCCGACGGAAGAACGGTTCATGTTCCTCCGGGCTGGCGTTGAGCCGGGCCTGTGCCACCAGTTCGCGGAAAGGACGCCGGGCGGGCAATCGGTCCTCCTGGCCCAGCAGATGCGCCTCGAGTTCCTCGTGGAATAATCTCAGCGAGGTGTTGTCGTCCACCAGATGGTGAAGTAACTGGACCATCAACCAACGCGCGTTGTTGGCATCGTAGGCCACCGACAGGCGAATCAGCGGCGCTTGGCGGACGTCCATCCAGCGGCGATCCGCGTTGAACCGGTCAAAGAATCGCTGGGCGGCGTCTTCCCCCTCGTCGAGGCTCACCTCGTCGACCGGTAAAACGACTTTGCGGCAGACCACTTGCACCGGTTCCGAGAGGCCCTCCCACAGGACCGCGGTGCGCAAAATATCCTGCCGGTCGATGACGGCCCGCATGGCTTTCACGTAGGCGTCGAGCCTGTTACGGTTCTCGAAACTGAGGTGAATGGCCATCACATAGGGATCCGCTGGTCCGCCGAGCGTGTGATGGAACAGGATTCCCTGCTGCAAAGGCGTGAGCGGGTAAATGTCCTGGATGTTCCGCGCCCCACCGGGCACACTCGTCACGATACGGTCGATCTCTCCGGGCGTGAGTTTCACCAGAGGCAGCATTGACGGCGCAATCGCGTCGCAGCATTCGGGAATCGCGTTTGGCGGCGCTTCGGCGAGTGTTTCCAGGGGGACGACGGCAGCGGCGAGGCCGGCCACCGTGGGAGTCTCGAACAGCGCCCCGACATCGACGCTCAGACCTTTCTGACGCAGCGTGTCGACCAGTGTCAAAACCAGCAACGAGTGGCCGCCGAGCGTGAAGAAGTCATCATGACGGCCGACGCGTTTGACGTTCAGCGCTTCCGCAAAACTCGTCGCGAGCATCGTCTCAATCTCACCTTCCGGCGCTTCGAATACCGGGACGGGTTCTGCATCGGGCGCCGGAAGGGCCTTGCGATCCACCTTGCCGTTTGTGGTCAAAGGCAGCGATTCCAACCGGACATACGCCGCCGGCAGCATGTAAGTGGGCAGCGTCTTCTCGAGGTGCTGGCGCAAAGTCTCGGCGGCCACCGTGTGGCCTGGATGCTTCGCCGTGTAATAGGCCACCAGCCGTTGGTCCCCGGGATTGTCTTCGCGCGACACCGCCACCGCATCCCGAACCTCCGGGTGATCCAGCAGCCGGGCTTCGATCTCGCCCAGTTCAATCCGGAATCCACGGATCTTGACCTGAAAATCGTTCCGCCCCAAGAACTCGATGGTTCCGTCGGGTTGCCATCGACCCAGGTCGCCCGTCTTATACATCCGCGCCTCATGGTCAGCAACGAACGGGTCGCGCAAGAAACGCTCGGACGTCAGATCGGGACGGTTCAGGTATCCGCGCGCGACCCCTGCGCCGGCGATGTACAGTTCCCCGGCGACGCCCACGGGAACGGGTTGCCGGCGGCCGTCCAAAATGTAGATCCGCGTGTTCGCTACCGGACGCCCGATGGGCGGGTTGCCCGACGTGTCCAGACTGCAATCGTATTGCGTGGACCATACCGTTGCTTCCGTCGGCCCGTACGCATTGATCAGCCGGCGTCCATGCCGCCACCGCCTGGCCACTTCCGTTGTGAGCGTGTCGCCTGCGACTACCAGCGTCCGGACCGAATCCAGCTCTGCGTGTTGCGGCAACGCCGCGAGCACCGCCGGCGGTACTGTCAGGTGAGTGATTCGGTGGCGCGCGACCACCTCAGTGAGAATTTCGCCAGCCAGCACGGGGCCGGGTGGAGGAAGATGCAGGCTGGCGCCTCGACACAACGCCATTACAAGCTCGAACACGCAGGCATCAAAGCTGAATGATGCAAACTGAAGAATTCGGCTATCGCGCTCGACGGCGAAGCCCCGTGTCTGGGCCGTGACCAGGTTGCACACCCCCCGGTGCTCAATCATGACCCCCTTGGGTTCGCCAGTGGACCCCGAGGTGTAGATCACGTAAGCCAGATGGTCCGGAAGCAGGCCTATTGCGCTCGCGTCTAGATCGGTGTCGGATTGCGCGCTCCATGCCGAATCCTCCGCGACATCGATTACCGTTACCACCTGTCCGGGTAGAAGCAGCATAGGGATGCTGTCGGAGAACAGAGGCGTCTCGGCGAACCGGTCCGTCAGATGATGGCGTGTGAGCAGCGCTACGGGCGCGCTGTCCTCAAGCATGAAGCGCAGCCGTTCCGCGGGGTAAGACGGATCGAGCGGGACATACGCTCCGCCAGCCTTGAGCACCGCAAGCACGGCCGCCACCATGTCAAAGCCGCGCTCCAGGCAGATGCCTACGCGCGCATCCGGTCTCACTCCCATTTGCCTCAAATGGCGCGCGAGGCGATTTGCGCGCGCATTTAGCTCCGCATAGGTCAATTCCCGGGCCTCGTGCGCCACCGCGACCGCTTCGGGCGTCCTCAACACGTGCTCCTCGAACAGCTCATGGATGCGCTTGCCGCGGGGAAACTCGGCCGCCGTCTGGTTCCATTCATAGAGGACGCGGGAGCGCTCCGAGGGCGGCAGGATCGGCAATTCGCCGGCGGTCTGCGCGCCGCCTGCAACCATGGCCTCGAGCAGTGTCCGAAAGCAGGCCAAGTAGCGCTCAATCGTGCTCCGCTCGAATCGCGCTGTGGCGTACCCCATATTGCCGACGATTCTGTCGCCGTCCTTCGCGAGTGTGAGCAGCAGATCGAGCGTCACGGCTCGCTGCGTGGCCGTTCGCAATGTCGCCGCTTCAAGCCCCGAAAGCTGGAGCGCCGATGTCTTCGGTGTATTCAGCCAGGCGAAGTTGACTTGGAACAGCGGGTGAGCGAGGCCGCGAGCGGGCCGGACTATCTCGACCACGTGCTCAAATGGGATGTCCTGATGCTGTTGCGCGGCGAGCGTTCGCGCCTTCACTTGGGCGAGTAACTGGCCGATCGTCGCGGAATCGGCAACCTCCAGCCGCAGCGCCAGAGTGTTGACGAAGAATCCGATCAGCGGATGGACTTCGCTCCACTCCCGGTTGGCGACCGGCATGCCGATGACGACATCCCGCTGTCCGGACAGGCGCGCGAGCAAGGCAGCCCAGGCCGCCATCAATGTCATGTAGAGCGTCGTTCCGTGCCGCTTGCTCAGCGTGGTGAGCCCGGCAGTGAGCTCCGGTTCGAAGACAACGTCGATGAACGCGCCATCCTGATTCTGCTGTGTGCGGCGCGCACGATCGGCAGGCAGATCGAGCAGCGCCGGCGCCCCGGCCAGTGCGGCGCGCCAATACTCGGCCTGACGCTCCTCGATGTCGCCGGCGATCCATTTTCGCTGCCACACCGCATAGTCGGCGTATTGCAAGGCCAATGGCTGAAGAGGATCGGCGGCGCCACAAACCGCGGCATGGTACAAAGCGCCAAGTTCATAATTCAGCACGCCGACAGACCATGCGTCGAAAACGATGTGATGCATCGTAAGCAGCAGCGCATGCTCCTGTTCGGCCTGCTGTATCAGGCGCCCGCGGATGAGCGGACCGGTTTGGAGGTCGAAAGGCGCCCTGGTTTCCAGTTCAATCAGGCGCTCGAGTTCCCGCTCCGGCTCGGGATGCGGCCGCAGGTCATGTTCGAGCAGCGGGAACCGACTGTCTTGCTCAGAGTGAATCCGCTGCGCCGGCTCGCCATCGCGAGCGACGAACGTGGTGCGGAGCGCTTCGTGTCGCGCGACGATCCGGTCGAGCGCCTTCCGCAACGCCGCGCTATGCAGATCGCCCCTCAGACGCCACTTGACGGAAATGTGAAAGGCCTCGCTACTCGCTTCCAACTGCGCCAAGAACCACAAGCGCTGCTGTGCAAAGGACAGCGGGAGAAGCTCGCCAAGCCCGGCGCGCACGGCCGGCGACAGCACGGGCCTCCTGGTCCGTTTCATCACTGGGCGCCTCGAATAAAAAATCTTCCGAAACCACGCGGCATCACGGCCAACGTGCCTTCGTTTTCTAATCGCTCAACCTTCGGCGCAGCGTTTCGGCGGTCAAACGACATAATTTCACGACCTCAGCGCGCTGGCTGGATTTACGCGGCTGGCGCGGACCGATGGCAAATAAGCGGCGAGGGCAGAGACTGCACACAGCAGCAGCGCCACGACGCCCAATATGGCCGGGTGCCAGCTCTGGACACCAAAAATCGAGCTGACAGTGATTTTCCCGAGCGCGATGCTCAACGGAAGTCCGATTGCGGCGCCCAGAGCCGTGAGCCGTAGCGCCTGCATGACGACGAGAAGCTGAATATCGTGGGGAGACGCCCCCAAGGCAGTGCGGACCGCCAGTTCGCTCATGCGCTGTTCGACGGCGTAGGACATCAAACCGTACAACCCGGTGACGGTCAGAATCAAGCCCATGCCCGCGAACGCCGCGAGCATCAACATGTAGAACCGGTTTCGTGCGCCGGCCGCGCCGATCACATCGCGCATGGAGCGGGGTTTGCCAACAGGCTGGCCGCCGCTCACGTCCCCGAGTTCTTTCTGCAGCATGGCGACCGGCGATGGATGTATTCCATCAATGCGAATTACCCAAACGATCGGCCGCAGCCGGTTGTTGCGAGCGTTCATCCAATCCGATACCTGCGCCACCGGAACGTATATGGATGGTTCCGGCCGAAGCCCGGCCTCGCGTACATCGGGCACTTGGCCAACCAATTGTATGGGGGGCTGGGCAATACCCGGCCGCAGGCCGTCGCCGATGGTGATGAATTCCCCGATCGGATCCGCGTTCGCCGCGGGCCAATAGCGCCTCGCCATGGAACGATTGATGATGGCGACTTGGGGCGAGTGCGGATTGTCTCCATCGGTAAACATGCGGCCGCGCAATAGCGGGATGCGAAACACGTCGAAGTACTGCGGAGAAACACTCCGCCATGTGACCGTGCCGTCGTACGGTCCGAGCATGGAATGATCGTTTTTGAGGATGGTGAACGGCATCGGCATACCGGGGGTGAGAGGAAGCGCGGAGGTCGCCGCCAGGGAGACCACCGACGGCACGCGCCTCATTTCCTGCTCAAGATGGCCGGCGAGTTGCGCGACCTGCGTGGTTTGTTCGAACCTGGGGCCGCTCAGGGACATTTCGAGTGTCACAACGTTGTTCGGATCGAAGCCGTAGTCGGTCACCCGCTGGCTGAAGAACGTCCGTATCAGCAGACCCGCTCCCACCAGCAGCACCAGCGACAGGCATACCTGCACCGTCATGAGATGCGATCGCCAGCGGTCACGCCGGAAGCTCATGCCGGATTGGGACGTGCTGTCCTTGATCAATACATTGATGTCCGTCCGCGACGCGGTCAGCGCCGGGAGTAGCGCACAGACTATGCCGGCGCAAATCGACCCGGCGAGAGTGAAAAGAAAGACTCGCCAGTCGAGCGAAATGGCGGCCCCATTGGCGCCGATTCGCGGCAGGTTGGCGGGAGCCAATGCGAGGAGGCTGCGCACGAGCCCGTAGCCGAGCGCGATGCCGCCGACCGCGCTTGCCGATGAGAGCAGCACCGCCTCGGCAAGCACCTGCGACAGAACATGCCTGGGCAGCGCGCCCGCGGCGAGGCGAATAGCCATTTCCCTCGTTCGACGTGTCGCCCGGGCCGACAGCAGCGTCGCGGTGTTCACGCAGGAGATCGCCAGCAGAAATGCTCCCGCGCCCATCAGGATGTAAAGCGCGTCGCGCACATCGCCGACGACGGCGTCGCGCAGCGGGATGGCTCGAAATACTTCGCCGAACAACACCGGGGCGCCCGCCTGGGAGGTCGGCGGATATTTGATTTGGAACGGCAGGAGAGTCGCGCTCACCTCCTTATTCGCATCTTTCAGCGAAACGGAATCTTTCAGACGCGCGATGACCCGCACTCTGCCGATGTGATCGGTCGAACGGCGGTCGGCGCAAAGCGGCAGCCAAACTTCGGCGGGAATCTCCAGGTGCGCGTCCGGGGCGAGCACGCCGACAACGCGGTACTCGATGTTGTCAAGAACCACCTCCATCGAGGCCGCGATCGCGGAGGCGCCCAGATAACGGCGCCACATGGCATCGCTGACCACCACGGCCTTGGGGCCCCCGGGGCTGTCCTCGGCCTCCGAGAAGCCCCGGCCCATGCCCAGTTTCGCGCCGAGAACCTGAAAGTAATCCGCTGACACGCGGCCGGCGCGCACAGCAACACGCCGATACGGCAGCGCGAAGTTCACGTCCGGTCCGTCGGTATCCGAGGCCGCCATGGCCTCAAAGGAGCTCGTCTTGTCACGCCAGAAAAGGTATTTCGGAATTGCTGAAAGGCGTTCGTCGCCGACCTCGGAGGTCGTGATCAACTGGACGAGCCGGCTGGGGTCAGCGTACGGCAGCGGCTCCAGGAGAATTTTGCCGACCACCGAGAACAGGGCCGAAATGCCGCCGATCCCGAGCGCCAAAGTCGCGGCGGCTGTAACGCTGAAGCGCAGATTGCGCCGGAGCGAACGCGCGGCAACCCCGAAATGGAGCCCCAGTTCACTCATATCGCAGAGCCGTCATGGGATCCAGAAGGGCGGCCCTGATGGCCGGGCCCGAGGTTGCGAGTAGCGCGGCTGCCAGCAGCGCAATACCCACCACAATGTACGTCGGCGGATCGATAGGCTTGACGTCGTACAACAGGCTCGCAATCCACCTGGTCAGGCCCATCGCGGCAACCAGCCCGATGCCCACACCTGTCGCGGCGATCTGAAACCCCTGCCGCATCACCATCCGGACAAGTTCACTGCGCCCGGCGCCGAGCGCCATGCGTACGCCAAGCTCGCGCGTGCGCTGCATTATGGAGTACGCGATCACGCCGTATATGCCCACCAAGGCCATTACCAGCGCGGTGACCGCGAAAGTCCCGAGTAAAAACATGTTGAACCTGCGGGGCCTGATGGACTCCGACAGCAGATCCTCGAGCACCTTCGCGTTGGCAACTGCCTGTGTGCTGTCGATTCCGGCCACCAGACTTCTCAGCCCGGGCGCTACAGCCGCGGGGCTGCCGGCGGTTCGCACTACCAGGTTCATCGAGCGCAGAAACGCCGATTGCCGGTAGGGGATGTACGTCTCCGGCTCCGGCTCAGCGTCGAGCTTGGAGTACTTCAGATTCGCGGTCACGCCGACTATGGTCGCCGGTACCGGCCCCTGCTGCCCCGGGATTCGTATGCGCCTGCCGATCGGGTTAGCATCGCCGAAAGCCCGCCGCGCGAACGCCTCATTCACCGCGATGACGTTGGCCGGTTCGGCGTCGGCAATCCAACGGCCCCTGGTGACGACCACTCCGATCGCCCGAAGATAGCCTGCCGACACAGAATGATGCGTTGTCTGCGCGGCCTGCCCCGGCGGCGCAGGCGCCTGGCCTTCCACGTCGACCAGCCCTCGCACGGGCGCATTCTCGATACCCACAGCCTCCACACCGGGCGCCGACGAGGCTCGCGCCAGCACTTGATCCAGGTAGCGGACCTGGTTCGGCGCCGGATCGTAACCCGGGCCCGTGAGCGATAGGGGCAGCACGAGTGTTTGCTCCGGATTAAAACCCGCGGGATACGCATTCATGCGCCAGAAGCTTCTTACCATAAGGCCGGCGCCCACCAAAAGCACCATCGCGAGTGCGATCTCGGCGGCGACCAGCACTGCTCGGAGCCGCGTGCTCGATGGACCGGACGAGATCCGCTGGCCCTCCCGGAATACGTCTTCCCTGGAAGGACTGCGGAATGAGATTACAGGGCTCAGGCCGAATAAAACCCCGGTGACGACCGAGACAGCAAGCGTGAAGATGAGCACACCGGTGTCAATCCGGGCTTCAGCCAGGCGTGGCACGGCTTGCGGGGACAGGCGGATCATGAGGGCGATGGCCCAATGCGCCAGCGCCAGACCCGCCGCGCCCCCGAGCAGGGCCAAGAGAATTCCTTCCGCGAGGAACTGTCGCAGCAGACGGTTCCGGGTTGCGCCTACGGCCCGGCGGATCGTTATCTCCCGGTCGCGTGCGCTGGCCCGAGCTAACAGCAAATTGATGATGTTTGTGCACGCGATCAGCAGCACGAAACCAACGGCGACCCACAGGATGGTCAGCGGACGGCGCGCGCTTCCGACCAGTTTCTCCCGCAACGGCTCCACGCTGAGTTTCCACATCGCGTACATACCGCCGGGATTCTCGCGCGCGATGCGCGCCTGAATGGCCTCCATCTCCGCGCGGGCCGAGTCGAGCGTGACATTCGGCTTCAGTTTCGCCACCACCGAGACAACCGACATCATGCGACCCCGGATTTGATTGGCACTCGACAGCTCGCTCGGCGCGAAACCTTCTATTTCCTTTCCCTCCAACCCCGGGGTACTCATGAGAGGCAAGACGAAGTGAAACGCTTGCGGGAGTACGCCGATGACCGTCACCGGGCGGCCATCGAGGGTTACCACTTTACCGAGGATTTCCGGATCCGACCTGAAGCGGCGCGCGAACAGCGAGTAGCTTAGTACGAGCTCGTCGCGCGCGCCCTTTCCCCACAACCGGCCGAGAGCGGGCTCCGTACTAACGATGGACCACAACTCGGGCGAAGCGGCCACGATCCGGTGCTGGTCGGCATATCCGGCAAACCCCAAGGTCGCATCCGAGTACGAGTAGGCCGCCATCTCTTCGAACGATTGCGCTTGTTGCCGCCAATCGACGAAATCCGCGCCCATCACCCCTTCGAAATGGAACCGTTCGTCCTTGTTGGCGATCCATACGAGCCGCTGCGAGGCCGGGTACGGCAGCGGCTTAATCAGGGTGGCGTTCACGATGCTGAACACCGCGGTGTTCATGCCGATGCCTAACGCGAGCGTTGTAATGCTCACGGCCGCAAACACGGCATTACGGAGCAAGCTGCGGGCGCCGTAACGGATATCCTGCCAGAATTGCTCGAGAAGCGGCCCGATCCCAACCGCTCGTTTGTTTTCGTACCTTGGGGTCATGGCAATTCGGCGCGACGCCGCGGCGCGCCCGTCCTCCGGCTGGCATTCGGGGTCCGAAATTGTTCTGCAAATATGCGCCTGATTGTAGCGGGAACTTTCCGCTCAGGCATCTCGAATCGCGCCTCGAAGGTCCTTCGAAAACGGTTGGAAACGAGCGCGCACGTTGTGATTTGATAGCGGCTATCGAGCGGCTCAACCCGAAATTCCTGGCCTCTATTGAGCACTCCGACGCAATTATATGGCAACGGCATAGTCGATGTCAACCGGCGCATAGAGGTACTTTAAGATCCGCTTGAGACTGAGATAATCCATCCATTCGAAAGGTTTTCTCCAGATTTTTGGTCATCAATAACTCGGAATTCTCGCTAATTTCTCCGTCCGCAAAGTTGCTACGCGGAAGCACGCGACACAAAACCCTGAATAAAGCTGCCAAGCGCCCTTACATGCGGCGCCTTAAGGATCGTAAGATGCGTGCCGGGAGCCTCCAGGCTCGACACGTTGGGGGCCCACCGCTCCCACGCCCTGACGAGCAGCGCCCGCTTGCCGCGGTTCTCCTCTTCGGTCAGTTTCGTGTGGTTCACCAGCACCAGTTGCACCGGGCCTTGGTAGGCCCCCGCGGGGACGAAGCGGGTTCGTAACGCCATCGCGAAGGTCCGCAATGGGCCGCGTAACTCATCGGGCCGGGAACGCTGCGGCATCAGCCCTTTGGAAACGAGCCGGCGGTGCAGAATGTTCCTCTGGTCGGCTTCGCAGCGCCTTTCGAGATCGTCGCGCCGGAGCCCCAGGCCGCCGTCGATCAGCTCGTCGAACAGTTCAACCCACGCCATGACGGCGCCCGCGCCGTCGTACTCCCATACGGAATTTCCATCATCCGGAGCTTCGCTATCGACAATCGTGAGTGATGCGACGCTGCGCCCGGCTTCCACCAGCCGCCGCGCCATTTCAAACACGCCCCAGCCACCGTGAGAGTGACCCAGGAAATGAACCGGCCCTTCAGGATGTACCTGATTCAAGCGCTCGAGATACAGGGCGGCGGCCGCCGGGATGGTCGACTGCGGGTGGAGCAGCCCATCCATTCCGCGTGGTTGGAATCCGTAGATCGGCCAGGAGCGGGGCAACTCGAACAGGAGCTCGGTGAAACTCGTGACAGGCGCGCCGGCCCCCGGCACGCAAAAGAGCGGCGTGACTCCCGGTTCCCCAGCTTGCAGAATGACCAACGGGTCGTAACTGCGCTCGGGGATTCGCGCCGGTTTGAGCTCAGCCCTGCGCAGAGCCTCCGAAACAGCCTTGCCCAGCGCCTTCACATTGGGACTCTCGATCATGGACGAATGCGTTCCCGGCGCCTGAATCGCGCGTATCCGGCCGGCCGGCAGCACGGCAGCCCACCCTCTCAAGGCAGGTGTGTCACCGGGCGTTTCAGCGGCGGTGAACAAGTGAACGGGAATCGGAATCGGTTGAGCGCGGTACCCCAGGCTCGCCAGCGGGTAGCTGTAGGCGCGAGCTAACGTCTGCTGAATTTGGGCGCCCGTCAGGTCCGCCAGGTGGGCCGGCAACAGCGACATCTCACGGCAGGTTTGTATTAACGCCTCGAAATCCATGGCTGCCAGACGCGCGGAGATGGCCTCGCGGCTGGCCGCGAATCGCGCCTCATCGAACGACATCATTGCGTCGGCGACCCGCAGCACCTGTTCTTTCGCGTTGAACTCTTCGAGCGGAAGATCCGGTAGCGGCAGACCGCCGGCATAATGCGTGTCGAAGAGTCCCACGAAATCCACCTCTTCATCCGCGCCAATAAGCTGGGAGGCCATCTCGTAAGCAAGGACTCCACCGAAAGACCAGCCGCCCAGGCGATAGGGGCCGTGGGGCTGCACGCTCCGAATCATCTCGACCATGCGCATGGCCATTGCTTCAATGGTCCGCAAGGGCGCGCTGTCCGACGGCTGGGCCGGCAGCCCGTAGACCGGTATGCCGAGGTCGATTTGCGAGGCCAGCGGCGAAATATAGAGGAGCTCGCCCGCCCCGCAATGAGCGAGAAAGAGCGGCGTCCCGGTGCCGTCCTTGATACGCACGGGCTGGTTCGGCGCCGGCCGGTTGCTCTTCGCCTCGATTCGTGCAGCCAAAGATTGAATGGTCGGATAACTGAACAGGTCCGACGCCGGCGCGTCGACACCAACCTGCCGCAGCATGTTCACCATTCTCAGGATCATCAGCGAGTGGCCGCCCAGTTTGAAGAAGTTGTCGTTGCGGCCGATGCGTTCTATTTTCAATAAGCCAGCCCAAATTCGAGCCAACGTTGTTTCGATCTCGCCCCTCGGCGCCTCGTAGCCAGACGCGGCGTAGGCGGCGTCGTCAGGCGACGGTAAGGCCTTACGATCGAGCTTTCCGTTGGCCGTTAGCGGCAGCGATTCCAGTCGCACAAATGCCGCCGGCGCCATGTAATCCGGCAGCTTGTCGGCAATGTGAACCCATAGCGCCTCTGGGCCGACCTCCTGGCCCGGCTGCTCCAGCGTGTAGTAGGCCACAAGCTGCTTGCCGCCCGCGGCGTCTTCCCGCGCGACAACGGCGGCGGCTCGCACGCGCGGATGCTCGGCCAGCCGCGCTTCGACCTCGCCCAGTTCGACGCGAAATCCTCGAATCTTCACTTGCGAATCGTTGCGGCCCAGAAACTCAATCGTGCCGTCGTCGCGCCACTTCGCGACATCTCCTGTCTTATACATCCGGGCCTCCTTGTCCGATACAAACGGGTTTCGCACAAAACGTTCGGCGGTCAGGTCGGGCCGATTCAGATAACCGCGCGCCAGGCCGGCGCCTGCAACGTATAGTTCACCGGGAACGCCGATCGGCGCGGGTTCCAGATTGGAGTCGAGGATGTACATCGACGTATTCGCTATGGGCCGGCCGATCGGAACGATCGCTTCTTCGGGGCCGGCCTGCACCTGGTGGCAGGAGACATCTCCCGCGTCTTCCGAAGACCCATAGAGGTTGAGGAGCATGCCGCAGCCTGCGCGAGCGAGCAGTTCCTGCGCCAAGGCGCCGGGCAGCGGTTCACCACTGGTAATCCAATACTTGATGCCCGACAACGGGAAAACGCCTGCAGCATTCGCGTCCAGGACCGTCCGCACGAGCGATGGCACGAGCAGCAATCGCGTAACCCGATGCGCACTAACCAGTCCGCCGAACTCGGCCACATCGTATTTCACTTCCGCTGGCAGCAGCACTATCGGAACACCCTTTGTCAAGGGCCCGAACAGCTCCGAGATGGAGTCCACGAAACTGAACGACGATTTGACGCAGCAGACCTCGCCGGGCTCGAACGGATACTGGTTGTGCATCCACACCAGACGGTTGACCGTGGCGCGGTGCAGTCCCATGACGCCCTTCGGCGCTCCGGTAGAGCCGGAGGTATAGATTACGTAGGCGAGATGCCCGGGAGTGAGCCCGACCGCACGCGGATCCGGATTCGTCTCGGGCTGGCCGGCCCATACCGTCGTTGCTTCACCGAGGGTCACGACCTGCAACGCCTCGCTCCGCTTCGAGAATAGTCCGAGCAGCGCATCGGTTATAAGCAGCACAGCAGGTCCGCTGTCCTCGAGCATGTAGCGCAGCCGCTCGACCGGATAACTGGGGTCGAGAGGCACGTACGCCGCGCCCGCCTTCAATACCGCAAGCAAGGCCACCACCATCTCGACGCCGCGTTCGAGACATATGGCGACTCGCGCATCCGGCCGAACTCCCAGGCTTCGGAGATAGTGGGCCAACCGGTTGGCGCCGGTATTCAACTCCGCATAGGTCACGGTTCTGTCCTGGCACAACAACGCTCTGCCGCCAGGATTCACGCGCACCTGTTGCTCTACGAGTTCGTGAATGCACTTGTCTTCTGGATAGGGCGACTCGGTCCGGTTCCAGTCGTAGAGGAGCTTCTGCCGTTCAGCCGCTGAAAGGGCCGGGACTGTTCGCATCGGCGTTGCCGGCGCGTTCTCAAGGGCCCCCACGAGCGCCGACAACGCGGCGCCGACGTATTCGCAGACGCGCGCTGGCTCGACCGAAGAGTGCGCCGCTACGGTGAGGACGAATCCCGCGCCGAGATCGTCGACCGACAGCATGAGCGGGTAATTGGTGCGTTCCTCGCCGCTCAACATCCGGATGCCTTGCCAGGCTTCGAGAGTATCCTGAGATGGCGCGCGGCCCGCGCCTATGATATGGCGGTAGTTGAGCAGCGACGTGAACAACGGCGCCGGCGCGGGCACGGCGCTGCACCGCTGTGCGACGGCGAGTGAGGCGTGTTCGTGGCGCATCAGGTCCGCCAACTGCGCGTGCGTTCCTCCGACACTCTCTTCAACGCTTTGGTCCCCGATGCGGATGCGCACCGGCAGGGTGTTGAGAAACAGTCCCATGGTCCGGTCGCTTCCGCTGCCGCCCTGCATCCTGCCGAACAAGACAGTCCCGAAAACGACGTCGTCGCGGCCCGACACGCTCGCCAGCACCCGCGCCCACGCAAGGTGAAACAGGCTCGCGGCGGTTACGCCCCGTTGGCGCGCCCTCTCGCGAATTCGCTTGGCCAGATCCTCGTCGAGCGCCAGGCGCGCCTCCCGGATGCGTGTACCATCGCCCTGCACGTCGAGAAGTCCGAACGGCGCGGTCGGCTCATCGACATCTCCGAGGAGCTGCCGGAAATACGCCTCATGCTCTTCCGTGCTTCGCAGCCGGGCTTGCGCTAACAGATTGCGGAATGGCAGGGGCGCCGGTAATTGCGCCTGCTGTCCCAGCAGATGCGCCTGCATTTCCCCGAGCATCACTTCGAGCGTGCTGTGATCGATAACCAGATGATGGAGCAGTTGCATCATCAGCCAACGCCCATGCTGCGGATCGTAGGCGGTATAGAACCACAGCATTGGAGCACGCCGGATATCGGCGCGGCATTGTCCCGTTTTGAAATGCGCATACAACTGCTCGGCGGCATCGCCAGCCGCCGGTTTGATCGCTACCTCTTCGATCGAAAGGACGGCTTTTCGCCACACCACTTGCGCCGGCTCCGCCAGACCTTCCCACAGCACCGCTGTTCTCAGAATGTCGTGCCGGTCAATCACCGCTTGCATCGCGGCGAGGTAGGCATCCAGCCGCGCGCGAGTATCGAAGCTGAACGTACTTGCGGCCAGGTACGGATCTTTGTCCGCGCTGATAACGTGGTGGAACAGGATGCCCTCCTGCAGTGGCGCCAACGGATAAATGTCCTGCACGTTGGCGGCGCCGCCGGGCACGCGGCTGACGATCCGTTCTATTTCCTCCGGCGTCAGGTCGACCAGCGGCAGCATCTCTGGCGTTATCGCCTCGCAC
>CATPCJ010000475.1 GCA_955652915.1 uncultured Bryobacteraceae bacterium
CGATCGGGCGGAAGCAATGGGCGCAGCCGATCCACGGTTTGCTGAATCAGCGACCGATCCCCGCCAAAGCGCAACACCTGTTTGGCGCGCGACCGGCGGCTGCGCGGCCAAAATCGCGTGCCCCGTCCACCGGCCAGAATCAGGCCGTAGTAATTCGACTTAGGCTGCATCACTCTAGGTTCCTTTGTAGGGCGGACCCCCTGGTCCGCGGCCGGCCCCCTGGCCGGCATTTCAATGAAAATAGCGGGACCAGGGGGACCCGCGCGGACCAGGGGGTCCGCCCTACAGCGGATATCCGTGAATTAGCATCAACGTGCGATTCCAGCGCGTCTTGGTGAAAAAATGCAGCGCCAGATCCACCATGTGGTGCAGGTTGTAATCCTTGAGATCCTCGGTGGGGGCGTCGTAAGACCAGAAGACGATCAGCGGTTTGCCAGTGATATTCTCGCGCGGCACCAGACCCCAATACCGGCTGTCGAGCGAGTTATCGCGATTGTCGCCCATCGCGAAATAACTTCCCGGAGGAACCACCAGTTCGCCGTTCACTACATTCTCGCGAAGCATTTCAAGACTCCGCGCCGCCATCTTCGAATCGCCGGAGTAGTCGGGCTCGCCTAACGGAAAGTTGTCGCGATAGTTCAGCGAATTATCCAGGTGGATGGCGTAGGGCTCGGTCAGCGCTTTCCCGTTGACGTACACCTGCTTGTCGATCAGCTTGACATGATCGCCTGGAATGCCGATGACGCGCTTCACATAGTCCACGGTGATCAGCGTAGGGTGCTTGAAGACAATGATGTCGCCGCGCTTCACGTCCTCATAGGGAAGCAGGTGCTTGCTGACCGGCCCAGCCGGCGCATATGCCAGCTTGTCGACGATGAGATGATCGCCGGTGTAAAGCGTATTGTGCATCGACGACGTCGGGATCACGAACGGTTGCGCGATCATCGACGTGGCGAAGAGCAAAATGAGAATGGTGACAGCCCATTCGGCGATGGAGGTGCGATGAACAGCCTCCGGAGCAGGGGCGGGTTTAGTCGGCGCTATGGTAGCCATGGATCAACCTAAAAGTGCGATTCCAGCGTGTCTTGGTAAAAAAGTGTTGCGCCAGGTCAAGGAAGTGGCGCGAGAGTGCGTTGACCGAAGAGCTCGCCAGGCTCTCCGTGTTCGCGTCGTAGGACCAGTAAAGGATCAGCGGCTTTCCGATGATATTCTCGCGCGGAACGAATCCCCAATAGCGGCTGTCGAGCGAATTATCGCGATTGTCGCCCATCGCGAAAAATGAATCGTTCGGAACCACTACCTCGCCGTTCACGACATTGTTGGCGAGCATCTCCTTGGCCTGATCCATCAGCATCAGAAGATTCGATTCGCTGCTGGGGAAATTGTCCCGATAGGAATCCGGATAAGGAGCCTTGTGATAAACGTACGGTTCGATCAGTTTGATTCCATTTCGATAGATCTGCTGGTTGACGATCTTGATATGGTCGCCCGGAACCCCGATGGTGCGCTTTACGAAGGTCTGCGAAATATCCACGGGATATCGAAACACAATGATGTCTCCGTGCTTCGGTTCTGAATACGGCAGGATGAATTTGCTGAACTTCCCGGCCGGCGCATACGCCAGCTTGTCCACCAGCAGATGGTCGCCAATCAACAGCGTGTCTTCCATCGAACCAGTTGGAATTACGAAAGCCTGGACCAGGGTTGTAGTGCCGAAAAGCAAGAGCAGGATGGTTATGGTCCACTCGGCGATGGTTCCCCGGGGAGCGTCGCCGGTTGCTGGGGACGTAACTGGAGCCGGCTCGGCGAGAGCTGTCTTGCCGCGGTCGGTAGACGATTTCATAGAAGCGATTCCTTAAGTCTATCAGCAGCAGGGCGGCGAAGCCGGACAACCTCTGCCAGCGAGATGTACATATTCACTACTCCGAGGCCGCTTAGCGCGCCCCGAAAAAATGGACTTACCCAGACACCGCGCACCCACGGCGCCAGACTGGCGATGAGATTGTTGTTCCAATAGTCGAGCCACGGAAACACGAGCAGAAAGACGCCCACCTCGAAACAAACCACGATAAACAGCAGACTTCCCAGTTTGTGATACCAGGCGAGGCTGGGCGGCGTCTCCGCTACGATTACCGGCCGCGGCGGTTCTACTGGTTGCATGCAGCCATTTCTTTAGTAGGATCGGCATACTCAAGCTCCTGCTCGTCTGGCTGCGCCCACTCGGGTGGAAGCTCGCCCGACGGGAATAATTCGCCTTGCCTCGGATAGCCGGTCCACACCGTATGCGGCGAGTGTTCGCGGACGGGCCAGAAACTGAAGCGATGCATCGACGTCGGCCCGTGATTCTCCAGCGCCTTCCAATGTTCGCTGGTTGAATAGCCTTTGTGGTTTTTCAAACCATACTGTGGGAAAACTTTGTCCCATTCGCACATGCACGCGTCGCGTTCCACCTTCGCAAGAATAGACGCGGCTGCAATGCATTGGGATAGGGCGTCGCCGTGAATCAGGGCCAATTGCGCCAGCGGGAGATCCACTGTAATCGCGTCGACCAGCAGATAGTCGGGCGCGGGATTCAAGCGCTCGACAGCGCGGCGCATGGCTAATCTTGAGGCTTGATAGATGTTGATGTGATCGATCTCAAACGCGTCCGCCGCTCCGACGGCCCACGCCACGGCGCGCTCACGGATTCGTTCCGATAGAATCTGACGCCGCTCCGGCGGAAGCTGTTTGCTGTCTCGAAGGCCGCGAATGGGACAATCCGGAGAGAGGATCACCGCCGCCGCGAAGACCGGGCCGAAGAGCGCGCCACGTCCAACTTCGTCGACGCCGGCGATACAGTGATAACCCTGCGCGCGAGCCTCACGTTCGTATTTGCCCTGGCATCTCGGCATCTCGGCTAAGAGGTGCGAACGGATCTATTCGCGCTCGCGAAGGCGTGCCGCTTTGCCCTTCAAATTTCGCAGGTAATAGAGCTTGGCGCGCCGGACGCGGCCGGTGCGAACCAGGTCGATGTGATCCACAACGGGCGCGTGAATTGGGAAAATGCGCTCCACTCCGTGGCCAAAGCTCACCTTACGCACGGTGATGGTTTCGCCCAAGCCCGTGTTCTTGCGGGCCAGGACGGTTCCTTCGAAAACCTGAAGGCGTTCTTTCTCGCCTTCCTTGATCTTGACGTGTACGCGAATGGTATCGCCCGGCCGGAATTCGGGTGCTTCGGGACGCTTGTGCTTGGCAACGGTCTTGTCCAATAAAAGGTTAGGCATGTGACGAATCCTTTGGAACTTCTATTGTAGTAGATCCGGACGGTTCTTTGCAGTCTTGTCCCGGGCGGCTTGCCGGCGCCACTGCCGGATCTGTTCATGATTGCCGCTCAGCAGCACCTCCGGCACCTTCCAACCCCGGTATTCAGCGGGCCGCGTGTACTGCGGACAATCCAGCAACCCTGCCTGGCTGAAGGATTCCTGAATGGCCGAATCTTCGTTACCCAGCACGCCCGGCAGCAGCCGCGCGACACAATCGACGACAAGCGCTGCGCCTATTTCGCCGCCGCTCAATACGAAATCGCCGATGGCAAGCTCTTCGTCGGCCAGGTGTTCCGCCACCCGTTCGTCCACGCCCTCGTATCTGCCGCAAATGAGAAACAGTTCCTTGTAATCCGAATATCTGCGCGCTGTTTCCTGATTGAAACTCTGGCCCTGCGCCGACAGCAGAACCAGCCGCTGGCCGGGAGTCCGTTCCGGCCAAATGGATTCCACTGCGTCAAAGATGGGAGCCGGTTTTAACAGCATGCCTTCGCCGCCACCGAACGGGCGATCGTCAACGGTGCGGTGCCGGTCGTGCGTCCAATTACGCAGATCGTGAATATGGATTTCGATCAGTCCCGACTGCGCCGCATTGGCAACGACGCCATGCTGGAACGGTCCCTGGAAGAAGTCGGGAAAGATAGTGAGAATCCGAAAGATCACAAGAGATCAGTTTAGATCTAACAAGCCGTCGGGCAGGGCAACTTCGATTCGCCTTTGCTGCATGTCGATCTTCGTAAAAATCGCTTTCGCGAACGGGATCAGCAATTCCTTGCCCTGCGGCGTCTTCACTTCAACCAGTAACGGGCCGCCGCTCTCCTGCCAACCATCGACGATTCCTAAGAGCCGGACGCCGTCGAATACCTGGCAACCCACGAGGTCGGATTGATAATACTCTCCCTCAGCGATTTCTGCACGCGCTTCCATCGGAATTAAGACGTCGGCGCCAGCCAGGCGTTCCGCATCGGACATTGTGTCCACGCCTTTGAACTTAAATATCAAACGATCCCCGTGCATCCAAGTTCGTTCCACTTCCATGGGGGCTTGGTTCACGAAGACATTCTTGAGGCGTTCGGGCTGGCTGGTGAAAGGGATCGCCGAAAGTTCGCCCTTGATGCCGCGCGCTCGAACCAGATGGGCTATCGTGACGAGCTGCAGAGACTATTCCAGGATTTCCAGAGTGAAGCGGCGGTTGAGTTTCATGCCCGCGGCGCTCAAGAGCGTGCGGATGCAGCGCGCGGTTCTGCCCTGTTTTCCAATGACCTTTCCCAAGTCGCTGGGCGCGACTCGTAACTCCAGCACCGTGACTTGCTCGCCCTTCACTTCGTGAACACTCACCTCGTCGGGCAGATCGACAAGAGCCTTGGCGATATCTTCAATTAGTTGCTTCATTTCCAGGTCAACCTGATTGTAGTTTAGCGCGAGCGGTGGCGGCCATGTCCGCGCGGGCTCGGATTGTCGGGCTGGCTTGCGGGTCAAGGTCAACGAAGGCGGCTGAGTTTTTCGCAGCGTCGGCGGCAACAGCCAGGTGGATCGCAAGGGCG
>CATPCJ010000476.1 GCA_955652915.1 uncultured Bryobacteraceae bacterium
GTTAGAAAACGAACCCTCGAACCACCAATGCTTCCAATAAGTTCCATCGAACGGCCTTGGCGTACTCGCACCTCACGCCGCGCAGCGAAGCGTTTTCATCCCCTCCAGTGTCGGCGCGCAGCGCCGAAATCGCGGGTCACAACTCCACCGGAAACATTTCAGGCATTTCCCCTCAACAACTTCCCGCAAAAACCTTCGTTGGATCATGCATCGCCCATGGTATTCCTATGACAGAGGACCAATTCAATCGAAGGTGGCTTCGTTTTTCCGAAACGCCGAAATCGCAATCCGTCCTGGCGCCAACTGGCTGGGATCGTTACAGGAAATTGTGCCCAAGTATGATACAGTTCGGTCGATGGCCAGCATCTTTCGCGATCGACTTCTTGAGGGCAAGACAGCATTTGTAACCGGAGGCGGCAGCGGGATCGGCCAGCGCATGGCTGAGCGATTTGCCGAACATGGAGCCCAGGTCATGCTGGTGGGGCGCAAGCAGGAAAAATTGGATGCCGCCGCGGCCGGTATCCGGTCGTCGAACGGAACGGCGGAAACCTGTGCGCTGGATGTGCGCGATTATCCCGCGGTCCAAGCGGCCATGCAAAAGACTCGCCATCGATTTGGGGAGATCGATATTCTGGTCTGCGGCGCCGCCGGAAACTTTCCAGCGCCCGTGACCGGCATGTCGGCGAACGCCTTCAAGAGCGTCATCGATATCGATCTCATCGGAACCTTCAACACCTGCCGCGCGTCGTACGAACATCTTCGAAAGCCGGGAGCGAGCGTCATCAGCATTTCAGCCAGCCACGCCACCATGCCCATCGCTTATCAAGCGCACGTATGCGCGGCGAAAGCGGGTGTCGACCTGCTGACACGGACGTTGGCCATCGAATGGGGACCGGTTGGAATTCGAGCCAACTGCATCACGCCCGGTCCAACGGATGACACGGAGGGAATGCGGCGTCTGGCGCCCACGCCCGAGGTTCGCAAAAAAGTGGAAGCGGCGGTTCCGCTCGGCCGCTTCGGCACCAAGGACGAACTGGCGGATCTGGCGCTGTTTCTGTGCTCGGACGCGGCCGCCTATATCACTGGCGCGGTGTACGTGTGCGACGGAGGCCAGTCGCTGGTGCGCTCCAGCCTATCGTTGTCGGAAAAACATTGACGTCGCGAAACACAACGTTGCTGCGGCAGCTTGGGATCGTCAGCGCCACCGCGCTGGTGGTTTCAAACATGATCGGCGGCGGGATTCTCACCACCACCGGTTATCTCGCTGGCGACCTCGGTTCCGTGAAGTTGGTTCTACTCATCTGGGGCGTGGGAGCATTGTGCGCGCTGGCGGGCGCGTTTTGCTATTCCGAGCTAGGCGTCAATTTCCCCAGCTCCGGCGGCGAGTATGTTTATCTGACCCAAGCCTTCGGCCCCACTTGGGGATTCATGACCGGTTGGGTATCCTTCTTCGCGGGATTCTCGGCGCCCATCGCCGCGGCCGCGCTGGCTTTTTCCGACTACTTCGGCCACTTTGTTCCCGCGTTCAAGCTCGAAAACGCCAGGCACATTGCCGGGTCGGGCGCCTGGGAATTCAAGCTTGGTGTCGCGCAGATCCTGGCCTGCTCGCTGGTGGCGGTTTTTACCATCCTCAATTGTCTGGGGGTGCAGCGGGCCGCGCGCGTGCAAAATGTCCTCACCTCCATGAAGGTGCTTGTGATTCTGGTATTCATCGTGGCCGGTTTTTCATTCGGAAACGGAAGCTGGGATAACTTTTCGCAAACCGCCGTTCGCACCTCCTCCACGTCCATCTTTTCGCAATTTTTCGTCAGCCTGTTATTCATCTACTTTGCCTATAGTGGATGGAACGCGGCCACTTATGTGGCCGAAGAGCTGAAGCACCCTGCGCGCACGCTGCCCCTATCGCTCGCCTGCGGAACGATTTTGGTGGCGGCCTTATTCATCGCGCTCAATGTGCTGTTTGTTTACGCCGTGCCGCTGGAGCAGATGAAAGGAGTGGTGGCCATTGGCGCGCTCGCCGCCACGCACCTGTTCGGTCCCGCGGTGGCCGGATTCTTCAGTGCCGCCATGATGCTTTCCTTGCTCGCCACCATAAACGCGATGGTCACGATCGGCCCGCGGGTCTACTACGCGATGGCCAAGAACGGCGCCTTTTTTGCGGCCGCCGCGAAAGTACATCCGCGCTGGCGCACTCCGGTGATCGCCATCGTATGCCAGGGCATATGCACCATGCTGATGACCATGAGCCCTTTCGTGAATCTGCTGCTGTACATCGGTTTGTTGCTGAACTTCTTCGCGGTCATGTCCGTGATTTCGCTATTCATATTCCGCCGCCGTCAAGGCTGGCAGAAACTAGGTGTGGTAAGTTTCGCGTATCCGCTGGTGCCGGCATTTTTCGCCGCTGTCGGGATCTGGATGACCATTCTTGCTATCCGGCTCCGCCCCGGCGTATCCGGCATCGCGGCACTTACGGTGGCCGCCGGGGCACTGGTCTATCACTTTCGAATTCGCCAAAAGGCCGGGTACGTTCCGAGGGCATAGGTAACAGAATTGTAAGGAGCTCGGAAGGCTTCCAAGGTAGCAGCATAGAAGGTATGCCCCTGGCAGGAGATCCGAGTGGAAGAACAACGACTACTAGTGGTGGTGCAAGGAGGGGCGTCGATCTCAGAGTTAGCCGAGCTCAATGGCGTCTCACGGAAGACTATCGCCCTAGCCCGCCACCCCTGGCCGTCCGGACGGCGCCTGACTTTGGAGCCGGCTTCCGCTCCGCCCTAAACGCGCCCCGCAAGCGGGTCGCAGGGCTGCGCTCCAGCCGTCCCCAAAGTCAGAAAAACAACGGGCTAAGGAAAAATCA
>CATPCJ010000477.1 GCA_955652915.1 uncultured Bryobacteraceae bacterium
GGATAGGTATGGCTTTGGCGTAGCTGAGGAAGTCGCCGTCGGTGGTTAGAATTTGCCAGCGGCGGGCGATTGTGATCGCGCAGATTAAGAAGTCGACAGTGGAGCCGAGAACGCCGCGAGAACGGCAGTGATTACTCAATCCCGCAGCCTGCTCGAAATCTTCGGTTGAGAGTGGTTCGTCTGAAAATGCGCGAAGGCGCTGCCGGAGCCGTTCATATTGCGCTGCCTCTCGAATTCCGGAAAGCAGTTCCTGGCGGATGGGCCCAATCAGTAGGGCGCGCTGGTCTTGGATCAAGTCGCGAAGCAAGGCGATCAGTTGTGCGTCAACATCGCCGGCCGGCTCTTTCGATCTTCTGAAGGCGAGTGACCAAACGCTGGTGTCGACCAAGACCTGCACTATCGCTTCTTTCGGCGCTCGGCCTTGTAGTCATACTTGGGATCGAAATCGATGGCACCGAATAAAGAGAGGATCTCAAGTTGCTTGTGCCGGGCGATGTATTGGGAGAGGGCCGCGGTGACGGCGTCTTTCTTCGTTTTATGACCACCTACCTGCCGGGCCGTTTCGATCAGCTTGTCATCAATCGCCAGATTGGTGGGCATAAGTTACACACTCCTTTGTGTAGATATTAGTGTAGCAGGCTAGAGGGCATTCAAAAAAAGGGCAAATCCACAACGCTTGCTTACGCGCGCGGTTCCGGCTCGATGGTCAGGTACATTGGGGCGGCGCCTAGGCCGCAACCATCCACCAGGTGAAGCGGCCGGCGCGGTTGATGACGTTGTACTTTACGTGCTCTCCTTCGGCGACGGTGAATTCGACTTTTTTCTTTTCCCAGGTATTGTCGAAAAGAAGCCGATACGGACCGGGTTCAACCGCGCGGGTTGCGGTCTCGCCGTACATTAGGACCGCAAAGGGATCGCCGTCCAGTTTGACGATTACTTGACGTTGTTTCACATCGCCGGGAGATTCGCGGCTGACGGTGATGCGGGATTCCAAAGCTTACTTTACATGAGTGTGACTGGGAGAAAAGTGGTCACAGGCACCACTGTCCACGCGCCGTAGGACGTAGGCGCATGCTTCAGGATCGAGGCGGCTTGGGACAGCGGGTGCCTGTCACCACTTTCTCTAGCGGCCTGCTAGCTTTCTGCCTGCGTTTAAATTATCGAAGTTTAGGATGGCGTTGAAGACCAGGAAATAACTGCCCTTGGTTTCCGCGCGCCAGAATGGATTGTTGGAGAACAGCACTACGTGACCTTGACCATACGGCGAATCGATCACCGCGGCATGTTGGGCTAGCTCGGAACCGCTATCGAGCAGACCGGAAACCAACAGCTCATTTGCGTTGGCGTACCGGAGTATCACGCGCGGGCGGGCCGCAACTGGGATCACGTTTACCGGATTGCGGAGTTGTTCATCGGTCAAAGGCAGGGCCTGCCACGTTTCGGCGTGGGGAAGCTCGGGGGCCTCAACCGGTTGTCTTCCCTGGGGCAGATCGGGATCGTCGGCCGTGCCGCGGCCAGTGGGACGCTCGCGTTCTTCTGGACCACCGCGCCGTCCGCCGCCACCGCCGCCCGACATATTTCCGACGCTAAAGACGGGGGGATTCGAAGCGAAGATCGCGAGATTGTCGCTGAAGCCATACGCGATCGGACTGGCGGCGTCTATCATTTTGGATCGCAAGGCCGATCCCGTTACCTTCAGTTTTACCGCCGGGGCAATGCTGACGCCCGGCGTGAATCCAAACGCCACGGCGAAATTGGCGGTGTCGTTGGCGGTGATCAGCAGGCCGCCTTTCCGCACGAAATCCTGCAAATGTTCGAGGCCGTTCCAGCCCAGGCCCGGACGCATATCGTCCGTTTCGTCGGTCTTGGCCAGATTCGGCGTGAGTGCGGTGACCTTCCAAGGCAGAGGATTTCCGTACATCGGCAGGCCTTCGATAATCGTTTCCGGATTGCCGCGGACACCCGGAGCGAAGACAATCACGTCGTACTTCGAACGCAGATCTCCGGTCTTCGATACGGTTTGGGTGTTGATGTAATCGTAGGGGATCTTCAGCCGGTCAAACTCGAGACGCCACCAGCCTTCGGCCTGCGTGCTCAGCCAGGTGTGCATGATGGCGATGCGCGCCGCGCGAACCGGATGCGTTTTCACTGTTGGCGCCGCGGCGGCGGCATGCGCCTGTATACCCAGCTCCGCGCCGGCTTTGGCCAGATCGTCCGCGGGCACGTTGGTGACGATGAACGATCCACGATTGAATTTTTTCCCGCCTGCTTCAAACGGCTCTTCAGCGGCTTCAAAGGAAGCGTTCGGAAAGCGATACCGCAGCGTTGCCAGGGCATGATCCGCGTTGTGATTTATCAGGAAGACTGCGCCGGTTCCGTTCACTCCACCGGGCGCTAGCACCGGCCCCTGAATGCGGCTCATGGCTGCGTCCAGCACTTTCAGGTCGGTCACGCGCGCCACCTGGACGTTGCCCAGTTCACCGAAGGTCCACCCGGTATCGTCGTAAATAGACTTCTGGGGATCGTTGGCGGCCCAGTATTGATAATCGAGCAGCGTATCGGCGATACGGCTGTAAGGTTGATCCATGCGCAGCACATAGCTGCCCGCGGGGAAAGTGCGCGGCTCAGGTTTCGGCTTCTCCTTGGGCTTGGAGTTGGCGCTTTCGTCGGCGGCATCGTTTGCCGCGGCGTCTCCCGCTCCATCGGCGCCGGAACCCATCCCACGATTCCCGCGCGCTGGAGCTTTCTTACCCGGCATCATCACGGTGAACGGCGCGCTGGCGCGAGAAATCTCACAGCCCTGATCCTGCAACATCCTGATTAGGTCCGCCTGCGCGCCGGGCCGAGGATCGTCGGCGGGAAAAACGTAGGCGGCCGGCCCCGCGGTGGCGGGCTTCTCGATCGACCGCTTGGCCTTCAAATAAAAATTGCGCAGAAAGATCTTGTTGTTGGTGGCGAAGTAAGCCAGTGCCGTGAGCACACCGGTCTGCTCATAGTTGTTGTTGTTGCGCTGCGACCATTTTGTTTTTGGCAGCGGCGGGTTCTGTTTGTACCACGTGCGCGCGTATTCGTTGGGGCGCAGCGTGCGCTCTTCGGTATCCGCGCCGCCATTGCCGAACGTTTCGTAGAGACGGCTGATGCCGTTGTGCATGGCTGCGATAAACATCAGGTAACTGGGCGACCAGGTGTCGAAGGTGCCGTGCGTGAACACGCCGGGCATGCCGAATTTGGTCATTTCCGAAACGTTATTCCAGCCCATCATCTGCCATTCGTCGGCCAGGATCGGATCGATCCAGGCGTTGTAAGGACCGTCGCCCACGGTGTTGTCGTACAGGTATGGCACCGATTCGTGCAGATCGTGCAGCACCTGCGCCTTCCATCCCACGAACGTGTTCAGAACGTTTCGAGTGAGCTGCAACGTAAGCGCCATGGCGTCGCGATTGTTGTCGTGCGCGACGTAGTGACCCCAGTAAATCAAATTCGGCCACTGCTTGCCGGGATTCGCCAGGTGCCAGCGATAGATGTCCACCATGCGGTCGCGCCCATCCACTTCGACGATTGGCGTAATGAGCGTAATCACGTTTTCGCGGATGAACTTGACGTAGGGGCTTTCATCCACCGCGAGCCGGTAAGCCAGCTCCATCAGGGCGGTGGGCGCTCCGGTCTCGGGCGAGTGGATGGTTCCGGTGATGTAGTAAATAGGCGTGGATGCGGCGACAAGTTTTTCGGCCTCGGCGTCATCGAGCTTGATGGTGCGTGGATCGGCGAGCTTAGCAAGACGCGCACGGTTTTCGTCCAGCGATGCGATCAATTTCTCGGAAGCGACGGCCACGGCGATCATCTCGCGCCCTTCTTCCGTCTTGCCGATGCTGAAGACTTTGACGCGCGGGCTGGCTTTTTCCAGCATCCGCATGTATCGATATACTTCGTGCGAGTAAGGCAATATACCGGGAGCGCCGGCGACGTCGCCCAGCACGGCCTTGGGTGTCGGCACAGTCTTCGACGCCGGCAAATAGTCGGTGAGCGGTGAATTGAAGAACGGCTCAGTGGTGTACTCGCGAATCTTCTTGGTGTACTCTTCGTCAACCGTCTGACCGGCGTCGCGTCCGGGCTTGAGGAGCACGGTAAACGCGGGCTGGCTGAAGAGGGAGGCCGAGAGAATCGCGGGGACAAGACACCAAAAAATCTTCATTGGAAAAATATACCTCAAGATGTTGGGAGCCCGAGGGCTTAGATGTTAGTTTACGCAATTGGAGTGAGGTCGCGCTTTGGGCTCGATGGCGGTGGCTACGCTACGCGCTACGCCAAAGCGGCCCTGCGGATCGTTGCCATAATTAGAATGCTATCCTTCGAGTGAGAGCATTAATAGTTAGAATGCTATCCTTCGAGTGAGAGCATTAATAGTCGGCGAACCATGCAATACAGCTACACCGTCTTGTACGAACAACTCCGCGAAGGCGGCTTTCAAGTGCACGTACCGGCCATGCCGGAGATCGTCACCTACGGTTGCAACCGCGAGGAAGCCCGGCTGATGGCAGAGGATGCTATACGCTGTGTTCTGGAAAGTGCGCAGAAGGCCGGTGAGCCGATTCCCGAGGATATCGAGCCCGCGACCGAACGCCTGGCCATCACCGTAGCGTAGCTGTCCTTTTTGACATGGCCAAACTCCCGATTCTCAAGCCCAGGGAGGTTCTGCGTGTTCTTATCAGGGCGGGTTTCTACGTTCACCATCAGACCGGCAGCCATGCCCGGTTGTTTCATTCCGCCCGTGCCGACCGCGTGACCGTGCCTATCCATCCAGGCGATCTGCCTTCCTCCGTACTGATGAGCATCATACGGCAATCGGGCATGACCAAAGAAGAATTCCTGACGCTGCTGGAAGAATAGCCTTTCTGTAATGAACCCCGGTCGCTCCGATGGTGTGCCGAAGCGGCACGATTATCAGGCGGCTGATCTGGTGCGAACCCTACGGATGATTTGTTCTCCGGATTGCCGCCGAATGATCCGGAGGTCATAGTCGACCTGCAACCCGAGCCAAGTTTCTGGCGAGACACCGAAGTACGTTCCCAGTCTCAATGCGGTATCGGCGGTAATGGAGCGGACTCCATTGACAATCGCGCTGATGCGGTTGGGTGGAACGTCGAGGTCGCGAGCCAACTGATTAATACTGATCCGCAGCGGTTTCATGAAGTCTTCCCGGAGAATCTCCCCCGGATGAATCGGATCGAGTCGCTTTGCCGCCTTCATTGTCATCTCCTTTTAACTGTTTCAGTGGTAATCCACAATCTCCACGTCATGCGCGTCCCCGCCGCGCCAAACGAAGCAGACACGCCATTGATCATTCATTCGAATACTATGCGTACCCGCGCGCTTGCCCTTCAGTAGTTCAAGCTGGTTTCCCGGAGGCACACGAAGATCCTCCAGCCGCAACGCGGCATTCAAATACAGCAATTTTCGCCGCGCAGTCCGCTCGATGGATTGGAACCGCCGGACCATGCGGTCTTCAAAAGGCGACGCGGTGTCTGGACATTTGAACGACCGAATCAAACTCTCAATCTATTACGCGTCGAGTATTATGTCAAGCATAATAGGTGACATCGTCAAGCAAACGCTGAGTCGTCGTTGGATGCCGCTCCAAAGGTGCTCAATTTCTCGCGGCAGAGTTTGCGGTAGCCTTTCAAAGTGTTCGACTTTTTCGATGCGCGCGAGCGGAAAATCTTCCGCCAGATGGATTCACCGGCGAAAATCCAGAAGTTTCTCGATGACGAAATCGGCTACAACCAGGAAGCCGGTGGACACACTTGTCATTCGCCTCGACGGGTTTTGCGCGAAAAGGTGGCGCATTGCATGGAGGGCGCGCTGTTAGGGGCGCTGGCGCTGCGGCGGCTCGGCTATCCGCCACTCGTTCTCGATTTGGAAGCCGTGCGCGACACCGATCATGTGCTGGCCGTGTATCGGGTCGAAGGGCGATGGGGCGCCGTGGCGAAGTCCGATTATTCCGGGCTGCGGTCGCGCGAGCCGGTGTATTCGACCATTCGTGAGCTGGCTCTGAGCTATTTCGAGCACTTCTTCAATCCTCTTGGCGAGAAGACGCTTCGCGCATATTCGCGGCCAGTGAATCTGGCACGGTTCGATCGGAAAATAGAATGGATGAGCACGTTGGGGGAGGTGTGGGAAATCCCGGAATATCTTTGCGAGATTCCTCACAGCAGCATTCTGACGAAGAGCATGGAACGTCGATTGTCGCGGATGGACCGGAGGCTCTATGCGGCGGGGCGGCTGGGAGGGGTTTGCTAGTAGGTCATGAACGCTCCGTTAGGGTCGTGAAGCGTTGACCGATGCGCTAGGGTACTAGCATTACGGGGGCTTGCCAGAACGCTGCTTTTTGATTCGTTGGGTCCAGGACCGTTACCTGGCAATCGTATTTGCCCGGCTGGAGCTGGGCCAAAGAGAAGTTGAATTTTAGAGGCACCGTTTTCAGTCTGTTGTCCAGCCCTTCACTTACTGGAAGAGGTGGAGTCTCGAACGCTTTCGTTTGTCCGCGATAAAAGGTGACGAATGCGATTAGCGGCTGAATGCCCGGCGCGCCCGGCTCGTAGGCTTGCAGATAAACATACATATCGCGGCTCCTGCTGAATACGCGCGTTACGCTGGGAATCAGCTTCTGGCCGTCCTGCACGAGCGGGTTGGCGATTTCGGCTTTGCCTTTATCTTTGCCTTTCTCTTTGGCCGCGTTGTATAACGCATCCCGCAGGTCCACGCGCTGGCTGCTCAACACCACCGAACTTATCGGAATCCGTTTCTCTTCTTTGTTGAGATTGGGGATTAGGAACCTGGTTTCGTAGGTCCCGATCCGGCCCGTCTCGGCGTCGCGGGCCAGGAACTTGATCTTGTATTTTCCCGGCAGAAGCGTAAAGCCGGTGTCGTATTCGATGGGGCGCTTCACCAGTTCGGCGGCGGTCGCGCCACTCAGCTTGATGTCCACCTTGTCGCGGACGTTTTGAATGGTGGAGCCGTATTCGTCTTTTACTTCACCGATAAAGTCGATCAGGGTACGTTCGGCTCCCCCTCGCCGCGCCAGCGCCAGTTCGCTGCCCGGAATCTTGACAATCACGGGCACAAAATACTCCGCGCGATTCAACTGGAAATAATCCACCTCCATCGCGATGGTGAGCTCGGTGATAGGATCCCCCAACATCAACGCGTCCTCTAGCTGGCGTTCTTTGTCGACAGAAGTGAACTTGGCAAATTCCTTGCCGGCGAAATAACCCTGGCGATAGTCCAGGCTGGCCGCTAACCCGCCGTTGAGCGAGATCTTTATCTTGCGGAACTTTCCATTCAGCGCCTGATTGCTGGTGTAGTAGCCGATGATGTAGTAACTCGAGATAGCCTTTTGCGCTTGAACCATGCCTGCCGTCAGATCGTTGTAGTCGAGCAACGCTTTCCCGCCGGTATCGGCGGCCAGCGCCCACAGCGTGTCCTGGGAGCGCTGGAAGTTGGACATGGCCGCCATGGCGGACCCGCCGGTATACATTGCGAGTCCACCTGGCGATCCCCTGGTGGCGTCGCCCAAGGGAGCCTGCGCCACCAGGCCGCGGGCATCGATCGGGTATAGAGAAACGCCGGCGCGGATCGCGGCATTGATGGTGGAATGTAGCTGCGCCTGGTTATTCACTCCGTTCAGCCGGAGACCACTGGCGAAATAGATGAGCGATTTCTTTTCGTTCAGGTGGCCGAGCATCTTGGCGGCGGTCTGCAAGGCAGCCAGTTGGCGATCGGTGGCAAAAATGTTGAACTCGCCGTCGTCCTGGCCGAAAGCCGCGCCGGTGTCGGCGGTGCTCGCGTCATTGATGGTATCGCCCGAATCCTGATCTTCGCCGACGATCAAAGTTTGAATGGTGTTGAGCAGCTTGCTGCGATCGTCGGTGAAATCCTGCAGGACTTGGACCGCGCCGCCGGTGAACATCATGAGGGCCAGGAGATCGGCCGGTGCCATTTGCGTCCGGATGAATTTCTGCGCGGCGGCGAAGGCGCGCAACTGGTCGCCTTCGGGCATGGCGCTCATGTCGAAGTACAAGGCGAGCAGGCGGCGGTCTTTGTAGCGAACGTCGCCGGGAGGCTCAGGAGCGATTTGAGTCCGGCCGAGTTTATGGAGATTGACGGCTCCGATGGAAGGAGCCGCGGGTGCGCTGCCGGGAATCTCCTCAAGCTTTTGGAACTCGAAGAATTTGACGGTTTGCGGGACTCCGTCTTCAGTGACTGTGAAGTCTTTCGCTGTCAGGCCTTCGATGGCTTTCCCGTTTTTGTCTTTGACATTGACTGTTTGGATGACTAAGTGAGTGCTGGTTTGGAAGGTTGCTGGCGGCTGCTGGGCACTCAACAAAACTGAAACGGTGGCAAAAGCACAGATGCGTTTGTGCCGTACCGTGACGCGATGACAATTCAAAGACAAGCGTCGAGACGAGTCTCGACGCGGCACGCACGAGTGCGCGCGCCACATTTTCTTGAAATAGCGCAGCAAGCTTTCTAGTCGCATATCAGAACCTCAACCGGAACGTGGTCTCTATGCTGCGCATTGGGTTGGCGATGCTCGGCAGTCCGAATTGAGTGCTGCTCACGTTGGTATTCCAATTGGGAAACGTAACATGGTTCAGCGCATTTGTGGCGTCGATCCGCAAGTCGCCATTCAACCGGTCGCTCAAACGGAATGTTCGTCCCATGCCCGCGATCAAAACGAATTGCGCGGGACCAGTGATGGAGTTTCTTCCCGCGTTTCCCCATTGGCCACTAACCGGAGGAGCGTAGGCGGCGCGGTTCAGAAAGAAGCCCGGCGGCGCGGCATAGAGGTTTTCGCCGGTATAGTCCGGCCTGATGCTGCCAGTGACGCCGGTGCCGCGCACGGGCGCAACGTAGACGGGCGTGAGAGGCAAACCGCTGCCGGCGTTGATCTGCGAAACGAAGGTCCACTCTTTAAACAGCGCGCCTTTCCACCCGCTCAATAATGTTCCACCGCCCAGGCCCATGCCGGTGGTGTACTGAATTTGCGCCACCAATTGATGCCGCTGGTCGAAATTTGAGAGGCTTCGCTCGGCCGCGAGGTCCAGCCAATTCTGAGCGATTACGTTCACGCCTTGGCCTCTGCCGCCGAGCGCGGAGTCGTCAATCGATTTGGAGAAAGTGTATTGAAGATTCGCCGTGAAGCCATTGTGCAGGCGGCGGCGCAACTGAACCTGGCCGGCTTCGCGAGTGGCGTTTCCATTCGACGTCAGGTAAATGAATCCGGTGGGACAGGCCGGACACGGATTCAATGCGCCTAGCGGATACGTATTCGGCAAAAACTCCTGCATTCCGCGCGTCCCTTTGCCGCCCTGATAGGTTGCCGTAAGCAGCAGAGCCGCCGGCAAGTCGCGCTGGACGGACAACTGCCAGTTTTGCGAATAGCCGACGCGAAAGTTCGGATCGACGGCGAATGTGTTGGGACTGCCGGCCAACGATGCATTGAAGCCATTCGCCAGCGTCAGGGGATTCAGAGGAGTGTTTTGTACGCTCAAGCTCTTCGACAACGGGGATTGCTGCGCCATCTGGATGGATATTGGCTGATACACGGAGGTGTTGTAGTAGACGCCGTAGCCGCCGCGAACAACCATGGAGGACGCCGAGAGCGGGCGCCAGGAAAAAGCAACTCGAGGCTGAAAACCGTGCTTATCGGGATGAATCAGCGAATCGGGATAGGCTTGGTGAGTCAACGTGCCCGTCGGCGCACTGGCCACCACCGGCGCCGCCGCCGTAAATCCTGGAGCGATGTCCAGGTTCACCAAGCGCCCATATATTTCCGCAATCGGCGCGCCATATTCCCAGCGAACTCCGGCATTCAAGGTTAAGCCGGGATTGATTCTCCAATCGTCCGTGATGTAGGCGTCGTAGGCGGAGGCGCGAAAATATTTATCGGCGTTTCCAAACGCGATAGCACTCGTGTCAGGTATTCCCAGGAGAAAGCCCGCGAAATCCGAGCCTGTGGCTAGGACAGGAAGACCGTTGGCTTTGTCTTCGGTGGATGCAGCAGTAAAGGTAAAGTCACCGCGCGGATTTTGTTGAGACAGGTAGTTGAATTGCTGTCTCCGGAAATCGCCGCCGAACGAAATGTTGTGGCGGGCCCGGCTCCATAGCATGGCGTAAGACAGGGCGCTGGTCTGATTGTGCGTGGAGGAAGGCTGCCCATCGGAGAGCGTCGCGATGCCGCCGGCGAAATTGAGACTGGGCGGGCCCCAGTTCACCGGCTCTTGATTGTTGCCCTGGATTCCGGCATCGCCCGAGACGTTTTGCCGGTTGGCAAAGTATGGCGCGGCGCGCGCGGATAGCCGGCTGAATTGATATCCAAGATTTCCGAAGAGCCGCGGGTTGAACGTGTATCGCCAGTTCGCCGCGGCGTTGATTCCCGCCGTGTCACCGGTGTCGAGGAACCCAAAAACATTGGGGCTATCCGTGCGCGTGCTCTGATATCCAAAGCTCCCGGAAAGCTGATTCTTCCGGCCGATCGTTTTGTTGAGGCGCGTCTTCAAGGAGTCTTGATGCATGGCGCTCACGATGGGGACCTGAAAGTTATAGCGCGAGCTTCCGTCCAGATTGGGAAGGGGGTAGAGGTTCAGCAGCGCTTTCGCCTGAGAGCTGATGCGGCTTTGAGGAATCGCATTGCCGATGAACGGCGCGCCGTTGTGGGGATCGAAGATCCGGACGGGCCTGCCGAGCGGGTTCAAAGTCTGGGAGAAGTCTCCATTGCGTTGCAACAGGGTCGGCATCAGAGTGGATTGTGTGCTGGCGCTGCGATTTCGGGTCCACTGGTAGCCGATAAAAAAGTTGGGGCCGTTGCGGATCAGGTGCGGAATTCTGATAGGGCCGCCGAAGGAGACAGTCCCTTGCAGGTGCGTGTAGGCGGGCTTGGGCGTGTCCTGGCCGGTCAAGGAAAAAGAGCGGGCATCCAGCGCGGAGCTGTCCAGCATGATGCCGATGCCGCCGCTATACAACGATCTGGGTCCGCGGCGGTTGTTTCCGAAAGCGGGCGACAGGGAGAACGATGAACTTGCGCCATTGTTCACGGTGCCATTGATGAGAAAACCGTCGACGGCTTTCTGGCTGAGATCGTTGACGGCTTCCGCTTCTTGAGGCTCGGCGGCCGGCGTCGAGGCGGATGCATTCAAATCGGTGCGTTGAAACGCGCTGGGGGCCTTCGTGGAAGGCGCCGCGGTTTGGGTCGTTAGCGGTGTGGGCGCGGCGGCCGGACCCGCGGCTGCTCTGATTTCATCGAGAGGCAGAAGCTTCAATTCAAATTCCAGCGCGGGCGCGCCGGTGGCGACGTTTACATCTTGTTTGATGGGCGAGAAGCACAGCATCTCTACTTGAATGGTCCAGATCCCATCCTGCAGATCGGCGAACGAATATGCGCCCTGCTGATCGGTGAGGGCTGCCAGTTTCTTCTCGCCCCGAGACGCCGTTACAGTCGCGCCGGGTATCGGCAAGCCGCCAAACTTCACCAGTCCGTGCTGCTCGGCGCCCAACAATGGGAACAGTGTCAGGGGGAACAGTGTTAGGGCGAGCAGCGCGGGACAGGAATTAGGCATTTTCACCACGGCCGCCGGCTAATTCTCCGTGGGCTTCTCGATGCGATCGATGACGATGATTTCCACCGGACCTTTTTGCGTTTCCAGCTTCAGCCCGAGCTGTTCCTGAAGCGCCGTGAATATGGAAGGACCGGTAGTGTCAGGCGGGGGTGCGGCTTCCGGGCCATCGCCAGGACCATGCCCAGGCCCGTCCTCCGGAGTCCATTCCAATTTGATGTCGTATTGCCCTTTGAGGCCGGTTCGATCCAGCACGGTGCGGCCGAGTGGATTTGACAACTGACTCGCCAACATATCCAAGCCCATTCCTCGACCGTCAATCAGGCCTCTTCCCATTCGTATTTGAGGTCCTGGGTTATCGGAGGCGCTCTCTTTAAGTTTTGGCCCATTCTTTCCCACTACCAACGCATAGATCGGGAGTTCCTTCGTGTCGCGATGAATGGTCAATTGAAACCTATCCGCCAGCAGCTTCTGCATAAGGGGCATGAGCTCCTCGTGCCTACCGATATCGCTGTCTGCCTTCGCCACTAGATCGTATCGATCCGAGTTAATCCAGCCAGGCCCTCCGCTGATCTGAAAATCCTTCACGCCGTAGGCTTGTTGAATCAGAATTTTCACCGTGACGTTGGAGGCATCCAGCCTTCCGCCGGGCGCCATTTGCAGCCGGACACCGCGGCCGCCCGGCGCGCTAGGTTTAATGGACGCCACTTCGAATTCCTTCGGGGGATCCTTTTTGGTCTGCTCCTGAGCGCGGCTGGGCGGTGCGTTCACCAGTCCGATGACGATGGGTACAGCGACGGCCGCCATTCCAAAACCTGCCAGAAGAACTTTTCGCGCAAGATCCAGCTTGTGCGCGATGCGATGTGTCATGATGTCCTCGATTCTTTTCTTGAGATCCGCGCCGGTCACTCCGGCCGCGCATACTAACGGCGACTCCAGGTAAAACTCACAAACTTTCAAGATGCTTTCGGCGTAAACTTGCGGTTCGCTGCCCAGCCGCAGCACCTCTTCGTCGGAAGCGCGTTCCCGTTCTTCCACCAGGCGCGCGCCCAGCCACCACACCAGAGGATGAAACCAAAAGATCGTCTCGACCACCATGTGCAATGCCGCCAGCAGATTGTCGCGGCGGCGGACGTGGCACAACTCGTGGGCCAGGATCGCGTCCAACTGATCATCGGCCAGCCGGCCGGCGATGCCCAAGGGCAATAGCAGCACTGGACGCAGAATCCCGAAAATCCCCGGTTCGAGAGACGACGTGGAAGATAACAACTCGACGGGTTTCCGAATTCCGGCGATTTGTTCCAGACGCCGTAGTGCGTCGAACTCACGGCCTTGCCGCAATGGCAGTGACGCGCGCACCGTGACGCTGATCCGGCGCCAGCGCGACCACCAACGAAAGAGAACAAATGCGCAGCCACAGAACCATACGCCCAGCAGGATCACTGTCAGAGAATCCGCCGAAACCGAGAGCGCGGGGTCCGGATGCGGAAAGTCCAGTGGCACAAATGACCGGCTGATGTCTTCCGTCACAATAGATACGCGATGAATCACGGTCAAAGGGCCACGGGTCCATCCAAGGCGCGCGCCAATTCCGGTCAACAGCGAAAACGGAATCAGGAATTTCAGCGAGGCGGCGAACCAGAGCCAATGGCGCGCGGGCGCATGGTTTTTCCTCAGCGAAAGCACCAGTAGCCCCGCGGCCGCGGCGAAAAGAGTGGACTGCAAAAGATGAATAGCCAAGGGCGATAGATACGCTGGGATCATTGCGATTTATCCTTTCCAGCCAGTTTGCGGAGAGCCTTTTCCGCTTGGTGCACGTCGTCCAGCGTGAGCCTGCCTGATTCCACCAAATGTGACATAACAGGTTGGGTCCGGCCGCCGAACAACCCTAAAAGCTCGTCGATCAATCGGCGCTGTGCTGCGTTTCGCGAAACAACGGCCTCGAAAATATGAGCGTTGCTGATCTTCTTGACGCGCGCTACGGCCTTCTTTCCTTCCAGGCGATAAACGGTGGTCTGCACGGTGGTGTAGGCGGGCCGGCGGCCGATCGGAAACTCCTCTTGAATCTCGCGAATGGAAAGGGCGCCCCGGTTCCAGAGGGCGTCCATGATCTGCAATTCGAGCTTGCTGAGCTTAGGCAGGGTCATTGTGATCTACTATGCTTGTATGTAAGACTACTACGGCGCTATTTCGTTAGGAAGGTTTTTAAGAAAAACAGAGCGGCGAACCGAGGGCTATGCGGTTGCGGTCTTAGGTCCGCCAACCTTCATTGCGGCGGCCACCAAGCCGGCGCAGATGTATCCCATCCAGCCTGTGAACATGTAGGCCGCGGTGTAGGAGACCGGAAAGCCGTACCAATTCCAGTACGAGACGTTGCTGGCAAATGCGGCTATCAGGCCAAGCATTGCGTAGAAGCCGAGCCGCCCACCGAAGGTGCCCAGGGCGGTCAGCGAAAGCAGGTAGACGGCAATGAGGGCTTGTATCAACTCCGTGAGGAACTCAATGCCCAGTGACTTGCCGAATGAGAAGTCGCGGGAGGGGAAGTAAACTAGCAGCCCGGAGGGTCCGGTGGCGATCTTTTTTTGATAGTCGGACTCGGGCGTTCCGGGAGCCATTTTTGGAAACATGTAGAAACCCGGCGCGCTGAGCGTCGACGGCAAAATGTTCAGCAGCGGCTCTTCCTTGTCGATCTGCTGTATTCCTGCTTGGCCGAGGGGGAGCGCCATGTGGGCGAGTCCACTCCAGAGAAACATCGCGACGGCGCTGAGGACGCCGGCCAGAAAAACACGCTTATTCATCATGACTCCTAAGTGTGAGTCTGGATAGTGTACCTCGCTGGGGTGGTGAGCTGGCTAGGGCAAGGCATCGGCGGGCAAATCACCAGCTTCGTTTCACCGCCCGTGTTGGACCCGGTTTATGGAGCGCATCCCTGGGGAATGCAAGTTTTCGTGCGATTGCGGCTCGGCAAGGGAGTATACTGAATGGCAAACGTGTCGAAGGCTATTGCCATTGTCGTGCTCCTGGTACTTGGGGGCAATACGGCCTTACCCGCGTTCTTCGCAGATTCGCAATCGACATTGCCGCCTTGCTGCCGGCGCGACGGCAAGCATCATTGCGCGATGATGGACATGCTGCAACAACAGGAGGAAGCCGCCGGACCCTCCTGGAAAGCAGCGCAGACAAAGTGCGCGCAATATCCAAAACATTCCAAGGGATACAGCGCGGTCAAGTTGGCTCATCAGCCACCATCTTCGACATTCACTGGGCTGGTATTCAGTTCTCCCGCGGTCAAAGCCCAAACCGAAACGCTCTATCGCATCTCCCACAGCCGGTCGCGGCAAAAGCGCGGCCCTCCTTTTCTCTCCTGATCGCCAACTGAAGCAGAAGGACGATACAGGCGGAAATGCCTGTGCAATTGGTGTTTTATCCATGAAAAGGAGAATAATATGCAGTCATTTACGTGCAAGATAGTTCTGTGTCTGCTCTTGCCGGCGGCTCCGGCAGGCGCGACCATTTTCGGCGTGCTTCGAGGAATCGTGCACGATCCCAGCCATCGCCCCATCGCCATGGCGGAGGCAACGCTGCGCGCCGCCGCATCAAGCTACAGCGAGACCGCGCGCACCAACGATGCCGGACAATTCGAATTTTCCGCCGTGCCCGTGGGCGAATACAAGCTGGCCGTGCGCCACCCGGGGTTCGCCGATTCCGAGCAACGGCTCGTGGTCGCATCCGGGAGCGCACCAGTGTTGCACTTCCAGCTCAGGCTGGCCGAACAACGGGAGTCCGTGGAAGTGGCCGAGAACCCCAACGCGGTGAATCCGTCGTCGTCGACTCCAGAGACATTGGTCACACGCCAGGATATCGAGAAGACACCCGGGGCCGCGCTGAGCAATAGCCTGACGATGATCACCGACTTTGTCCCCGGCGTGTACGTGACACACGACCAGCTA
>CATPCJ010000478.1 GCA_955652915.1 uncultured Bryobacteraceae bacterium
AGAAAGGTGGCTGCCCGTCTCCGAACCAGCAAAACTTCTCTCGCGGATGCCGAAACCAAAGATGAGTCCGATTTGGGAGGATTCGATGAAAGTGAAGGTTGATGAGCACGATACTTTATTCACTCCCATCGTCGAGAATCTCTATAACGGCGGCTTGGCGACTCTCTGATGGCCAGGGCCGTGAACTGCGGGTCGAGGTGGTCGGCGGAACGTCTGAACCGAGTCAAGAAGGAGGCAGAGCATTCTCCCTTGGGCGATGCCGCGAGCCTCGGATTACTGGAACTCTGCGATGTCGTTGGAAATCCCGATCTCGGCCCGGAGTTTCGATTGCCCATCTCGAGCACTCTACCCGTTCTGTTCGTCACCGGCACGCTCGACAACAATACACCGCTGTATCTGGTGGAAGAAGTTCGCTGGAGATTTCCGAACAGCAGGCACCTCATCGTTTGAAAATGGGAACACGAACTGCTGCCCTTGCCCCAGGTTCAAACCGCGGTTGTCGAGTTTTTTAGGGGACAAGAGATCAGTCGACGGTTTGTTCAGCGGCCGAGGGCGCAATTTCAGTCCATCGAGAGAGCAAAATCAACTTCTCAGTGAGTCTGCCATCTGGCCTTCCGCCGGATTCTGAATGACGAAAAACTAAGGTGACAGGCACACCGCCGTCCACGCGCCGGAGAACATTTGTTCATGCTTCGATATCGTGGCGGCTTGGGACAGCGTGCCTGTCACCTCACTTTTTCGCTTTTTCTCAATGTTAGACTTTTACAGTGGGCTACGTTGTCCCATTACTATGGCAAATCCTAGCGCGCTTTCCGGCGCCGCTCCACTGAACGAGCACGGCATCCGCAATGTTGAAGTTGTGCACTGGAACCTGGGCGCCGCGCAGCTCCTCGAAAAAGCCGTTCAGAGAGGGGAAGGCATATTGTCCAGCGGTGGCGCGCTGGTGGTGGAAACAGGCCAGTTTACGGGCCGTTCTCCTAAAGACAAGTACGTCGTTCGGGAAGCGGGCACGGAGTCGAGCGTGGATTGGGGCGCGGTCAACCAGCCGATGGAGGAGAGCGCTTTCGATGGGGTTCTCTCGCGATTGGTGGACTCGTGGGACGGCAGCGAGTTATTCGTCCACGATTGTTTCGGCGGGGCAGATCCGCGCTACACCCTTCCGATTCGCGTGATCGCGCAATATGCCTGGCACAGTTTATTCGCCCGGCAACTTTTCATTCGCCCCGATCCGGTGGATTCCGGGGAACACGTTCCGCAGTTCACCGTGTTTTTCGCGCCTTCGTTCAAGACCGATCCGGACCAAGACGGCACCAAGTCCCAGACCTGCATCGCCATCAATTTCAAGAAACGGACGGCGATCATTGCCGGCACCGGGTATGCGGGCGAGTTGAAGAAGTCCATTTTCACGGTGCTCAATTACCTGCTTCCGGCGCGCGGTGTGATGCCCATGCACTGTTCCGCGAATGCCGGCGAAGATGGCCGCGTGGCGTTGTTCTTCGGATTGTCGGGAACAGGGAAGACGACGCTGTCGGCCGACCCGGCGCGAAGACTGATCGGCGACGACGAACACGGTTGGAGCGACAGCGGCGTTTTTAATTTCGAAGGCGGCTGCTATGCGAAGTGCATCCGGCTATCGCGGGAAAAAGAGCCTCAAATCTGGAACGCCATTCGATTCGGAACCGTGCTGGAAAATGTGGTGATCGATCCGGACCTGCGGGAGTTGGATTTCGATTCTCAAAAGCTAACCGAAAATACCCGCGCGGCCTATCCTATCGAATACATCGACAATGCGATGATTCCCGGAGTCGGGGGCCATCCCACTCACATGTTGTTTCTTACAGCGGACGCCTTCGGTGTGTTGCCGCCGATTTCGCGGCTGACGCCGGAGCAAGCCATGTACCATTTCCTGAGCGGCTACACAGCCAAGCTGGCGGGCACGGAGCGCGGCATAGGCAGCGAACCGCAAGCCACTTTCAGCGCCTGTTTCGGAGCGCCATTTCTGCCGCGTCCCCCGCTGGAATACGCCCGTATGCTGGGTGAAAAAATGCGCAAGCACGAAGTGAAGTGCTTCCTGGTGAATACGGGTTGGGTAGGCGGGTCCTTCGGCGTGGGCGAGCGTATGAATCTGAAATACACTCGCGCCATGGTGAATGCCGCCGTTGCCGGCGAACTCGATCACGTGGCGGCCAAGCCCCACCCGATCTTCCACGTGGCTGTTCCAACCAGTTGCCCCGGTGTACCGTCCGGGATTCTGGATGCGCGGGGCCAATGGAAGGATCCCCACGCCTACGATCGACAGGCCCACACCCTGGACGGACTGTTCCGGAAGAATTTCGAAAAGTTCGGCGATGCCGCGCAGGAAATTCTGGGAGCCGTTCACGCGGCGCGGTGAAACGGCCGGCTCAGGCTTCTCTCTTATTCCTATTCCGAGATTTTGTAGCGTCCTAAGGTCACCGCCCGTAGGGAATTAGTACCAAGGTCCAATTGTTGGCTTCCTCCAAAAGCCTTAGTGTGGATTCAGGAGTCCGCGATGCTTAGAGGCATTCTCATTTGTCCCGATGTTGACTTGAACGAGCGTCTAGATACGGTTTTGCATGACATCGGCATTGTCACCATCATGCGCACGCTGGACCACTATCCAAATTCGTTGGAATTGCTTCGCTTTCTGCGGGCGCATGCGCCGCAAGTGATTTTCGTCAGCACCGAATCGACCACCAAGGCGCTCGAGATCGCGAGGGAAGTGGAGAGGAACACTCCGGGTATCCAAGTGGTGGCGGTCAGCCGCTTCGTCGATCCGCAGATCCTGCTGGAAGTGATGCGCGCGGGAATTCGGGAATTCACCTCTCTTCCCTTCGATCGTTCGACGTTGACCGAAACGCTGCTGCGGATCAAGGGCGCGCTGGAAGAGAGACCGCCGGAAATCGAAGCCACCGATCAGGTTTTCTCCTTCCTGCCGTCGAAGGCGGGAGTGGGCACGTCTACTATTGCGCTGAACGCCAGCATCGCGATGTCGCGGTTGCCGAATACGAATGTCCTCTTGACCGATTTCGACCTGAACTCCGGCATGGTGCGCTTCATGCTGAAGCTCGACAATACCTATTGCGTCACGGATGCGGCCGAGCACTCTCTCGACATGGACGAGAGCTTGTGGCCATCGATGGTGACCACGCTCGATAAGCTGGACGTCCTGCACGCCGGAAAGTTGAATCCGGACTTTCGCGTGGAGCCCACGCAGATTCGCCATTTGATGGAATTCATGCGCCGGAACTATGGCGCGCTCTGCTTCGATCTGTCGGGGAACCTGGAGCGGTACTCGCTCGAGATCATGCATGAGTCGAAGCGGATCTTCCTGGTTTGCACACCGGAGATTCCGTCGCTTCACTTAGCGCGTGAGAAGTATGTTTATCTGAAGCAACTCGATCTCGCGGATCGCGTTTGTGTGCTGTTGAACCGTTGTCAAAAGCGGCCGCTCATCACGCCGCAGCAGATTGAACAACTACTCGGCTTGCCGGTCCACATGACTTTTCCTAACGATTATCAGGGCGTGCAGCGGGCCCTGACTTTCGGCCGCTGGGTGGAATCGAGCACCGATCTTGGAAAGCAATTCACCTTGCTCGCGCAATCGATGCTGCAGAACAATCAGATGATGCTGGCGGGGGACAGCAAGAAAAAGTTTATTGAGTTTTTCTCGGTGGTGCCGGGAAAGGCGGTGGCGCGGGAGAAGTCGGTCGGCTAGCTTGTGGGGCGGGCAATCTTGGCTGCGGCCGTCTGCTTGAGTTTGGACATTCTATGTGGGGCAGGATGGCATCCTGCCGCGGATTGCCAATCGGCCGCAGGTTATCAACTGTTACCAACCTGCCCCACAAACATCACTCCTTCCAGAAAAGCTCGGCGTCTGAACGGCGGACATAGTTGGCGTCAATCTGTCCCGGATCCTGAGCGCGGCCCTGTTGCACTTCCAGCCACGCGATGCTCCCAATTGCACGCGCCATTGCCCGCGGCGCGGTTACTACCGGAATATCCGGATCGACGTGGCTTTGGAACGGCGAAAAATCGTTCGAGATGAATTCGTAACCCGCTGCGGGAAGAGTTGCGAGCCACGCTGGGAATTTCATCACTGTCTCCGAGGCCACTGCCTCGAGACGGTCGTCGTAAAGCGCGCCGTATACCTCGCCGCGCCTCGCGTCCAATACGGTTGCCCGCAACGGACTGGTCCCGAAGAAGGCCAGCGCTCGCAGGTTTGAAACGGCCACCACGCGCTTGCCTGTCGCTTCGGCGAGCCCTTTCACTGCCGCAAGCCCCACCCGAACACCCGTAAACGACCCCGGTCCGGAAGCTGCCGCGAAATACTCGATTTGCTGGACCTTCACGCCGTTCCGGGAGAGCAATTGTTCCAGATGTCGATACAGGATGTGGCCGAAGCCGTCCGGCGAGCGCAGCAGAATCTCGTCGATCGCGCGTTCGCCTTCCGTGAGTGCAACGCTCCCGAATTCGGACGTCGTATCGATGGAAAGAATCACTTATTTAGCTGGTAGACACGGTCGGCGGAATAGGCTTTGCCATTCGCGTTGAGCACGGAAAGATGGATGCTGAGAACAGCCGGGAAGTTTTGAGCGATCGAAGGTGGAATGGTGAACGTGCCCGGCGCGCCCGTTCCAATCACGCGGAAACCTCGCCCATCCGCGGCTACTTCGCCGGTCCAAAGGTAGGTCATGAAGCGAGTGGCGCGCGTGGAACGCGTCACCTTCACGGAAAACTGCACGGGTTTCCCAGCTTGCAAAGTGTCGCCCGGCGGTTCGACGATCGCGAACGGTAACTTCTGCGGAGCCGTCTCGATTTCCTGGACCGGTACAACGCGCGACTCGAATTTGTACGACTTGAGCATGGATTCCTTGCGCCCTTCGCGTGCTATCAGCAGCACCCAAGGGCGATCCTTATCCGGAGCCTCGCCGGTGAAATGCTCGCCCTTGTATTTCTTCTGTTCGAGAAATCCGCCGGTGGCGGGGTTGAACCAGTACACATCGTAGCCGTGCTTTTCCACCGACACTTCGATCGGGGGACCAGGGTGCTCGATGTAATTCACATATTCGATTTCTTCCAGGGCCACGGCCCGGGTGCCATCGACATCGAAATATGGCTCCAGCTCCCAGTGCCGCGTGTCGGCCATGAAATCGAACCAGTATTTTGCGCGGACTGCGTTGTCGCCGCGAAACTCCGGATACTGGCCGTCCATCGTTGAGTTCCAGAGATGTCCAGCATCGGTTATGCCAACGAACGGGACTTGATAAAACTGATGTTCCACGGAGCCGACGGAGTCGTCCATGGATGCTTCCACGATGAAATTCATCCAACCGTCCGCCAGGAGCGGCGCCGATGTCATCTTGGCGCAGGATGAACGCGGATGATCGTACGGGTCGAGCTTCTTGAGATCGAGCCCCAGCTCCTTCAGCAATTCGCGGCCGTTTCCATAGTCCTCAAATTCCTCCAGCCCATGCCAGGTGACGTTCAGCGGGGCATAGCGCGCGACCACGTAGCGGATGAAGCGCTCGCGGGATTGCCAATCGGGAAACAGGCCGGCGATGTAGTTCGGATCGGACGCCAGGATGAGGTCGGTGGTGATGCCGCGCTTGTGGATGGCCGTCACTCTGCGGTCGAGCTCGTCGAAGTAGGACGGATTCGGCTTATCCGGCGCCAGATACACTTTGCCGCTGTCGCCCGCGTTGCCGAGAATGGACCCGCGAAAATGGTTGAACTTATTTTGCGCCGCTTCATTCAGCTTCTGTTCGAACTCCTGCCCGCTGTCGAATGCAAAACGGTCGTCGATGTAGCCCATCCAAAGATGCGGCTGCTTGTTTTCCGTTGCCCAATGATGCACGTTCGCGACTCTGACGTATCCCGGCGAGTCCGACGGCGTCGCGTTAAAGGATCCCTCCTTGCCTTCAAAGCCGGCGAGATTGCTGGTGGTTTTGTAAATCCATTGCCCCGCTTCGGTGGGTGTAAAGCGTACGATCAACTTGCGGCCACCGTCCCAATAGGCGGGCATCAGATAGGTACGGAAGCGTGGAGAGCGAAATTCCGCTTTCAACTCAACGGCGCTGTAGGGGTTGGGATGCGCGGCCAAATCAGCCGTGGACAACTCGAACACAATCTCACACGGTGAATAGGCCGGCGTTCCCTCGCAAGGCGTTTGCGCGAAGGCCGGCGCCCAAATGAAAAAGATAGACAGCAGCGACGCCCGCATGCTCCTTCAGCGTAACCCAGTAGCGCGGTGGAAGAGGTGACAGTCACCTCTTCCACTCATATCGCGCGGCGCACTACGCCTCGGAAGACCGCCATTAGAATCAGGATCACCCCGAAGGTACATACTATGGTGGCGCCCGTCGGCAGATCGATCTTGAGCGACAGATAAACTCCCAACGCGGAAACCAGCGTGCCCATGGTCCAACCGATGGCCAAGCGCGGTCCGATCCTCTCGGCATAGAGCATGGCGCCCACCGACGGCACAATGAGGTAGCAGAACACCAGCAACACGCCGGCGATCGCGACCGAGGAAGTCACCACGAATCCGAAGGACGCGTAAAACAGAAAATCCCAGAACCGCAGCGACAGCCCTTGCTTTTCGGCTTTGACAGGATCCATCGAGATCAGCAGAAACTTCTTGCGGAACACGTAGTGAAACAGGCCGATGATGCCGTACACCAGAGCCGTGGTGCGCACCTCGCCCCAGGAAACGGTCAGAATGTTGCCAACCAGCATTTCCTTGAGATGCTCCGTCTGCGCGATGGATTTGCTCATCGCCAGAATCGCAGCGGCGGATGCCACGGCGTAGCTGATGCCGATGATTGCCTCTTGTGGAATCCTGGCGCTCTGAGCTCGTACGGTTGAGAACACCAAAGCGCCCAGGAATGTAAACGCGAGGCTGGTCCAGTAGGAACCGCGGCCATGCGGATCGAATCCGTACAGCACCGCGATGGTTGTGCCCAGCGCCGCGATCTGCGCCAATGCGAGATCGACGAACACCACACCGCGCTCCACCACATGCACGCCAAGGTAAGCGTGAATACCGGTCAAAATCAAGCTGGCCACAAAAGGAGCCAGCAAAAAAGTCAGAGTGTCCATGGATTCCTCATTTGATTTTCGCGAAGGCCTCGGTCAGGAGCTTCATGTCGTAATCGAATAACTGGAAGTAATCGTTGACCTCTTTGACGCCACCCACCGAAGGCAACAGAACCAGCACTTGTCCACCCACGGCTTGAGCAATGGAATTAGGAGTCCGCAAATCGAAATACGGCTCTACCAGAATTAACTTGATGTTGTCGCGCTTCATGGTATTGATCACTTCCAGTGTGTGACTGGGGGTGGGAGGAATGCCCGGCTTCGGTTCCACATAGTCGATCACATTCAAGCCGAATCGCTCGCAGAAATTGGGCCAGGAACGATGGTACGTCACCACTTTGCGGCCGCGATACGGGGCCATCTGCGCGTCCCAGCGCTTCATGGCCTCCGTGAGGCGCTTGTCAAAATCCGCATAGCGTTGAGCGAAGTATGCGGCATCGGCGGGGCGCATTTCAGACAACTTGGTCTGATAGGCTTTGGCGATGCGGCGTCCATTTTCCGGATTGAGCCAGTAGTGTGGATTCCCCAGCGGATGCACGTCGCCCATCGCGCGCGTAACCTGCGTGGTTGGGATCTCCAGGATCTCGCAGAACTGGGACATGTCCAGATATCCCGCATTTCCAGACTGGATCTTTGAATTTCCGCTCTGCGTGATGAGCGGCGGAAGCCATCCGATCTCGAGCTGCAGGCCAACTAGAACCAGAAGATCCGCTTTCTGAAGCTTGATCAGAAAGCTCGGTTTCGGTTCGACGAAATGCGGATCCTGATAGCCCTTGGCGATGGTTTCGATGGCGATTCGATCGCCTCCAATCTCGGCGCCAAGAGCGGCCAAGTCCTGTGTAGCGGTAATGACGTTAATCTTGCCCGCGGCGGTGGCGATGCCGCTCGCCGCCAGAACCGCGCCGGTCAAAACCAGGAACTTTGAAATTTGTAATATGCTCATATACTTTTCCTTTGACTTAGAACGGGTGCGCTCCATGCGCCCCGATGGAAAACTGGAATTGGAATAGAAACTCGTTGGCGGTCAGCCGCTCACCGTAACGTGTACGTCGAAGCTGGCCGCGAATCTGGCTGAACTCGCTGGGCCAATAAGTGAGCACCAGCGACCCGCCGGTATCTTGAAGCAGCGCGAGATCCTGCAGGCGTTCCGATCGATCGAAGCGTCCGCCAACAAACCACCGCCGCGCGAATTGATAGTCGCTGGAGACGTAGAATCCGAATGGCGTGGTGGTTTTCGGCAACCCGATGCGGCTCCAGATGAACTCGCCGCGCCCGATAAAAGAGTGATAGATGGATCGGCGCAGTGGCTTCCAACGAACCGTCGCGTCGATGCCGTAAAGCTGGTCGATGACGTCCGGGCCCAGCACCGAATGTCCGCGCGAGTACGAAGCGCCCAACTCCAGATTGGTGGACTCAGTGATGTCGCGATACGCCCTTAAATGCTCGACCGTGGAAACGTCATTCCGTTTGTAGGAGTGGAACAAGTCGCCGGAATCGCCGCGGAAAACCTGCGCGGTGCCCTCCAGGAAGATTTGATTGGGCCCGGCGAAAATCCGGCTCAGCGCCAATCCGGCGTCGTTGATTCCATCCTCGCCGGCCACCAGATTCTGCGTAACCAGCGGGCGGTCCGTCCACGGCAGCACGTGATTGTGCAGCGTGTTCACCTTTCCGAATGCGGCCCGCATCTTGCCGACGCGCAATTGGAATCCGCCCTTCAGAGCCGGAAAGGTTATGTATCCCTCCTCCAAATTGACGCCCTGCTCGCCGAAGCTGAGGAAGAAATCGGCACGGGCATAGGGGTCCAGAATGGCTTGTAGCGCCAGTTCGCTTTCATGCATTTCAAAAGACGGCGTCGGCCGGTGGGCGCTATTCCCCGCGGCGCCCAGAAAATCGCCGATCACGGCGATATCCGGATTCAGTACCTTCGCGGCTCCTCCACCCGCGCCACCTAAATTGACGGCTGCTTGCGGAGCGGTCTCGGGCAGTGCCTGCGCGACGGCCGGCGCAGGAGCCGCCGCGCTTGGCGGAGGTGATGAGGCAGTAGCCGGCGGAGTCCGTGTGGCCGGTCTTGATGCCATCCACGGTCGGATCGCGCAGCAGCAGTCCATTCCTGTTGTGCTGCGTGATGTTGTTCCATGTGAACTCGCGCAGGCCGTACCACGAGTAGTATTCCGGGAACTCGCGCACGATCGCACGCGACAGCGTGGCCATGTCG
>CATPCJ010000479.1 GCA_955652915.1 uncultured Bryobacteraceae bacterium
ATTGAAGTGATCCTGTCGGCCACGGAGCTCAAGTCCTGAGTCACGCGCCATCCGCAAGTTGGGTCTTTGAGACCGGAGGCGCGGCAGTGGAAAACACATCGCTCATGATGTATCGCCGCTGGGTCTTCGAGCAGGATGTGGCCTGGGATTTCCTGCCAAACACTTACGGATAAGTACTACTCCGAGATCCAAGCCGGAGATATTGACATAGAATAAAACATCGCCAATACTGAATGTTCGATCCCGGCTCTGCAATCAGAGCTAAACCGTAACCGGGACGCGCCGGTGTATCACCACCGAACGCGCCCCTAACCAAAGTCGCCTAAAGGACAGGCAAACGATGGCTACCCATAAACCTACCCGCTCTCCGCGGAGAGCGCAACTCCACTCAACTTCAACCAAGCGGGGCCGCCCTATGAAATACCCGGCCGGACGCCTCCCCGTCTACGAAGCCCTCTACGCTTTCAATCAGGGCTTCGAACAAGTCCTCGTACACTTCGAGCGGCTGCGGGAGCTGGGCATGTTCCAGAAGCGGGAGCTCGAGAACATTTTCCGCGTATTTCTTCGGTCAACGCGAGCCTGCGTCAACATGAAGGTGGTCGAGACGCTACAACCGCGGGAACGGGATGACTGGACCCACCTCAGCCAGTTACACAACGACACGCTGATGGAAGCCAAGCTTCTCCTGGCGAAGATGCGGCGGAAAGCGACCGGAAAGAAAGGGCAGCGAAAGCGGCGCCGGGCTAAATCGGAGGGCGTATGAGCGGGCTGGCGCCTATCGGAAATCCGGCGAGTCACCCGCCGGCCGCCGAGCAGGATCAATGGATCTTCCAGGGCGCCTGCCTGCCCCCTGGTGTGCAGGCAGTGCAGCCGCTCGAAGCCGAGGACTAATTCGAGAGAGCCCGCCGGTGACCGCCCGGCAGACAGATACGAGCCGAACCCTTGGGGCGAGAATCCGGGAACTGCGCCGAGTTCAAGGATGGACGCAAGAGGAATTTGCGCACCGTTCGGGCTTGCACCGTGCGGACGTTGGAGCTATCGAGAGGGGAGAGCGGAACATCACGCTGCGGACGATGCGGATTGTTGCGGATACGCTGGGCGTCGGGATTGCGGATCGCCGCTGCGCTCAAGGTCAACACAAATTCGTCATCCATCAAGCTTGTGCCGCCTTGGCCAGCACTTCCCGCAATCGCTTGGCGACGATGACGTCCTCCCCGGGCTCCAGCATCCAGACGCCGACCACGATAGTATTCTCATCGGACGGTAGTCCACCAGCCTGCTTCTTGCCGGTTGCGGGATTGAGTTCGATGCTGGGAGTGCCGCGGCGCAACTCCGCAGCCACGGCGGTGGGAGAGATCTTCACTCGTTGCTGGTCATAGCGAATCAACAGGTGCGGTACGACATTCGCGGCGACGTTCGGAATTTCCACTTTGGATTCCAGAGTGGGGATGCTCTTCAATTGGGCCGCGATGCGATCGGCGCGCCGCCGGAACTCCGCTTCCATTCCAGCGTCCGACTGCGCGAGGAACCAGTCCACGGCCGCGACCATGCCGACGATCTGTTCCTTCGCCACTTTCATCCCACGCCCGATGGAATCGGAATGCGGACTGTTGTTCTCGACGGCCGCGGCGATCAGATCCTTTTTCCCGAGCAGTAACCCTGCGTTCTGGGGACCTCGAATCCCTTTGCCACCCGAGAAGGTCACGAGGTCGAATCCCATGCGAGTGTAGTTCCACAGGTTGGAGATCGGCGGCACGTCGGCGGCCGCATCGTTGAAGCAAGGAACCGCGTGGGAGTGCGCCACGCGAATCCAATCCTCGCGGCCGATTTGCCCACTTTCCGCGGCATTAAAGAAGTGAGTCATCACCGTGCGGCCGTTGAACGCGGCCTCGTACTCTTGCATCGTTTCCACCTGGACAAATCGCGCGCCGCAGTTTCGCACGGCGTGATCGTAATCATAGCGGTGCGCTTTCTGGACGATCACTTCGTTCTTCAAGCCGGCAAGGTCCGCTGGAATATTGTGAACCGCGGCCTTGTTTCCGACGGTCATGCAGGCCGCCGTGCCGAGTGTGAGCCCCGAAGCCGCTCCCGAGGTTACCAGCGCCGCCTCGCAATGAAGCTGCCGGGCAAGGTATTCTCCAGCCGCCCTGTGCAGTTCCGCGAGCCTGACCGGATGCTTCGCCGCGCGCGCAACGGCCGCCTGAACAGAGGGCGGCATGGTGGATGCGGTCAGCGCGGTATATGTGCCCGCGGCGTTGACGATCTTGGCGACGCCGAGCTTGTCGTAGTAGTCTTCGCCCTCTGTCATTCGATTTGCTGCCTGGAGAGGATGGCCGGCGATCCCGAAGGCCGCTAGAGCACTGTTCGCCCATCCCAGAAATCTTCGCCTGTCCATGAGACCTCCTTGTGGAGACAGTTCCAATGCTATTACAGTAACGGATAGTAAATCTGTCCCCGGCCAACTCCCGGCTCGGCTCTCCCGTGAGTGCGAGGCGCTCACAGCGGTTCCGTTGGAATTAGAGATGGGAGAGGCACCGCGGCGGGATCGGAACTTGGGGCTTGGGGCGGCGCGGGCGGTATCTGTTCGTGTTGGGTCTGTGGGCTTCCCAGTGGAAAATGATCGCTTGCCGACGCGCGCGGCTCCGTTTGGTGTGCGTTTCTGGGATTGGGTTCGTTCTTCACCGTGTTTTTCGATTCGCGAAGCTGTTGCAGGCGTAGCAAGTCGCGCAAGGCATGGGTGTAAGCCCGTTCGAGAATGGATTGCATTCGGTTGAGGTTCGCCAGAGAGCCGGATTCCGAGAGAGCGCGGAAGGCGGTGGAGTGTTCGACGGCTTCAGTGTAAGACCTGCTTCGAGCTTTTCTTTTTGCTTATACATTTGTTCCTCGAACAGATCGGTCTCGACCATATTGCAGCGGCGCTGCCGCCAGCGGGCGTTGACCATTGGCCACGAGCCTCATCGGGACCCGTACTTCTGGGGTGACAACCAGGGCCGTTGCGGAGCCCTGTACATTTCCACCCACCAGATCCATTTCGACCAGACCGACAGGCTGGAGTTGTTCAACATAAGATTCGAGTTGGAAATTGTATCCGTTGTCGTCTTCATTGGGCAAGACTACTGTACGGGCATTGAGTCCGTGTTTGAGGGCGTTCATGGACGAGATCTTGCGGCCTTCGGGGGTGACAGGTCCGTGGGATTTGGCGCCGTTGTCGCGCGCGGAATCGATTTTTCGTTTAGAAGACATAGGCTCCTTTGCTGCCCTATAGTAGGGCCGACGTCGGAGCGTAGAGCGGGTGTGATTTTAGAAGGCGTTTGGAATCAGGGAGATGTGGGTTTGGAAGTGACGTGACCCGCGATCAGGGCTCGCTACGCTCGCCTGACTAGAGGGGATGAAAACGGGAGCTGAGATAATGGGAACAGCCCCACAGCGACCATAAGCCGTATTC
>CATPCJ010000480.1 GCA_955652915.1 uncultured Bryobacteraceae bacterium
GACTGCCGGAGGCAATGGAAGTGTTGCCGGAGAGCGTCCAACTGTCGGCCAGGAGTTTCGCGATGCCGCGTCCACCGAAGAACCTGCTGGCCTTCGGCAAGTCCCACACAAAGGTTCCGACGAAGTAATGGGTGCGGTCGAAGTTCGCGATTCCGTAGTCATAATGGGCCGGGTCTTTGATGTTGGTGTAGGTGCCGTCATCGGAAACCGTCGTCAACGTTCTCGACAGAGTATAGGCGGCGGAAAAAGTCAGCCCTTTCGAGAATCGGCGCCGCAGTTCGATTTGCAGGGATTTGTAAGAGGCGTCCGCGTCGAAGAAGTAGTAGGTGATGTCGCTGTAACCCTGGTAAGGCCGCACGAAGTCCACCGGAAGCGCATTCGCGCCGCTGAAGCTCAACCCCGCTCCGGAATAAATGGCGGGCAAGTTTGGTTCCGCCGCCGGGATCACGCCGCCGGCGTACTTGGTAGGATCTTGCGATGAGTTCCTAAATGTTGTCCCGTATGCCGGTGCGTTCAGGTTCGTTCGCCGCGCAAGGTTGCGAGACTGCGAACCGACGAAGGATACATCCACCACCGTACCCGCGCCAATGTTGCGCTGCACGCCGATACTATAGCTGTAAATTGTGGGGAAGGTCGAATCCCGGTTGACACCCGTGGTGGTCAGGGGCGAGAGCGCGCCACTGCCTCCACTGGAAATGTCCTGCAGATAGCCGTTCGATAACGTGGGACTCAAGACCAATGGCGGGCTGGTGGCGCCAAATCCGGTGATGCCGCTCTGATAACGATCGAAGGTGATTCCGAAACCGCCGCGAACCACGGTCTTGTGGCTGCCGGTGACGTCCCACGCGAAACCTAAACGAGGCTGAGGCAGGATTAGCGGTGCATTGATGCCGCCCTGCGGGTAGCCCATGGAAGCCAGTTTGATTCCGTCGCTGAGATCGCCCGAATTCGGAACCAGTTTGCCAACGTAGAAGCTCGACAAGGTATTGGCCAAGGTCGGCGTGGCGCTGAGAGCCGGATCGATTGCGCGGTAAGTGGCCGCGCCGGAACCGCACGTTGCAGCACCTACGCAAATCGGGCGATAGATGCGTGGCGCTTTCGCGGCGTCGAACAGGCTGGGATCGAAGAAGGCGCCATCGCCCGCGCGATTGTAAACCGGCTGGTACCAGGACAAGCGGATTCCCAAATCCAGTGTCAAACGCGGATGGACTTTCCAGGTGTCCTGCAGATACCCGGAAACTTCATGATAGATGTAATCCGCAGAGGGCTTTGCATTATCCTGCCGGTAGGACGTGTAAACGCCGAGCAGCGCGTTGGCGAAGGGATTGCCTGTATTCAGCGGATTGCTCGCGCTATTGGTAAAGTCGAGATCGCTCTCCACGTGCGTTTGCGAATTGCTCGCGTTGGAAGCGCTTTGATAGTAGAAACCAAACTTGAAAACGTGCTTGCCTTGTACCTTGGTCAGGTTGTCCATGACGTGCCAGATGGAGAAGCGCTGGTCGAAGGTTCCAAACACGGAGGTGTTGGCGGTGGTGGCGCTGGCGATACCTCCAAAGGTCAGGCTGGGGATCAGGTTGCTGGTGTTGGCCGCTGGATAGAGCAGGGGAGTATTGATACCGGTGGCGTCGCGGGTGGCTCTGTTATCGGACGGCGCGATGGTGACCCCGCCCCTTCCCACTCCAAAAATAAACTCGTTGATTAGCGTCGAACTAAAATTGTTGGTCAGCGATATGGTGGGGATGCTGCCCGGCCCGTTCTTGCGATCGGTGATGGTAAGCGGGAAATTCCACGATGCGGTGGTGGTGCCATAAGCGAATTGCTGATCGTCATGGTTGTAGACCCAGCGCACGCTGAGCCTGGCGCTGGGATTGATTTGCCAGTCGCCACGAAGAATGTTCTCGCTGCGCGGATAGGAGCTAGGTACCTGCGAAGTGTAGTTGTAAACATTGCCGCCCGCGCTCGTGTTCGACGCGGGAAGGAAGTTGAGGATCGTCTTTCCCGGCCCGTAAATGCGGCTGCTTTGAATAGTATTGTTCAGGAAAGGCGCGCCCGTGGTGGGATCGATGATGGTGATCGGTTTTCCGGAGCCGTCGACGGAGTGCGAGAAATCGCCGGCGCGCTCGGCCGCCGTGGGCACCAGTATATTGATGGACGAGGCTTGCGGCACCAGTTGCCGGTAATACTCCTGGCTGATAAAGAAGAAGAGCTTGTTGCGGCCATTCACAACGTGCGGAATGATCACGGGACCGCCTAGATCCCAGCCGTAAAAATTGTAGCGATACAGAGGGCGGGGAAATCCGTTGGCGGCGCCTCCTCGAAGGTTATTGAACAAGGGGTCCGCGTTCAAGCTATCATGCCGCCGGAAATACCGCGCCCCGCCGTGCAATTCGTTTGTGCCGCCGCGCGTGGTGAGTGCGATGAAGCCTCCACCCGCCCGGCCATATTCGGCCTGATAGTTGGAGGTGAGAACTTTCACTTCTTCTAAAGCGTCCGGATTGACCGAGACCAAGGCTCCGGTATTGTTGCCCAGGTTCAGATTGGTGACGCCGTCCACCACGTACTCGTGCTGCGCGCTGCGCGTTCCGTTAATTGAAAAGCCGCCGGTGATGTTCGTCACCGTGGAGGCGGCGTTGGCGGTGACGCCTCCGGCAATCACGCCGGGAATCGTGCGCATTAAATCAATTACGTTGCGCCCGTTAAGCGCGATGTCGCGTAGCTGCCGGTTGGTGACGATATTGGATCGCTCACCGGATTCATCTTGAATCTGCAACTGCCCGGCTTCAGCCTGCACCGTTACGGTTTCACTGAGACTGCCGATCTCAAGAACGATGTCGCCGACACTTACCTTGGTGGCGGACGGCACGACGATGCCGCTTCGTTCGCCTTTCTTGAAGCCCGATAATTCGGCGATAAGCGAGTACGTGCCGGGAGGAAGCAGCGGGAAAATGAACACCCCTTCCGCGTTGGTCGTGGCGGTTTGCATGACGCCTTGACTCTGGTTCGAAGCAACAACGGTGACGTTGGGGATCACGCCAGACTTGGAATCCTTTATGGTGCCCGTGATCGACCCGCTGCTCTGCGCAAACGCTGCGCCTACCAGGGCCATTACAACGGAGAACGCCCGGATGAATTGCATGGTGCTCATTTTGAAAACCGCTCCTTCCAAAGCTCTGCCAGATGCGAAACTATACTCCCAAAATGGCCCCAAGAGCCATACAAAACACACAGGCCGCAACCATTTCGGACCGCGAAACCTCGAGGAATGCGCGCAACGACGCCCGAGCCTTTATTCTTCCGATACATACACGCTAGGGAGTCGGTTCGTTTGTGTCGTTAGCCCTAACTGGGCGGTTACCAAATGTTACGCAATATGAAACCAAATTTGCCATTGGCCGGCGTCAATTGCAAAATCGAAGCCAGATTTGCGTCGGCCTGACATCCCAGGTGTCGTAGACTGGTTGTCGTGCGACGACGTTGGAATTTTCGGATTTGGGCCGGGTTTGCGGTCGTGCTTCTGGCCGTCATCAGCTACATTCCCGTGTTCACGCTTTTTCCCATCACGCGAGACTTCCCGTGGGTTAACCTGCTGCTTTTCGTGGTGGGCATTGGCCTGTTAACGGCCGGACTGAAGCGCGCGTTTCGTGAACCAGTGCTTTATCGAGGCAAGATAATTGGATCGATACTTGCCGGACTCAGCTTGTCGATGTTCGGCCTATTCTGCTTTGGAGTTTTCTTCGCTTCGAAAAACATTCCCA
>CATPCJ010000481.1 GCA_955652915.1 uncultured Bryobacteraceae bacterium
CTCGTAACGATACCTTTGTGGAATGCGGTGAGGGGGCCTACTTGAAAGGAATTTCCACTTCAGCATAGCTGCCCGGCGTGACTGCGTTCACGACGGCAAGAACTCTTTCCACGTATCGCCGCAAGACGGGCCACTGCGCGTTTCCGGGAACGACAATAGCGATTTCCCGCCGCGCTAGGTTTTGCTGGTAGCGTATGTTCTTGTCCGCGGTCACCAGCACTTCAAAGCCCGCTGCCTCTGCCGTATCGAGCAGAGTCCGTTAACTAGCCGCTCCCATCCTCGCTCGGTTGCTTCCACCACCACATGACCGGTCAAGGCGTAGCGCAACGGCGCGGGCGTGCTGTGGTCAAAGAGTATGAGCATCCGCCGCTGGGCCGGGCTGCTGAACAGGTGGCGCGTCCAGACTCCGCGCTGCAAATTCGAGCACAATCACCACCTGTTCACGGGTGATGTGAAACCAGTCCGCAATCTCGTCGATAGTGGCTCCCGCTTCAAGATTTTCGAATACGAGGGAGACCGGCATCCGCGTGTCTCGGAACACCCACGCTCCGCCGACCTTGCCGGGAATGCTTTCCACAGCGGGGTGCGTCCAATCAAGAGACGTCGGCATCGTTGCTCCAGCTTTCAGGGTAACGGTAAAACAGAACCTGGCGCTAATCGCCTACGCCGTCCGTCCGGTTCACGACCGGAGCCTGTACCACATTACTTTGGAAATCCGGCGGTGGCCTTTACTTCGGCGATCTGCTGATTGTGCCGCATGTTGTGCAGCGGGATGTAAATCAGCCATTGATAAGCATTCAGCGTGCCGAAGACGGGGAAGGGGTGCTCGGCGGTGCGTTCTTTCAACGCCACCTCGGTTTCCTCGGCGAATTTCAGGGTCTTGGCGCGCACGATCTTGTAACGCGCGATCACCTCCTCGTGGGAGAGTTTTCCGTGCGGTTGAATCGGCTCGGGCGCTTGCGCCTTGTGGCTGCGATCCACCATTACCTTTTCGATGAACTCGGTCTTGCCGCGCGTCTTTGTTTCCCAGTCGGGATTCGGCGGCGCGGCCATCGCTCGTTCCACGCCGGAAAAAAGTCCGCCCTCCGCCAGCACGATATGTTCGGCCGTTTCCCCCACCGACCAACGGTCCGGCCCAGCCTTGTAATTCCACTGCGCCTCACTCAGGCCCTCCACCAACCCCAGAAATTCTTTTTGCGAGTCCTGCAGAAGTTGGATTGCGTGAGCGCGCTCGGCGGCCGTGATATTGGCGTCGGCCGCTTGGAGCAGGAACGCGCCCATTCCCAGAAAGGCAAGTACGATTCGCATTTCCTTAGTCTACCGGAACGCAATGTCGCCGCACTTTGCGCCGCGGTATTGCGCCTCTTCGAAGATGGAGAAACCGCTGAGGTCCGAGTTAGCGAAGTAAATGTGACCCTGCGGTTTGAGCCATTTTTCCCGCTCGGCCGAGAACATGAAGCCCGGAGCTGGACGGACCATCGCATGTCCCCAACGCATGATGTCGATGTGCCTGACGCACTGGCGGATTTCGGGATGGGCGCGAGAAAGATCGTTGAGGATCGCTTCTTTCCAGTAGTTCCAATCCTTCGCCAGCAGCAACGTTCGCGCCTGTTGCGGCGTGTATTCGGCCAGCGACCAATAGAAGGTCCACACCGTGCGCTCCACGTGCGCCGCCAGACTCATGTGCGTCGCGTTCACATAACCCAGCGCCGGCGAATCGTAGATCACATTGTCCCAGGCGGCTTCGGCGCCCTTCTGCGCGGGAATGCGGTCGAGCGTTAAATTCGCGGTCAACCACGGCGAGTATTGGAATCCGGCCGCGGGCGGCATGCCTTCGATGATGTAGGACGCAAGAAAAGTCGGGGCCGCGAAGATCACCCAATCGGCGATGTATTCGATTTCTTCCGTGAATACACGCAGCTTGCTCCGATCGCGCGCGATCCGGTAGACGCCCGCGCCGGTGCGAACATAGCGATTGAGCTTTTCGAGCAGCCGTTGCGCGATCCAGCCGTTGCCCTCCGGCCACGTGAGCGGACCTTTTTCTTCCGGGTCGCGAGCGGCGAAATAGTGGATGCCGGCCCACGCGGAAGTATCTTCCGCCGAAGCGCCGTAGTCGTCGCGGCAAGCATAGTTGACGTACCAGCGCAATGGAGTCGAATCGAAGCGATGGTCCGCGAGCCAACCCCCCATCGACCCTCGATCCAGCGGCGAGGATCTCGCTCCACGTTCCATGGGGATCGTGAACTGGCCGGTGGCCCGCAATTCAGCGATTGTGTCGTTGAATCGCTTGTACTGCTCCCGATCTTTGGGCGTGGATCCAATTTCCGGCTCGATCCCTTCCTGCCATCGGCCGTGTAAAAAAAGCCGTTCCTGTGGATCGAAGCAAAGCGCTCGCTCGTCCCACTTTCCATCGCGAAAAACGCCCAGCTCTTCCATTAACTCACGCGCCAACGATTCGCCCTTCGCCGGCACCGGCAGGTAATGCGCCGCCCATGGAAACTTCGAAACATCGTTTTCACCCCAGCGGGCATTGCCGCCGGCTTGCTTTTCCATTTCGAGCAGAACGAAATCCCGTATGCCTCGTTTATCGAGACGCCAAGCCGCGCTCAGCCCCGCGATGCCGCCGCCGACGATCACAATGGGTACGCGGATCTGGCGGGATGACGCGCGAAAGGCAGCGCGGTCGCGAAGCCGATGGCCGTTGGCGAAAGAATCGTTCACGAAGGCGCCGCCGATGGGCCGGTCGGTTTTGCGGGCGAGCAGCAGCGCGGGCGCCAGGCCGAGGAACTGGCGGCGGGTACCGCTTGCTAATGTGCTGTCCCAGCTAATTGTTGACAATCTTGACCAGCCTAATGTGCTGCTTTTCTACAGTGTCACCCTGCCGTTGTGGGGCAGGTTGTTAACCTGCGGCCGATTGGCAATCGGCCCGTAAGTAATTCCGGTCCAACACCAGGCGGATTAACCAATCCGCCGCAGGATGCCATCCTGCCCCACATAAGAATGTCCAAACTCCAGGGCCGGCTGAAAGCCGGCTGCGGGCAGGATTGCCCGCCCCACCTACCTCGCTATGTCTTTCCATTCGCGTTCGTAATATCGCACCAGTATCTGATCGTTCAAGCGATTCACTTCCACCGGCACCGGCTGCATATCATTCGGAAAACTGAACAGCTCCGGAATATTTCGCGCGGCCAAAAATCGCAGACCTGAAGGCAACTGCCGCGGCGCTTCATAGGGAACCAGGCTGCCGATCACAAATCCCCATTCACCAAACGACGGGACATAGAGATGATAAGGATACGTCCGCAGCCCGGCCTGCTTCACCGTTTCGACGATACACCAATACGATTGGCGCGCGAATAGCGGCGACGTGCTTTGCACGACCATCAGCCCGCCCGCGTTCAGATGTTTCGCCGCCAAGCGGTAAAACGTGGTGGTGAAAAGCTTGCCCAGCGAGTAACTGGTGGGGTCGGGAAAGTCCACCACGATGAAATCGAAGCGATCCGGATTGCCGTCCAGCCAGCGGAACGCGTCGGCGTTGATCACATGCACGCGCGGCTCGCTGAAGGCATGTTGATTCATGGCGGAAAGCACCGGATGCCGCGTGAAAAGCTGGGTCATCTCGGGATCGAGATCCACCAGCGTGACGCTCTCGATGCTGGGGTACTTCAGAATTTCACGCACCGCGAGTCCGTCGCCTCCGCCGGCCACCAAAACGCGCCGCGCCCCCGGCAGCGCGGCAAGTCCGGGATGCACCAGAGCCTCGTGATAACGATATTCATCTCGAGAGCTGAACTGCAGATGCGAATTGAGGAACAGCCGCAAATCGTCTTTCCATTTTGTCAGGACGATGCGTTGATATCTCGTGTTGCGGCTGAAAATCACCTCGTCGGCGTAGAGGCTGTTGTCGGCGGCCGACGAGATACGATCCGCGAAGACGGTTCCCGCCCCCAGCATCGCCAGCACCGCGAAACATGCGGCGCGCAAGCCGTATCCGCCGCCGAGTTGGCCGCGAAAAAGAAAAGTTGACCATAACGCCACGCCGGCATTAAAGATCCCGAAGAGCAACGCGGAGCGAACCAAGCCCAATTTCGGTACTAACAAGATGGGAAATAGCAGCGATGCGCCGAGCGCCCCCAGGTAATCGAAGGTCAAGACGTGCGACACCAAATCGCGAAATTCGAAGCGCTCCTTGAGAATCCGCATCAGCAGCGGGATTTCCAATCCCACTAGCGTTCCTACCAGAATCACGACCACATAAAGCACCAGGCGAAACGCCTCGGTATACGCGAATGCAAGGAACAGCAGCGACGAGGAAAATCCGCCGACCAACCCCACCATCAATTCGATGTACACGAAGCGCGCCACCAAACCGCGATGCAGAAACTTTGAAAGATAGCTGCCGATGCCCATCGCGAAAAGGTAGCAGCCGATGATGGTGGAAAACTGAAAGACGCTATCGCCAAGCAGGTAGCTGGCAAGCGTTCCGGCGATCAGCTCATAGATGAGCCCGCAAGCGGCAATCAGGAAAACGGAGAGAAAAAGAGCAAGGGACATTAAATGTGGGGCAGGCTGGCAACCTGCCGTCGAGTGGCACTCGACCTTCGGCGATAAGCCGATTGCCAATCGGCCGCAGGTTACCAGCCTGCCCCACAAATTCTAGTGCACTGCCGCGGCGATGATGATGCACATGCCGATGGACATCGCGCCCACCAGCACCGCCAGGGCGATGTTCTTGTCCTCCACGATTTCCTTCCAAAGATGGTACGGCGTCATCTTATCGATCACCGCGAACACGGCAACGAAGATGACGATGCCGAGCAGCGCGTACACGATGGCGTTGAGAATAAACGCCGGATGAAATTCACTCATTTTATTTGCCTCCGCTGTATCGGGAATATCCGCCGTACATAGAACGGTACGCGCCGGGGTTATCGCGAATCGATTTCGGCAGAACTTTCTGTTCGTTGATTTTCGTCGCCGTCCAACCGCGATACTGCGCCACGGTGGCTCCCCCGATCAACAACGCGCCGTAAAGCAAAAACAAGGGATGGTTAAACAATCACTCACCTCCGTCGGTGGCTGGCGCGTAGTCGCTTTCGCGCCAGCGGCTAGCCTCGAAACTCGCCGCTCGTATGCTGGTAAGGATCGGCGGAATCAGCAGCAACAGCGCCGCGATCCAGAAAAAAGTATAGTGCGGAACGTCGCGGCGCACAGCTATTGTATAGTTTATCCGCGTGCCCTTGGAATCCATTTCGGGTTCGACCCTTAAATAGTATCGTCCCGATGGCACGGAGGGAATTGTCACCGAGTCGATAGCCTTCCCTTCCGCTTCGCCTCCGTCGACGTAGTAGCTTACCTCGCGGCCGAAATCGAACGCATGCCCGGTTTCTTCATTGATGAGCGCGAAGTTGAAATATGCCCAGCTATTGTACAAATCCGTACGGGTTGTTATCTCGACGTTCGACGTATGTCCCGTGAGTTCGAACGTTGGAGTGACAAACGAACTCTCGGTCTTCGCGCGCGGTTCGAAGGTGTAGGTTTGCTCAAAGACGTTGCGTCGGGTGGACAACGTGGTGAACAGAAACGCCACCGCCGCCAGCGCCACGTTCAGCCACAGCCAGGTGTGCCACGCGGAGCGGACCTTGCCGGCGAGAGGCGATGGCTGATTGGCGAATACGCCCGTGGCCGGCGGCGCCGATCCGGGCAGGCCAAATGCCTTCCAAAGCTGCGGCCCGGCGATGTACTCGCCCAGCGACCAAGTGATTTCGTCTTGCGTTTTTTCCGAAGACAACATCCGGGGCGGGTCAACATAGTCGTCCACCTGCACTACGTCGCCGGCGCGCGCTTGCCAGGGAAATTCGCCCAGAACGAAGCTAGTCCGGGCCTTCATGGAGTCGAAGCCCACGTAAGTCCGTCCCAGCATTTGAATGGCGGGTTTCATGCCGGAACGTGTCTCTATCGGCAGTGCGCTCAAGCCGCGAATGAAATTCCAGTGTCCCTGGAACTCGCTCAAGTATCGAAAGCCCTTGTACGGGTTGAACAGAAGATATTCTTCCCAACCGAACGTGTCGTCGTCCGAGCCGCCTTCGCGTACCTGAAATCCGATCGCTTCGTAAACGATATCGCCGATCTTTCCGCGCGACCCCAGGGGAATCTTAGGCTGGAATCGCTGCTTGCCGTGGAACTTTTGCAGGATTTCGAATTCAGGAGTAGTGGCGTCGAGCACGCTCAAACAGCTCGGGCAAACAACCGAGAGTGTATGGGCGAAACCGCGAATTTCCACGGCTCCGCCGCAGTTCGGGCAGGACAGCGCTTTTGCCTTGGCGACCGGAGGACCAACCAACGGACTACTCATGGGTGTACCTGCAGCACCGGCATTCTTGCCTGTGTGGAGCCGTTGTTGAGGGACTCCGCATCACGCCCAACCCTCGAATTGTCGAAGATTCTTGAGATGCAACTCCTCAAATTCCGCCGGACGTCCCAGATAAAGTTTCGGCGGACTGTCGCTGTAGTCAATAGTCGCGAAATCGCCGTCAGTGGTGCGAAGGTCGGCGAAAACCGCGTCGGCTTTATCCCAATATTGAAAAGGCAGCTCGCCCTGCACACCCTGGTAGTGGGCCTTGGTTATCGAGGTGACTTCATAGATCTTGCCATTCCACTCGAATCTCTTACCGCGATTGACAACATCGTGCGCCGGCAACGGCTGCGAAACCGGCGGCTGCGTCAACCACGACAGATCGTACTCCAGTTGCGCGTCCGAAAGCCAACCGCTCGTGCCGTCGTTGTAGATCAGATGCCATTCATTCCAGCCGCCTTGCTCGTACGCATACATGATTCGTCCGATGACCACGAAACTTTTGTTTTGATAAACTCCTTCACTGCCGATCTGGATGGGCGACGCGTCCGGCGGAAGGTCCGCGACTTCGCCTACTTTTTTAAGATCCACATCCGTGCGCACCAGGATGGAATGACAAAATTCGCAAGTGGTCTGAACCGCGCTGGACCAACGAAACACCACGGGCGCGCCGCAATTGGGGCAATTCGCAGCCGGGGCGCTCATGGCTGGTAGGGACGTTCGAACTGGCGCACGCACACTCTCGACGCGCCGAATTCCTTCTTCAGCAGCGCCTCAAAATCCGTCCCCGGGCGTGGCCGGCAACAGAAGAGATTCAGGCAAAGCGATCCATATTCCGGAAACGTATGACAGGCCAGATGCGATTCCGCAAGAAGGCTCACGCCCGTAATTCCTCCGGTGGTCGGGAACTGGTGCCAATTGGTTTTACCGAGCGGATGCAGGTGCAGGGCGCCAATTAAAGTTTCGAAGAGCGCTTCGAGCGCGTGCAAATCCGCCAGCGCGCCGGAATTGCAGCCGTGTGCTTCAACGATCCATTCTAGGCCGCTCATAGTTGTAGGGCAGGTTGGTAACCTGCCGGCCGATTGTAAATCGGCGATTTTCCTGTTCCCGTTAGGGCGGATTACCAATCCGCCACAAGGGCGGATTACCAATCCGCCACAAGGGCGGATTACCAATCCGCCACAAGGGCGGATTACC